>NZ_JBSFRT010000032.1:0-70347 GCF_053589375.1 Rhodococcus sp. NPDC003348
AATCACAAGCAAAACCCGCCAAACGATAAATCCGGTTGCGGGAATGGAGTTCAGACGTTTGATTTTCCGTTGTGCTCCCTTCCCGCCGGGGAAGGTCGCTCACGGCGGCGTGGTTCTCGTTACTCCTTCGGCGGCTGGACGGCGCGGAACACCTCGGTGTCGGCAGCGTCGTCGTCGGTGCGGTGGCGGGCCTGGCCGGTCTCGTCGTATGCCTGGTACACCTCGGTGGGCGTGTCGTCCGAGTAGGGGCCCTCGGCGAATCCGTACCCGGTGTCGCCGCTCTCGTCCGACCACTGATCCTCGTGCGACCACTGCTCGACCGCCTCGGAGGCACCCGCCGCGCCGACCGCGACCGGCACCTGGGCCGGGGCGGCCACGGCCGCCCGCTCGTCCTTCTCCGCGTCCCGGTGGGCGATGAACCGGCCCACGGCGACCGCGAGCATCGCGGGTACGAACACGAGCAGCAGGGTGAACGCGGCGCCGGAGGTCAGCTCGAAGAACAGCGAGTTCTCGCCGAGCGCGATGTCCGAGACGGCGCCGACGAGCCAGCAGACCGCGCCCGAGAGCAGTCCGGCGACCGCCGCGGCCTTGAGCCACCGCATCGTCAGGTCCGTCTCGTCGCCCTCGGCCGGATGCGCCCGGGCGTCGCGGATGCCGTCGATGCCCGCCCAGACGAGGGCCGCGAGAACGACGACGATGATGCCGAGCCACCGCATCAGGGAGCCGTGCAGGGGCCACGCGGTGATGGCGATTCCGAGCACGACGCGCGTCACGACGTGTACGAAAGCCATACCGAGACCACGAACAATCCAGGGGTTCATGCGGACAGCGTAACGAGCATCACGTTCGCGTTGTGACCCAACCGACACTCGAGGTGACAGACATCCGGCGAATCGGACGATCGCCCTCGTCCGGATCGGGCTCGACCTGTCGTACGTTGAACACATGTCCTCTGCCGACCATGCTGCGCGACGTGCCGCGCTGCGCCACCTGCTCGCCGACCGCGACCTCGACGTTCTGCTGGTCACCGACCTGCTCAACATCCGCTACCTGACCGGATTCACCGGCTCGAACGCGGCGCTGATCGTCGACCTCGGCGACGAACGGGGCGCGGAGGACCGCACGATCATCTGCACCGACGGTCGCTACGTCACACAGGTCGGAGAGCAGGTGCCGGACCTGCGTGCCCTGATCGACCGGTCGAGCGCAGGCGCGCTGGTCCGCAGCCTCGCCGACCGGGACGGGGTGCGGGTCGGCTTCGAGAGTCACGTGGTGACCGTCGACGCCCTCGCGGCGTGGCAGTCCGCGGCGCCCGACCTGACCCTGACCCGCAGCCCGGGCCTGGTCGAGCGGCTGCGTGAGGTGAAGGACGAACACGAGATCGGTCTGCTGCGACGGGCCTGCGCAGCGGCGGACCTGGCCCTGGCGGTGCTGATCGAGCGCGGGGGCCTCCGGCCGGGCCGGACCGAGCGGGAGGTCGGCCGCGAGCTCGAGTTCCTGATGCTCGAACACGGCGCCGACGGCATCTCGTTCGAGACGATCGTCGCGGCCGGGGCGAACTCGGCGATCCCGCACCACCGGCCCACCGACGCGGTGCTGGCGTCGGGGGACTTCGTCAAACTCGACTTCGGTGCGACCGTCGCGGGGTACCACTCCGACATGACCCGTACCTACGTGCTCGAGTCGGCGGCGGCCTGGCAGCGCGACGTGTACGACCTGGTGCTGCGCTCGCAGGCGGCAGGCCGGGCGGCGTTGGCGCCGGGCGTCGAGGTGGGTGCGGTGGACGCTGCGTCCCGTGCGGTGATCGAGGAGGCGGGCTACGGGGAGCTGTTCCTGCACGGTCTCGGACACGGCGTCGGCCTGGAGATCCACGAAGCGCCGGGGATCGGCAAGGGCGGCACCGGTACACTGCTAGCCGGTGCTGCGGTGACCGTGGAGCCGGGGGTGTACTTCTCCGGGCGCGGAGGCGTCCGGATCGAGGACACCCTCGTGGTTCGCGAGCAGGAGCCGGAGCTCCTCACGCTCACCAGCAAAGATTTGACAATCGTCTAAAGGAGACGCGAAGCCAGTGGCTGACACCAGTGATTTCAAGAACGGGCTCGTACTGAAGATCGAGGGCCAGCTCTGGCAGATCGTCGAGTTCCAGCACGTGAAGCCGGGCAAGGGTCCCGCGTTCGTGCGCACCAAGCTGAAGAACGTCACCTCGGGCAAGAACGTCGACAAGACCTTCAACGCCGGCGTCAAGGTCGAGACCGCGACGGTCGACCGCCGCGACATGACCTACCTGTACCACGACGGCAGCGACTACGTGTTCATGGACGGCGAGACCTTCGACCAGATCTCGATCCCCGAGGCCACCGTCGGTGACGGCCACCGGTTCCTGCTTGAGAACATGCAGGTCCAGGTCGCCACGCACGAGGACGCGCCGCTGTTCGTCGAGCTCCCGGTCACCGTCGAGCTGCTGGTCCAGCACACCGATCCCGGACTGCAGGGCGACCGCTCCACCGGCGGCACCAAGCCCGCCACCCTGGAGACCGGTGCCGAGGTCCAGGTCCCGCTGTTCATCAACACCGGCGACAAGCTCAAGATCGACTCCCGTGACGGCAACTACCTGGGTCGCGTGAACTCGTAGCGTGACCGACAGCAAGAAGAAGTTCGGGGCCCGGCACAAGGCCCGCAAGCGCGCCGTCGACTTCCTGTTCGAGGCGGAGGCGCGTGACCTCGACCCGGTGAACCTCGCGGCCGAGCGTGTCGAGCTGTCCACCAAGGACGACACCGTCGCGCCCGTCAACCCGTACACGGTGACCGTGGTGACCGGCGTCGCGGAGAACCTGGACCGGCTGGACCGGGTCATCTCGGACCATCTGCAGGACTGGACGCTCGACCGGCTGCCCGCCGTCGATCGCGCCATCCTGCGGATCGCGGTCTGGGAACTGTTCCACGCGACCGACGTGCCGCCGGTGGTGGCCGTCGACGAAGCGGTCGAGCTCGCCAAGGAACTGTCCACGGACGAGTCGCCGGGGTTCGTCAACGGCATCCTCGGGCAGGTCGTCCTGGTCGCACCCCAGGTGCGGGCGGCGGCGGCGGCGACCGCGCAGTCTGCCTCGCCGCAGCAGTCGGCGAACACGGACGACGCCTGATTCGAACACCTCGGCTCCGCCTGGCTGAAGGGCACCTTCGTACGGTCCGACCGTACGAAGGTGCCCTTCGGCCGTTCCGGGTGTTGTGGCTGAGCACACCCCGTGCGGGTGCGGGTGATCGAGGCCCGCGCTGATAGGCTGAGCGACGTCAGACATCCTTTAACGACCCGTCCCGAGAGGCGGAGAAGGAGGTCCAGTTTGTCCACGCCTGCCGACTCCTCGGCGCACGAAGAACCCGGGGCGCCCAAGCCCTCCGGCCGCGAGTTGCTCTCCGCAGCCGACGTCGGTCGCACGATCGCCCGGATCGCGCACCAGATCATCGAGAAGACCGCGCTCGACGCGGAGACCGATCCACCTCGGGTGGTGTTGATCGGGATCCCGACCCGCGGCACAACGCTCGCTCACCGCCTCGCGGCGAAGATCGAAGAGTTTTCCGGGATCCGGCCACCGGTCGGTTCCCTCGACATCACCCTCTACCGCGACGACCTGCGTACCAAGCCGCACCGGCCGCTCGAGCGCACCTCGGTGCCGGACGGCGGCGTGGACAGCGCGCTGGTGATCCTCGTCGACGACGTGCTCTTCTCCGGCCGCTCGGTGCGGTCCGCGCTGGACGCGCTGCGCGACCTCGGTCGCCCGCAGGCCGTGCAGTTGGCGGTTCTCGTCGACCGCGGCCACCGCGAACTGCCGCTGCGCGCCGACTACGTCGGCAAGAACGTGCCCACCGCGCGCAGCGAGGACGTCCAGGTGCTGCTGGTCGAACAGGACGGCGTCGATGCCGTCACGCTCAGCAGCGGAGAGAATGAGGGAACCCCCCAGTGAAGCATCTGCTCTCGGTCACCGACCTGACCGCGGAGTCGGCCACCGCACTGCTCGACGAGGCCGAACGATTCCAGCAGGCGCTGCTCGGCCGTGAGGTCCGCAAGCTGCCGACCCTGCGCGGTCGCACCGTGATGACCGTGTTCTTCGAGAACTCCACCCGCACCCGCGTCTCGTTCGAGGTCGCCGGCAAGTGGATGAGCGCGGACGTGATCAACGTCAGCGCCTCGAGTTCGTCGGTGAAGAAGGGGGAGTCGCTGCGCGACACGGCGCTGACCCTGCACGCCGCCGGCGCGGACGCGCTGATCGTGCGACACCCCGCGTCGGGTGCGGCGCACCGGATCGCGGAGTGGACGGGCGCCGACGGCGACGGACCCGCGGTGATCAACGCGGGTGACGGCACCCACGAGCACCCCACGCAGGCGCTGCTCGACGCACTGACCCTGCGCCAGCGGCTCGGCGAGATCGCCGGCAAGCGGATCGCGATCGTCGGCGACATCCTGCACAGCCGGGTGGCCCGCTCGAATGCCTTCCTGCTGGCGATGCTCGGTGCCGAGGTGGTGCTGGTCGCGCCGCCGACCCTGCTCCCTGTCGGGGTGTCCACCTGGCCCGTTTCGGTCTCGCATTCGCTCGACGCCGAACTGCCCGGCCTGGACGCCGTGCTGATGCTGCGGGTGCAGGCCGAGCGGATGAACGGCGGGTTCTTCCCGTCGCCCCGCGAGTACTCGGTCACCTACGGGCTGTCCGAGAAGCGCATGGCGCAGCTGCCCGAGCATGCGGTCGTGCTGCACCCCGGTCCGATGCTGCGCGGCATGGAGATCTCGTCCGCCGTCGCAGATTCACCGAAAACTGCTGTACTGCAGCAGGTTACGAATGGAGTTCACATCCGCATGGCCGTGTTGTTCGGATTGCTGGTCGGAACCGAGGAGGGGGCGGCGCTGTGAGCTCTCCCGAAGTCCTCATCACCGGTGCCCGGATCTACGGCGAGGGCGAGCCGACCGACGTGCTGATCCGCGGCGGCGAGATCGCCGAGATCGGTGCAGGCCTCGAATCGCCCGCGGGCGCGACCGTCGTCGACGCCGCGGGCCAGATCCTGCTGCCGGGCTTCGTGGACATGCACACGCACCTGCGCGAGCCCGGCCGTGAGGACACCGAGACCATCGAGTCCGGGTCGGCGGCCGCCGCGCTCGGCGGTTACACCGCGGTGTTCGCGATGGCCAACACCAATCCCGTCGCCGACTCCGTGGTCGTCACCGACCACGTGTGGCGCCTCGGGCAGGAGGTCGGCCTCGTCGACGTCCATCCCGTCGGAGCGGTCACCGTCGGTCTCGCGGGCAAGCAGCTCGCCGAGATGGCGATGATGGCCGGCGGCGTCGGGCAGGTCAAGATGTTCTCCGACGACGGCCACTGCGTCGACGACCCGCTGATCATGCGCCGCGCCCTCGAATACTCCAGCGCGCTCGGCGTCCTGATCGCCCAGCACGCCGAGGAGCCGCGCCTGACCGTCGGTGCCGTCGCGCACGAGGGCCCGACCGCCGCCCGTCTCGGCCTCGGCGGCTGGCCGCGTGCCGCGGAGGAATCGATCGTCGCCCGCGACGCACTGCTCGCCCGGTACGCGGGCGCCCGAGTCCACATCTGCCACGCGTCCACCGCGGGCACCGTCGAACTGCTGAAATGGGCCAAGGGGCAGGGCATCTCGATCACCGCCGAGGTCACCCCGCACCACCTGCTGCTCGACGATTCGCGGCTCGAGACCTACGACGGCGTGAACCGGGTGAACCCGCCGCTGCGCGAACGCTCCGACGTGGAGGCACTGCGCGCGGCGCTCGCCGACGGCACCGTCGACTGCGTCGGCACCGACCACGCCCCGCACGCCGAGCAGGACAAGTGCTGCGAGTTCGCGCAGGCGCGGCCCGGCATGCTTGGGCTCGAGACCGCGCTGTCGATCATCGCGCAGACCATGGTCGAGCCCGGCCTGCTCGACTGGCGTGGCGTCGCGAAGGTGATGAGCGAACGCCCCGCGGAGATCGTCGGACTGCCCGACCAGGGCCGTCCGATCGCGGTCGGCGAGCCCGCCAACCTGACCCTGGTCGACCCGAGCCACGAATGGACCGTGCACGGGCCCGACCTCGCCTCGATCGCGAACAACACCCCCTACGAGGCGATGACGTTCGGCGCCAAGGTCACCGCAACGCTGCTGCGCGGCAAGCCGACCGTGCTCGATGGGAAGGTGCAGCGATGAGCCGGGTGCTGATCACCGTCGGGTTCATCGCGGTTTGGGTGCTGTTCGTGGCACTGATGTACTGGGGCTGGAAGGGCCGGGCCAAGCGCCAGCAGGATCGGGTCGGGGAACTGCCTGCGGTGCCGGCCGACCTCGGTGCCCAGCTGATCGCCCCGAGCACCGGGCTGTACGTCGGCAGCACGCTCGCACCGAGCTGGCAGGACCGGATCGCGGTCGGGGACCTCGGGTTCCGCGCCACCGGACAGCTCAGCCGCCACGAGCGTGGTGTCCTGCTGGAACGCGACGGGGCATCGGCGATCTGGATCCCGCAGGAGTCGATCCGTGCGATCCGCACCGAGCGCGGCCTGGCGGGCAAGGTCATGAGCAAGGACGGCGTCCTGGTGATCCGGTGGGAGCTGCCCACCGGAACGGAGATCGACACCGGATTCCGTGGAGACGACAAGACCGTGTACCCGGTCTGGGTGAACGAAGTGAGCCAGTGATGGCTGCTGAACGGAGAGAAAGCGTGAGCATCGTGCATGGTGGGCCCGCGGCCCTGGTCCTCGAGGACGGACGGATCTTCCGCGGCGTCGAATTCGGCGCCGTCGGACAGACCCTCGGCGAGGCGGTGTTCTCCACCGGCATGACCGGCTACCAGGAGACGCTCACCGACCCCAGCTACCACCGCCAGATCGTGGTCGCCACCGCGCCGCAGATCGGCAACACCGGCTGGAACGGCGAGGACGGCGAGGCGCTGTCCGCCGGACCGCAGGCGTCCGGCGAGTCGAACAAGATCTGGGTCGCCGGCTACGTGGTCCGTGACCCGTCGCGCCGCACCTCCAGCTGGCGATCGACCGGGTCGCTGCAGGACGAGCTGGTCGCCCAGGGCGTCGTGGGCATCGCCGGAATCGACACCCGCGCCCTGGTCCGGCACCTGCGCACCCGCGGCTCGATGCGCGCCGGTGTCTTCTCCGGCAGTGCGCTCACCGATGACGCCACCATGCTCGCGGCCGTCCAGGGACAGCCGTCGATGCTCGGCGCCGACCTGGCCCGCGAGGTCAGCACCGATGCCGGCTACGTCATCGAACCGATCGGTGGCGAGGCACGGTTCACCGTCGCCGCCATCGACCTCGGCATCAAGACCAACACCCCGCGGATGTTCGCCGAGCGCGGCATCCGCGTGCACGTGCTGCCGTCCACGGCGAGTCTCCAGCAGATCCTCGACCTGAACGCCGATGGAGTGTTCCTGTCCAACGGCCCCGGCGACCCGGCGACCGCGGACGGTGCGGTGCACCTGACCAAGGAGGTCCTCGGACAGGGCCTGCCCCTGTTCGGCATCTGCTTCGGCAACCAGATCCTCGGCCGCGCGCTGGGACTGAGCACCTACAAGATGAAGTTCGGTCACCGCGGCATCAACATCCCTGTGGTCGAGCACGAGACCGGCCGGATCGCGATCACCGCGCAGAACCACGGGTTCGCGCTCGAGGGCGAGGCCGGTCAGGAATTCGACACCCCGTTCGGTCGCGCCCAGGTCAGCCACACCTGCGCCAACGACGGCGCGGTCGAGGGTGTCCGTCTGCTCGACGGCTCCGCCTTCTCCGTGCAGTACCACCCCGAGGCCGCGGCCGGCCCGCACGACGCCGCGTACCTGTTCGACCGCTTCACCAGCCTGCTCGAAGGAGCCAAGAACTAATGCCACGCCGCACAGATCTTCAGCACATCCTGGTGATCGGTTCCGGACCGATCGTCATCGGCCAGGCCTGCGAGTTCGACTACTCCGGCACCCAGGCGTGCCGCGTGCTCCGCGAGGAGGGCCTGCGGGTCTCGCTCGTCAACTCCAACCCGGCCACGATCATGACCGACCCGGAGTTCGCCGACGCCACATACGTCGAGCCGATCACCGCCGACTTCGTCGAGAAGGTCATCGCCCGAGAAGCCGAGCAGGGCAACAAGATCGACGCCGTGCTCGCCACTCTCGGCGGGCAGACCGCACTGAACACCGCCGTCGCGCTGCACGAGCGCGGCATCCTCGCCAAGTACGACGTCGAGCTGATCGGCGCCGACTTCGACGCCATCCAGCGCGGTGAGGACCGGCAGAAGTTCAAGGACATCGTCGCCAAGGTCGGCGGCGAGTCGGCCCGCTCGCGGGTCTGCTTCACGATGGAGGAGGTGCACGACACCGTTGCCGAGCTCGGCTACCCGGTCGTCGTGCGGCCGTCCTTCACCATGGGCGGCCTCGGCTCCGGCATGGCGTACAACGAGAAGGACCTCGAGCGCATCGCCGGTGGCGGCCTGGCCGCGTCCCCGACCGCGAACGTCCTGATCGAGGAGTCCATCCTCGGCTGGAAGGAGTACGAGCTCGAGCTCATGCGCGACGGCCGCGACAACGTGGTCATCGTCTGCTCGATCGAGAACGTCGACCCGGTCGGTGTGCACACCGGTGACTCGGTGACCGTCGCCCCGGCGATGACGCTCACCGACCGCGAGTACCAGAAGATGCGCGACCTCTCGATCGCGATCCTGCGCGAGGTCGGCGTCGACACCGGTGGCTGCAACATCCAGTTCGCGATGGACCCGACCGACGGCCGCCTGGTCGTCATCGAGATGAACCCGCGCGTGTCCCGCTCGTCGGCGCTGGCGTCGAAGGCGACCGGCTACCCGATCGCGAAGATGGCCGCCAAGCTGGCCATTGGCTACACGCTCGACGAGATCGTCAACGACATCACCAAGGAGACGCCGGCCTGCTTCGAGCCGACGCTCGACTACGTCGTCGTCAAGGCCCCGCGCTTCGCGTTCGAGAAGTTCCCGGGCGCGGACGGCACGCTGACCACCACGATGAAGTCGGTCGGCGAGGCGATGTCCATCGGCCGCAACTTCACCGAGGCGTTCGGCAAGGTCATGCGGTCGCTGGAGACCAAGCGCGCCGGCTGGTGGACGGGCCCGGAGATCGAGGCCGAGAGCCTGGAGGCCCTGCTGAAGGACCTCTCGGTTCCGCAGGACGGCCGCATGTACGGCATCGCGAAGGCATTTGCGCTCGGCGCGACCGTCGAGCAGCTGTTCGACGCGACCAGGATCGACCCGTGGTTCCTCGACCAGTTCCAGCAGATCCACGAGCTGGGCGAGCACATCCGCGGCGCCGAGAACCTGGACGAGCTGACGCTGCGCCAGGCCAAGTACCACGGCCTGTCGGACCGGCAGATCGCCGCGCTGCGGCCCGAGCTCGGCGACGACCGGGCGGGGGAGGACGCGGTCCGCGCGCTGCGTGACGAGCTGCACGTGCACCCGGTGTACAAGACTGTCGACACCTGCGCCGCCGAGTTCGAGGCCAGGACCCCGTACCACTACTCGACGTACGAGCTGGACCCGAACGCGGAGACCGAGGTCGCCGAGCAACGGGACAAGCCGAAGGTGCTGATCCTCGGCTCCGGCCCGAACCGCATCGGCCAGGGCATCGAGTTCGACTACTCGTGTGTGCACGCGGCGCTGACCCTGTCCGAGGCCGGGTACGAGACCGTGATGGTCAACTGCAACCCGGAGACCGTCTCCACCGACTACGACACCGCGGACCGGCTGTACTTCGAGCCGTTGACCTTCGAGGACGTGCTCGAGGTGTTCCGCGCGGAGTCGGCGTCGGGCACCGTCGCCGGCGTCATCGTGCAGCTCGGCGGCCAGACCCCGCTGGGTCTGGCGCGGCGGCTCAAGGAGGCCGGAGTCCCGATCGTCGGCACCAGCCCCGAGGCCATCGACCTGGCCGAGGACCGCGGCGAGTTCGGTCGCGTGCTCACCGAGGCCGGCCTGCCCGCGCCGAAGTTCGGCACCGCCACCACCTTCGACGGCGCCCGCGACATCGCCGCAGGCATCGGGTACCCGGTGCTGGTGCGTCCGTCGTACGTGCTCGGCGGCCGCGGCATGGAGATCGTTTACGACGAGGCCTCGCTGCAGGACTACATCTCGCGCGCGACGGAGATCTCCGACGATCGTCCGGTCCTGGTCGACCGGTTCCTCGACGACGCCGTCGAGATCGACGTGGACGCGCTGTGCGACGGCACCGAGGTGTACCTCGGCGGCGTGATGGAACACATCGAGGAGGCCGGCATCCACTCCGGCGACTCGGCGTGTGCGCTGCCGCCGATCACGCTCGGACGCGCCGACCTGGAGAACGTGCGCCGGTCCACCGAGGCGCTGGCGAAGGGCATCGGCGTCAAGGGCCTGCTGAACGTGCAGTACGCGCTCAAGGACGACATCCTCTACGTGCTCGAGGCCAACCCGCGCGCGTCGCGGACCGTGCCGTTCGTCTCCAAGGCGACCGCGGTGCAGCTGGCGAAGGCGTGTGCCCGGGTGATGCTCGGCGAGTCCATCGCCGATCTGCGGGTCTCCGGGGTGCTGCCCGCGAAGGGCGACGGCGGTACCACGCCGGACGGCGCGCCGATCGCGGTCAAGGAGGCGGTGCTGCCGTTCAACCGGTTCCGTCGCGCCGACGGCACCGGTATCGACACCCTGCTGAGCCCGGAGATGAAGTCGACCGGCGAGGTGATGGGCATCGACAAGGACTTCGGTACCGCGTTCGCCAAGAGCCAGACCGCGGCGTACGGGTCGCTGCCGACGAGCGGCCGGGTGTTCGTCTCCGTCGCGAACAAGGACAAGCGGTCGCTGATCTTCCCGGTCAAGCGGCTCGCCGACCTCGGTTTCGAGATCCTCGCGACCGAAGGGACCGCGGATGTTCTGCGCCGCAACGGAATCGAGTGCGAGCAGGTGCACAAGCATTCCGGGGAGACCCTGCCCGAGGGCGCGCTGACGATCGTCGACCAGATCAAGGCCGGCGACGTCGACATGGTGATCAACACGCCGTACGGCAACTCGGGACCGCGCGTCGACGGTTACGAGATCCGTGCGGCGTCTGTATCAGCCAACATCCCGTGCATCACCACCGTCCAGGGCGCCTCCGCGGCCGTCCAGGGCATCGAGGCGGGTATCCGCGGTGACATCGGGGTGCGTTCGCTGCAGGACCTGCACGCCGTGCTGCGCGAGCAGACCTCGTGACCGAACCCGCTTGGGGCGACCGGCTCCGGACCGCGGTCCGGAGCCGGGGTCGGCTGTGCGTCGGCATCGACCCGCACCCGCCGCTGCTGGAGGCGTGGGGGCTGCCGCGCAGCGCCGCGGGACTCGGGGCGTTCGCCGAGATCTGCGTCGAGGCGTTCGCAGGCGAGGTGGCCCTCGTGAAGCCGCAGGTGGCGTTCTTCGAGGCGTACGGCTCCGCAGGCTTCGCGGTGCTCGAGAGCACGATCGTGGCGTTGCGTGAGGCGGGCACCCTGGTGGTCGCCGACGCCAAGCGCGGCGACATCGGCTCGACGATGTCGGCCTATGCGCAGGCATGGCTCGGCGACGGCTCGCCCCTGGCATCGGACGCGGTGACGGTGTCGCCGTACCTCGGTTTCGGGGCGCTCGATCCGGCGGTCGCGCTGGCCACCGAGACCGGCAGGGGACTGTTCGCGCTGGCCCGCACCTCCAATCCCGAGGGTGGGGTGTTGCAGGGCGCCAGGACCGCCGCTGACGGCGTTTCCGCTGGGCAGGGTCCGTCCGGTGCCGGGCAGGGGCCGTCGGTGGCCCAGTCGATCGTGGACGCCGCGGTGGCGCAGAACCGTGACGGCAACGACACGGTGGGCCTGGTCGTCGGGGCGACCCGCGGCCATGGCCTGGATTTGTCGGAGTTTTCCGGCCCGATCCTCGCTCCCGGCCTCGGCGCCCAGGGCGCCACCGTGACGGATCTCGCAGAGATTTTCGAAGGATCACGAGAGTTGTTGCTGCCCAACACTTCTCGTGACGTCCTCAAGCACGGTCCGTCCGTGACCGCGCTGCGAGAGGCGGCGCAGCGGGTCCGCGACGAGGTCGAGGCCGGACTCGCATAGCCGACCCGGTTCGACGCCGCCGTCCCGGGGGTGGGTTAGCAATCGGCGCCCGGCGTGAGTACGGTCGCTATCGCCCCTGGTTATCCGGGGGTTGTAGACATTGCACACGACGAGACGGAGGAACCGTGGCCCTTCCCCAGTTGACCGATGAGCAGCGCGCTGCTGCTTTGGAGAAGGCGGCTGCCGCCCGTAAGGCCCGGGCTGAGCTCAAGGAGCGCCTCAAGCGCGGCGGCACCGACCTCAAGCAGGTCCTCAAGGACGCCGAGAACGACGAGATCCTCGGCAAGATGAAGGTCTCGGCCCTGCTCGAGGCCCTGCCCAAGGTGGGCAAGGTCAAGGCGCAGGAGATCATGACCGAACTGGAGATCGCCCCGACCCGCCGCCTGCGCGGCCTCGGCGATCGCCAGCGCAAGGCCCTGCTGACCAGGTTCGATTTCGAGGCCTGAGTTCACAGGTGGCTGACGCATACAACGTGTCAGACCGCGAGACCACCCCGCCGCCCGCGGCGGGGGAGAACGCAGTGCGGAGGGGCCGGCTGGTGGTACTGGCCGGCCCCTCCGCCGTCGGTAAGTCGAGCGTGGTGCGCAAGCTCCACGACCGGCTCCCCGACCTGGTCTTCAGCGTGTCTGCAACGACGAGAGACCCGCGACCCGGCGAGGTCGACGGCCGTGACTACCGGTTCGTCACCCCGGCCGAATTCGATCGGATGATCGCAGACGGCGACCTGCTCGAGTGGGCAGAGATCCACGGCGGACTGCAGCGGTCGGGAACCCCGGCCGCCCCGGTGCGGGCCGCGATCGAGGCCGGACACCCGGTGCTGGTGGAGGTCGACCTGGCCGGCGCCCGCGCCGTCCGGGCCGCGATGCCGGAGGCGGTGCTCGTGTTCATGGCGCCGCCCAGCTGGGAGGAACTGGTCTCGCGGCTGACCTCCCGCGGCACCGAATCCGAGGAGGCCGTCGCGCGGCGATTGGAGACCGCGCGTGTCGAACTCGACGCCCAGGACGAGTTCGACGAGGTGATCGTGAACCACGACGTCGACCGAGCCTGCGACGAGTTGGTATCCTTGTTGGTCGGCAACAAGCGATAGCACCTCTTGTCGTAATTTCGTCTGTTCTCAACCGCACCACCAGGAGACCTAGTGAGCGCAACCACCGTCGCGACCGATCGTCACGGCATCCCGGCCTACGACACCCCGCTGGGCATCACGAACCCGCCGATCGACGAGCTGCTCGAGCGCACCTCCTCGAAGTACGCGCTGGTGATCTACGCGGCCAAGCGGGCCCGGCAGATCAACGACTACTACAACCAGCTCGGCGACGGCATCCTCGAGTACGTCGGCCCGCTGGTCGAGCCGGGCCTGCAGGAGAAGCCGCTGTCCATCGCGATGCGCGAGATCCACTCGGACCTGCTCGAGCACACCGAGGGCGAGTGACCCACTCCGCTGACAGCGGTGTGACCCACCCCGCTCACACGGGAGTGACCCACTCCGCCAGCCCCGCACACGTGCGGATACTGTGACGTCCGTGACGGATTCACATTCCGATACCGCCGGTTCACCGCGACGCATCGTCGTCGGGGTGAGCGGCGGTATCGCCGCATACAAGGCATGTTCGATCATCCGCAGCTTCACCGAGGCTGGTCATCACGTCCGCGTGGTGCCGACCGCGGCGGCGTTGGAGTTCGTCGGCAGGGCCACGTTCGAGGCCCTGTCGGGCAACCCGGTGGACACCGAGGTGTTCGCCGACGTACCGCAGGTTCCGCACGTGCGGCTCGGGCAGGAGGCCGACCTGGTCGTCGTCGCGCCCGCCACCGCCGACCTGATGGCGCGCGCCGCGCACGGCCGCGCCGACGACCTCCTGACCGCGACCTTGCTCACGGCCCGCTGCCCGGTGCTGTTCGCGCCGGCGATGCACACCGAGATGTGGGAGCACCCCGCCACCGTCGACAACGTCGCCACCCTCCGGTCGCGCGGGGTCGTCGTCATCGAACCGGCGTCGGGCCGGCTGACCGGGAAGGACACCGGCGCGGGCAGGCTGCCCGACCCGGACGAGATCGTCGCGCTGGCGAACCTGCTGATGGAGCGCGCGGACGGGCTGCCGCGCGACCTGGAGGGCAAGCGGATCGTGGTCTCCGCGGGCGGCACCCGCGAGCCACTCGACCCGGTGCGGTTCCTCGGCAACCGGAGCTCGGGCAAGCAGGGCTACGCGATCGCCCGGCTCGCCGCCCAGCGTGGCGCCCAGGTCACCCTGATCGCCGGCTACACCGCGGAGCTGGCCGATCCGGCCGCCGTGGACGTGGTCCGGGTCAAGACCGCACAGGAGATGAAGGTGGCGGTCGACAGAGCTGCCGGGATCGGCGCTGCAACCGCCGCCGACGCGGTCGTGATGGCCGCCGCGGTGGCCGACTTCCGGCCGTCGACGGTGGCGGCCGCCAAGATCAAGAAGGGCGCCGACGAGCCCGACGTGATCCCGCTGACTCGCAACGACGACATCCTCGCCGGACTGGTCCAGGCCCGCCGCGACGGTGACCTGCCCGCCGGTATCCGGATCGTCGGGTTCGCCGCCGAGACCGGGGACGCGCAGGGCGACGTCCTCACCCACGCCCGGGCCAAGTTCGCCCGCAAGGGCTGTGACCTGCTCGTCGTCAACGCCGTCGGTGACGGCAAGGCGTTCGAGGTGGACAGCAACGACGGCTGGCTGCTCGCCTCGGACGGGTCGGAGCACGCGCTCGCCCACGGCTCGAAGGCGCTGATGGCGAGTCGGGTGCTCGATGCGGTCACCGACCTGCTTTCCGGCTAGCCACGCGGGTTGCGGGTGCCGGGTGAGCCGGATACTCGTACTGTGAAGTCATAAGCGGCAACCGGTGCCCGGTTGCCTGATTCGAATTGTTCTTATCCGTACAGCCAGGCACTAGGGTCGTGTCCGGTACACAACGTCAGTTGGTGAGAGGGAGATCTGTGAGCAAGTCCGGTAGTCGGCTATTCACCAGCGAGTCCGTGACCGAGGGTCACCCCGACAAGATCTGTGACGCGATCAGCGACTCCGTCCTCGACGCCCTGCTCGAACAGGATCCGCGCAGCCGCGTCGCAGTCGAGACGCTGGTGACGACCGGCCAGGTGCACGTCGCGGGTGAGGTCACCACCTCCGCCTACGCGGACATCCCGAAGATCGTGCGCGACAAGGTGCTCGAGATCGGCTACGACTCGTCGGCGAAGGGCTTCGACGGCAACTCGTGCGGCGTGAACATCGCGATCGGCGCGCAGTCCCCGGAGATCGCGCAGGGCGTCGACCATTCGCACGAGGCGCGGGTCGAGGGCAGCTCCGACGACGACATCGACCGTCAGGGCGCCGGTGACCAGGGTCTGATGTTCGGGTACGCGTGCACCGACACGCCCGAGCTGATGCCGCTGCCGATCGCGCTCGCGCACCGGCTCTCGCGCCGCCTCACCGAGGTCCGCAAGACCGGCGTGCTGCCGTACCTGCGCCCGGACGGCAAGACCCAGGTCACCATCGAGTACGACGGCGACCGGCCGGTCCGCCTCGACACGGTGGTCGTGTCCACGCAGCACGCCGCCGACATCGACCTGGACAACCTGCTCACCCCGGACATCCGGGAGAAGGTGCTCGGCTCGGTGCTCACGGATCTCGCCAGTGAGACCCTCGACACCTCGAACGTCCGCCTGCTGGTCAACCCCACGGGCAAGTTCGTGCTCGGCGGCCCGATGGGCGATGCCGGCCTGACCGGCCGCAAGATCATCGTCGACACCTACGGTGGCATGGCCCGCCACGGCGGCGGTGCCTTCTCCGGCAAGGACCCGTCGAAGGTGGACCGCTCGGCCGCGTACGCGATGCGCTGGGTGGCGAAGAACGCGATCGCCGCGGGCCTCGCGGACCGCATCGAGGTTCAGGTCGCGTACGCGATCGGCAAGGCCGCCCCGGTCGGACTGTTCGTCGAGACGTTCGGCACCGAGAAGACCGACCCGGCCCGCATCCAGGCCGCGATCTCGGAGATCTTCGACCTGCGTCCCGGCGCGATCATCCGCGACCTGGACCTGCTGCGCCCGATCTACGCGCAGACCGCGGCGTACGGCCACTTCGGCCGCACCGACGTCGACCTGCCGTGGGAGCACACGGACCGCGCCGAGAAGCTGCGCGCGGCCGCCGGGCTGTAAGTGATCTCTGCGTCGAGCCGCTCACCGATCCCGGTGGGCGGCTCGCGTCTTTGTGCCCGGTGGGGCGCGTGACCGCCGCCCGTGAGGCCGCGGCCGAGCTGCCGGTCGCGCGGGTGCTGCCGATGCTGCCGCTGCCGCACCTGGACCGGGTGTTCGACTACCTGGTCCCGCGCGAGATGGACGAGCAGGCCGAGCCGGGGGTGCGGGTGCGGATCCGGTTCTCCGGCCGCCTGGTCGACGGTTTCCTGCTCGACCGCGCCGCCACGAGCGAGCATCCCGGCAAACTGGGTTACCTGGAGCGCGTGGTGTCGTCCGAACCGGTGCTCACGCCCGAGGTCGCGACGCTGGTCGACGCCGTCGCCGCCCGGTACGCGGGGACCCGAGCGGACGTGCTGCGGCTCGCGATCCCACCGCGCCACGCGCGAGTCGAGGCCGAACCGGCGCCCGAGCCCGCCGAGGTGACCGGGGAACCCGTGGACCCGCAGCCGTGGACGGCGTACCGGCACGGCGACAGCTTCCTGACCGCCCTCGGTGGTGGTCGCGGCCCGCGCGCAGTGTGGCAGGCGTTGCCGGGGGAGGACTGGCCGCGACGGCTCGCCGAGCTCGCGGCCGTGGTCGCGCAGGGCGGCCGGTCGACGGTGCTCGTGGTCCCCGACCAGAAGGACCTCGACAGGGTCGCGCAGGCGTGCGTGGAGGTCCTCGGCGACGATCTGGTGGTGCCGCTCGCGGCGGGCCTGGGACCGGCCGTGCGCTACCGCCGTTGGCTCGCCGCGCTGCGGGGCACCGCGAAGGTGGTGGTCGGCACCCGGAGCGCGGTGTTCGCGCCGGTGCCCGATCTCGGGCTGATCGTGGTGTGGGACGACGGCGACGACCTGCACGCCGAGCCGCGGTCGCCCTACCCGCACGCGCGTGAGGTGGCGTTGCTGCGCGCCCACGGTACCGGCTGTGCGGCAGTGGTCGCCGCACACTCGCGGACCGCGGAGGCGCAGGCCCTCGTGGACACCGGCTGGGCGAACGACCTGGTCGCCGACCGGGCCGTGGTGCGGGCGCGGGCCCCGCAGGTCACCGCGCTCGCCGACAGCGATCACGCGCTCGCGCGGGACCCCGGTGCGAGGGCTGCGCGGCTGCCC
This sequence comes from Rhodococcus sp. NPDC003348, assembly GCF_053589375.1. Lineage (NCBI taxonomy): Bacteria > Bacillati > Actinomycetota > Actinomycetes > Mycobacteriales > Nocardiaceae > Rhodococcus > Rhodococcus sp. NPDC003348. The sequence goes on from NZ_JBSFRT010000032.1 coordinate 17,385, forward strand.
GCGATCGCGTTCTCGGCCGCTCGTGAGGCCCTCTCCGCCGGTGCCGGTGTGCTGGTGCAGGTGCCCCGGCGCGGGTACGTCCCCTCGCTCGCCTGCGGCAAGTGCCGCGCTCCGGCCCGGTGCCGACACTGCAACGGTCCGCTCTCGCTGCCTGCCGCCGCCGGGCCGGACGGGGCGGGGACCCCGAGCTGCCGCTGGTGCGGTGTCGCCGACGCGACGCACCGATGCGGCACGTGCGGTTCGCGGCAACTGCGTGCCGTGGTGGTCGGTGCGGGTCGCACCGCGGAGGAGCTCGGTCGCGCGTTCCCCGGCGTGCCCGTCCGGACCTCCGGGGGTGGCGACGTCCTCACCACGGTGAAACCCGGTGCGGCGCTGGTCGTCTCGACGGTGGGGGCGGAACCGGTGATGCCCGGCGGGTACGGCGCCGCACTGCTGCTCGACGGGTGGGCGCTCCTCGGCCGCGCAGACCTGCGCGCCGAGGAGGAGACCCTGCGCCGGTGGATGACCGCAGGGGCGCTGGTGCGACCGGCCTCCGAGGGTGGCCGCGTGGTCGTGGTCGCGGACGCGTCGATCCCGGTCGTGCAGGCACTGGTGCGCTGGGACCCGGCCGGCGCGGCGCAGTCGCAGCTGGACCAGCGTGCCGAGGTCCGCTTCCCGCCGACCGTGCACATGGCGGCAGTCGACGGCGGACATGCGGCGATCGAGAGTCTGCTCGCGGCGGCGGCGCTGCCGGACGAGGTGGAGGTCCTCGGGCCGGTGCCGCTGCCACCGGGGGAGCGGTTGCCGCTGCACGGTGACGACCCCGAACCGGACGAGGTCGAGCGGATGCTGCTGCGGGTGCCGCGCGGGGCGGGCGGCGCACTGGCGCGGGCGCTCGCACAGGCCCAGTCGGCGCGCAGCGCGCGCCGGGAGCCCGGATCGGTTCGGGTGCAGATCGATCCGCTGCGCGTCGGATGACGCCCGGACCGTCTAGTCTTCTCGACCATGACCACTGCTCTGGACACTGTCGTCGACGACGAGGTCCCCGCGTCCGCCTCGCCGGGCCGCTGGGATCGGTTGCGGCGCTATCTTGGTCGCCTCCATCCCGTTGGGCTGGCGACGGCCCTGCTGTTCTTCACCTGGTCGATGAGCCCGTCGCTGCTGCCGCGGGCCTGGTATCTGCAGGGTCTCGCGACCGGGATCTCGGTGGCGATCGGCTACGGAATCGGCTGCCTCGCCGCCTGGTTGGTGCGCGGCTGCGGCGTGAGCCCCGCGTGGTCGCCGCGCACCCGCCGGATCGGCTGGTGGCTGCTCGGGGCAGCCGCGGTGATCACCGTCCCGGTGCTCCTCGTCCTGGGCGGTGTGTGGCAGAACCAGGTTCGCGATCTGGTGTCCGTGGAGCACACCGAGAGCGGTCACGCGCTGTTCGTGTTCGTCGTCGCGGTGGTGGTGTGGTTCGTGCTGCTGTCGGCTGCCCGCGGTATCCGCGCAGGCACCATTCGCATGAGCCGGTTCGCCAGGCGGTACGTGCCTCGTGCTGCCGCGAACGTCGCAGGTCTGATCGCGGCGGTCGTGCTCGCTGTGCTGGTGATCAACGGCGCTCTGTACAACGGCTTGATCGCGTTCGCCAACTGGAGCTTTTCGGGGGCCGACACCGCAACGGCCGAGGGCGTCACGGAGCCCACGGCACCCGAGCGCAGCGGGTCACCGGCGTCCGCTCAGGCCTGGGACACCCTCGGCCAGGAGGGCCGGACGTTCGTCGGACGCGGTCCCGACGCCGCCGCCATCACCGCGGTCACCGGACGCCCGGCACTGGAACCGATTCGCGTCTACGCCGGCCGCGAGTCCGCGGACTCGGTCGCCGAGGTCGCGGACCTGGTGGTTGCCGAACTCGACCGCACGAAGGCATGGGAACGAAAGGTGTTGGCGGTCAACACCACCACGGGTCGTGGATGGGTGAACCAGAACGTCGCCTCCTCGCTCGAGTACATCGAGGGTGGCGACACGGCGATCGCGTCGATGCAGTACTCGTTCCTGCCGAGCCCCTTGGCCTTCATCGCGGACCGGCAGACGCCGCAGGTCGCCGGCCGGGCGCTGTTCAACGCGGTGTTCGCGCGCTGGATCGACCTGCCGACGGAGACTCGGCCGAAGCTGGTCGTCTTCGGCGAGAGCCTCGGCTCCTACGGCGGCCAGAACGCGTTCGCGGGTTACCAGGACATGGCCACCCGCGTCGACGGTGCGCTGTGGGTGGGAACGCCGAACTTCACCCCGCAGTGGCAGGAGGTGACGGCGGACCGTGACGCCGGTTCGACCGAGATCCTGCCGGTGATCGACGGGGGTCGGGCAGTGCGGTTCGCGTCCGACCCGCAGGATCTCGACCTGGGAACCGAGTGGGGACCCCGACGGGTCGTGTACTGGCAGCACGCCAGCGATCCGATCGTGTGGTGGTCGCCCTCGCTGCTGTTCAACAAGCCGGACTGGCTCGAGGAGCCGCGGGGCCGCGACGTGGATCCGAACATCAGCTGGATGCCCCTGGTCACGTTCTGGCAGGTGACCCTCGACATGGTGTTCTCGGCGGACGTGCCGGCCGGCCACGGCCATGCCTACGGCCCCGAGGCGGCCGACATGTGGGCGCAGATCCTGTCGCCCGCGGGCTGGACGCAGGCGGACACCGACCGGGTGCGGGCGGCGCTGACCGGGTAATGAGTGGCCTCACACCCGTGTGGTGACCGGCCGCGGAATGCGCGGTTTCGCTGCCGGCGGCCGTTGGCATGCGGCCATGCGCCTGAACGAGTCGAAGCGAACGCGGCCGCGGCAGGAGCCGGTCGCGCGTTCGTCCCGGTCGTGGGCGGACCTGGAGCGCGAGGCTGAGGAGCAGGAGGTATCGACCTCGCGGGCCAGAATCTGTCCGGCCTCGATCTGTCCGGCGACAACTTCTTCGAGGCGATCCTCTCCGAGACCGACCTGAGCAGCGTCAGGTTCCAGGGCGGCAACCTGGCCCGCGCCGACCTGTCCGAGTCCGATCTGTCGGACGCGGTCCTGGGGCAGAGGCGGTCTTGACGGGGGCCGACCTCGCCGGCGCGAACCTCACGGGGGTGGCGCTGACGGATGCAGTGCTCGACGGCATCTGTCACGACGACCGCACGCGCTGGCCCGAGGGCTTCGAGCCGCCGGAGAGCGCCGGGGACTGCTGAACTGTGAGTTGAACCACTCCGTGGGTTGCCGTAGACCTATTGCCGATATATCGTGGACGTGTCGATATGGACGCGGTCGAGGCGAACGTACGCCCCGTGGTCCGAATTACGAGAGGAACATCCAACATGGAGAACTTCCAGCGAGATTTCGATCGCCGAGGGCGTGGCAGGCGGCCGGGCCGCATCGGTCGCGACGCTCGACGCGACTTCGGGCCGTCTGCAGGTGGCGCCCCCGGTCCTGACGAATCGGGCTCCGGTGCAGCCGATTTCGGTCCCCGAGGAGACTTCGGTCCGCGTGGTGACTACGGTCCGCGAGGGGATTTCGGTCCCCGTGGTGACTACGGCCCCCGGGGCGACTACGGCCCGCGAGGGGATTTCGGTCCCCGCGGGGACTACGGCCCGCGAGGGCACTACGGTCCCGGCTTCCGGCGCGGAGCCCAGGACCCGGCAGGCGAGCGGGTCGGCCGCGGTCGAGGCCGCGGCGGCCGCGGTCGACGCGGCGACGTCCGGTCGGCGGTTCTGCTGCTGCTCGGGGAGGAGCCGATGCACGGTTACGAACTGATCCAGCGCATCGCCGAACGCAGCAACGGCGTGTGGAAGCCGAGCCCCGGTTCGATCTATCCGGCGCTCGCGCAGCTCGAGGACGAGGGTCTGGTGCTGATCGAGAAGGTCGCCGGCCGCAAGACCGCGCGCCTGACCGAGGCCGGGACGGCGTACGTCGAGGAGCACCGGGCCGACCTCGGCAACCCGTGGGATGAGGTTCGCGCGGCGGTGGGCAGGCCCGCCCAGGAGTTGCGGGCACTGCTCGGTCAGCTGACCAGCGCGGTCCGGCAGGTCGGCTCCGCCGGAACCGCCGAACAGGCCGCGGCCGCGGGCGAGGTGCTCGCCGAGGCGCGTCGCTCGATCTACCGCATCCTCGCGGAGGATCCGGCGTCCCACTCGGCCACCGCCGCCGAGCCCGACATCGCGGACTGAGCGCCTTTTGCTGTGAATCTCCTGGTAACTCGGCGATGATGGACGACACCATTTGGGTCGGGAGGGGAAACGCAATGTTCAGGAACGTGGTGGCGGCAGCGCTGACGTGTGTCGGTGCGCTGGGGGTGTGGCCCGCCGCGGCGGTGGCAGCGCCGGATCTCGGCAGCGTGGCGGGCTCGGCGGATCCGGGCAGCGTGGGTCCGCCGGTCGGGACCCCGTCGGTGTCACAGACTCCGACGGTGCCGGGCCCTGTGCAGACGACCCACGCCGCAGCCGCCGACTACGCCGACGCCCACCCCGGCAGTGTTCCGCCCGGAACCAACGACTTCGGGTGCCTGCCAACCGATCGCCACCCGAACCCGGTGATCCTCGCGCACGGCAGTGATTCGAACTCCTACTCCGACTGGGCCGCCATCGCCCCTCGGCTGAAGGCCGACGGCTACTGCGTGTTCGCCGTGAACTACGGCGGAGCTCCGGGCGCGGATACGTTCGGCACCGAGGACATGTACCTCAGCGCGGATCAGGTCGCCGAGTTCGTCCACCGCGTGCGCGGTGCGACCGGCGCCGAGAAGGTGGACCTCGTCGGCTTCTCCCAGGGCGCGACGGTGACTCGCTACTTCGTGAACAAGCTCGGCGGCGCGGCGGTCGTGGACCGGTGGGTCGGAGTGGCCTCACCCAGCTACGGGGGCATCTTCTACGGCCTCGTCCCCGTGGCGGACGCGGTCCCCGGAGGGCGCCAGGTGGTCAGCCTGTTCACCACCACGGCGGTCGAGCAGCAGGCGCAGGGCTCGGACTTTCTCGCCGGACTCAACGGCGGCAGCGACACGGTGCCCGGGGTGCGGTACACGACGATCGGCACCCGCTACGACGAGATGATCCAGCCGTACACCAACATCGCGCTGCGCGGTGCCGGCGCGACGAACATCCTGATCCAGGACATGTGCCCGCAGAACAAGACCGGCCACATGAACATGGTCTACGACGCGTTCACCGTCGGCCTCGTCCGGCAGGCACTCGACCCGGCGGCCGCCGCGCCGGCGTGCGTACCGGTACCGCTCGGCACCGGCATGATCGGCATGATCGGGCGCTGACCTCGTGGGGTTTCTCGGCGCGAGAGTGCGCGCAGGGCACCTCCTACCGTGCTCCGATACTGCTGAACGGCACCGTCAGTTGAATCGGAGTTCCATTGATCGCCGACAGTTCACCGCTCCACGCAGCCTGGTACAGGCTTTTCAGATCAGCTTTGTCGTCATCGGTCAACACACTCTGGCTGCCATAGTTCATGATGGTGAGTGGCTTGTGCTTCCCGAACAGTTCGCTGGGCCAGGCGGTCTCGCTGATGTTCGCGAAGAAGTGCCGTAGACCGAAGGTGTGACCTATTTCATGAACCAGGGTCTCCACTTGTTCGTTCGCACTCTGCGTGAACATTCGGGGATAGATCACCAGTTCGTGGCGGCCCGGGTCGGGAAAGAAGGCGCTCGCCAGGACACACCCGTTGACGCTGCATCGATCGGACTCCCTCACCACTATCTCGAAGTCCCAGGCGTCGTTTCCCTCGGTGAATTTGACCGGAGCTGCGTCACCCCACGCCAAGAGCGCTTTCCCGAACAGCTTCTTGACAGCCGTTCTGGCGGAATCCGGGTTCTCGAAGAGGAGCATGGATCGTTCCTGAAATCGCCACCGCAGGGTGACGTCTTTCGCCCAAAGTGGAATGAACCCCTCCGGCGCATTGATGATGAGTTCGGCCGGTGATCGGTTTCCCGGAGTCGGGAATCCTCGGGTATCGGTGTCGCAAATGGCGCCGGGCCCGTAGACATGGACCAGCGGTTCGGCCTCGCGGGCCGCATCATCGCGGTTTCGCGGCCGAAACGGATCGGTGTTCGGCTTGACTTGTGTCGAGTAACCACCACCGGTGGTCAAAGTCGCGGCCTCCGTCTTTCCTGACATCGTGGCCCCCTCCTCCTGGATCCTTGGGTGATCAGTAGGTGCTGAGAATGCGTGAACAACGGCGCTGTGTTCGCAGCCGTGACGCCTCGACCTCGCCGGCCGATCGGTCGAGGTGTTGGCAAGAACCGCCGCCGCGCAGCAGGCTCCGTGTCCACCCGTCCAGATTGATGTCCCCGGTGCGGGAACACACGAGTAGCCGACTACCCGACTTCGAGGTCAGCCATCCGCACTGGGAACTGCGTGTTCCTTCACCCGCTTGTCGCCCCGCTCGTCGTCAGTCGGTTCGGGATGGCCCGCGCGCATCCTTAGACTGTTCACGACACCGCATCGAGTTCCCCGGGAGCAGCCACGTGAGTATCCAGCCCGTTCGCCTCTTCGGCGATCCCGTCCTCCGGACCCGAGCGGACGAGGTGGTCACCTTCGACCGCGAGCTGGAGCAACTGGTGACGGACCTGTTCGACACGATGCGTGATCGCGGCGGCGTCGGGATCGCGGCCCCGCAGATCGGAGTGTTGCTGCGGGTGTTCGCCTACGACTGCGACGGCATGGTCGGGCACCTGGTCAACCCCACCTACCAGGTGCTCGGTGGCGAGGAGCACGTGCGGAGCGAGGGGTGCCTGTCCATTCCCGGTGTGCGCGGCGACGTCCGGCGGGCGATGGATGTCCGCGTCTCCGGCGTCGACCAGCACGGCGAGCCGGTGTCCTTCGAGTGCAGCGGGCTCATGGCGCGGTGCGTCCAGCACGAAACCGACCACCTCGACGGGGTGCTGTTCCCGTCCCGGATGGAACCCGAGGCGCGCAAGGTCGCGATGCGGACCATCCGCGAATCCGACTGGTTCCGTGCCGGTGTCACGGTCGGGGGCCGCTGACATGCGCATCGTCTTCGCGGGCACCCCGGAGCCCGCAGTCCCGTCCCTGGCCCGGCTGCTCGCCTCGCCGCGCCACGAGGTGGTCGCCGTGGTGACGCGCCCCGACGCCGTCGCCGGTCGCGGCCGCAAGGTCACCCGGTCACCCGTCGGCCTGCTCGCCGACGAGCACGGCATCGAAGTCCTCACCCCGGCCCGCGCGTCGGATCCCGACTTCCTGTCGCGGCTGCGTGAACTGGCGCCGGACTGCGCCCCCGTCGTCGCGTACGGCGCGCTGCTCCCGCGTCCGGTGCTCGACGTCCCGAAGTACGGCTGGGTGAACCTGCACTTCTCGCTGCTGCCCTCGTGGCGCGGCGCGGCTCCGGTGCAGGCGTCGATCGCGGCCGGTGACGACATGACCGGCGCCAGCGTCTTCCAGCTCGAGGAGGGCCTGGACACCGGGCCGGTGTTCGGGGTCGCCACCGAACGTATCCGGGACACCGACACCACCGGTGACCTGCTCGGCAGGCTCGCGGACAGCGGCGCCGTGCTGCTCGAGTCCGTCCTCGACGGCATCGAGGACGGTGCGCTGACCGCCGTGCCGCAGCCCGTCGACGGCGTCTCACACGCCCCGAAGGTCACCGTGGAGTCGGCGCGGATCCGCTGGGATGCCCCGGCGCAGGCGGTGGATCGCCTGGTCCGCTCCGTGACACCCGCGCCCGGCGCGTGGACGCAGGTGGGGGAGTTGCGGCTCAAGGTGGGCCCGGTGACCCCGGTCCCGGACGGCACACTGCCCGAGCCGCTGGAGGCCGGACAGTTCCTGGTTCGCAAGGACGGCTGCTACGTCGGGACCGCGACGACCGCGGTCCGGTTGAGCCAGGTTCAACCACAAGGAAAGAAGCTCATGGCGGCAGCAGATTGGGCGCGTGGAGCGCGCCTCGACCCCGAGGTGCGTGCACAGTGACCGAGTCCCGTCGTCCCTCCCGTGGCCATCGCGGCGGACCCCGTGCCGGGGCCGAATCCGGGCAGAAGCCCGGGTCCGGGAACCGGAACGCCAAGCGGCCCAACACTCGTCCGCGCCAGGCCAAGCGGCCCGACGGCGCCGGTGTCGATCGGCCCCGGCTCGCGGCGCGGGACGTGCTGCGCGCGGTCCGCGAACGCGACGCCTACGCCAACCTGGTCCTGCCCGCGCTGCTGCGCGAACGGGGCATCGACGGCCGGGACGCGGCGCTGGCCACCGAACTCACCTACGGCGCCTGCCGGGCCCAGGGTCTGCTCGACGCGGTGATCTCCGCCGGTGCCGGCCGGTCGGTCGACGAGATCGACGGCCCGCTGCTCGACGTGCTGCGCCTCGGTGCGTACCAGTTGCTGCGCACCCGGATCTCGGCGCACGCCGCCGTCGACACCTCGGTGGACCTGGTGCGCACCGAATTCGGTGGTGGCCGAGCCGGATTCGTCAACGCGGTGCTCCGTCGCGTCGCGGAGAAGTCCGAGGACGAGTGGGTGACCGCGCTCGCCCCCGACGCCGCGCGGGACCCGGTCGGGCATCTCGCGTTCCGGTACGCCCACCCGGTGTGGATCGCGCAGGCGTTCGCGGACGCGCTCGGCGCGGACGCCGCGGAACTCGAGCAGGTCCTCGCCGCCGACGACGCCCGCCCCGCCGTCCACCTGGTCGCGCGGCCAGGGGAGATCTCCGCCGAGGAGCTGGCGCTGATCACCGGCGGCGAGGTCGGCCCCTACTCGCCGTACGCGGTGCATCTCGACGGCGGCGACCCCGGCCTACTCGAGCCGGTCCGGGAGGGCCTGGCCGCCGTGCAGGACGAGGGCAGCCAGCTCGTGGCTCGCGCCCTCACCCTCGCGCCGGTCGTCGGTGCGGACGGCGGGCGATGGCTGGATCTGTGCGCCGGCCCCGGCGGCAAGGCCGCCCTGCTCGGTGCGCTCGCGGACATCGACGGTGCCCGCGTCGACGCCGTAGAACCCGCGCCGCACCGCGCCGACCTCGTCCGCAAGACCACCCGCGGGTTGCCGGTCGACGTGCACGTCGCCGACGGTCGCGATCCCGGCCTGACACCGGGATTCGACCGGATCCTCGTCGACGCCCCGTGCACCGGTCTCGGTGCGCTGCGGCGCAGGCCCGAGGCACGCTGGCGGCGCCGCCCCGAGGACGTCACCGGACTGGTCACCCTGCAGCGTGAGCTGCTGGCGTCGGCGATCAACTTGGTCCGGCCCGGCGGCGTGGTGCTGTACTCCACCTGTTCGCCGCACCTGTCGGAGACCGTCGCGGTGGTCGCCGACGCGGTCCGCAGGCACGGGGTGACGCAGCTGGACACCCGCGACTTCGTCCCGGACGTCCCCGGACTCGGCGCCGGCCCCGGTGTGCAGCTGTGGCCGCACCGGCACGGCACCGACGCGATGTTCATGGCGGCGCTGCGCAAGCCGGAGTGACAGCGGGCGCTGGCCCGCGTGGCGAGGAGCGCCGTCACGGGGCAGACTCGGCGCCATGAGTGCATTCTCGCGAGCGGCGGCGTTCGCCAACAGGCTGGTCGTGCCTGCCCTTTCCCTTCCGGTCGTCGGGCGGATGCTCGGGCGGGGGATCGTCGTCGTCGGCTACACCGGGCGTCGGTCGGGTTCGAGGGTCGAGCTTCCCGTCTCCTACCGGCGCGAGGGAGACGAGCTGCTGATCCGGGTCGCGATGCCCGACCAGAAGTCGTGGTGGCGCAACTTCACCGGAGACGGTGGGCAGATCGAGGTGCAACTGCCCGAGGGGACGCGAACCGGGCACGCCGTGAGCAGCCGGGACGCGGCCGGGGCGGTCACGGTCGCCGTCGATCTCGATCCGGATCGGGCCGAATCCGAGCGAGGACGCCGGTAGTCCGGTGCCGGGTCGGCGCCGTCAGGCGGGGGCCGACATCGTGTCGCCGTCGGCGCGGCGGGACGGTTCGATGTCGCGCCGTTTGACGAGGAGGACGGCGGCGATGAGCGGGTACGCCAGGATCGGTGCGAAGGACCCCGCGTAGCCCTGCTGATCCACCAGCACGGCGGTGCCGCTGAGCAGCGCGAAGTCGAACAATCCGTGCAGAACGGAGTTGAGGACGTTGCTTCCGGAGACTCGGCGCGTGAGGTAGAAGAAGTACCCCGCGAGGCTGACCAGGATCGCTTGCGGGAGCGCGGACGCGCCGTGACCGAAGACGTTCGACAGGTGGACCGCACCGAAGATGACGCTGGACCACAGTGCGACCTGACCTTCGCGGAGTCCGTGGTTCCGCAGCACCGTCACGCCGATGCCGCGGAACATGCCCTCCTCGCCCCAGCCGACGAACTGGGTGACGACGAGCAGGGTGACGACGAACAGCCAGCCCTTCTCCGCGAGCGCGCCGTAGTCGATTCCGAGCAGGATCGCCACGACGAGGACTACGGGCACGAACCACACCCAGCGGTTGACGGGGCGGTCGTCGGTGATGGCCGGACGCCACCATCCCAGAGCCGCGATGACACCGTAGGTGAACGCCAGGGCGAGTCCGAGGGGGATGAGCATGGTGAAGACCACCCCGCGGATGGTCAGGGTGTCGTCCTCGTCGGCCCAGCCGGCGATCAGGTGCCCGCCGAACTGGATGATCGCCAGGTACACGACCACGATCACGGCGAAGGCCAGGTAGGAGAGGTTCCGTCCGGTGATGCGGGGCGACGCCTCGTGCTTCGGGGTGTCCACGACGCCAGACTAGGGGCGTGTCGGGCGATTGCGCGCACACCGCGCCCCGTGTCGGCTTCGGTGTCGGGTCGTCGCCTAGGCCGACGACCCGACGGCTGGCGGGGTCGCTACCGTGACCGGTCCACGGTGCTGCGTGCGCCGCGTCGCAGCCCGGTCGCCGTCAGCGCCGCCACGACCGCCGCGAGCGCGGCGAAGCCCGCCGTGAGGGTTGCGGCCGCCGCGACGCCGGCCACCAGCAGCGGGCCGCCGGCGTCGCCGAGTTCGCGTCCGAGCTCCGCGGCGCCCATCGTCTGGCCGATGCGTTCCGGCGGGGTCGACGACGCGAGCGCGGCGAACCCGAGCGGTGTGATCACCCCGGTGCCCACACCGATCCCGACCGCGGCGAGCAGCACCCCGGCCAGGCCGGGGACCATCGCGAATGCCAGACCCACGGCGGTGATCACCATTCCGGTGGTCATCCCCGCCGAGGCCGAGAAGCGTCCGGCGTCGAGGGCACGCCCGACGCGGGGCTGCACGACCGCCGCGGTGGCGGCGAGCACCGAAACCGCGGCACCCGTGGCGACGGGGCCGAGTCCGGCGGCGGCGCCGGACACCGGCAGGAAGCCGACGCCCACCGAGAGGGCGGCGGTTGCCGCGGCGAGTGCGGTCGTCGGTCCGAGGAACGTCCGGTCGCTCAGACGGCGCGCCAACCCGAGCAGCGTCTGGCGCGGCTTGGGCAGCGGCGGCACCGTCGGGACCGCGAGCGTCGCCCACACCGCGGTCGCGGCGGCGATGACGGTGAGCACGACGAACAGTGCGGGCAGCCCGCCGAGCCAGACGATCACACCGCCGAGCAGAGGGCCGAGGGTGTAACCGAGGCTCTTGTAGAAGCCGTAGCTCCCGAACGCGCGGCCGTGCGACGCGCTCGGATTCAGCCGCGCGACCAGCGCGCCTGCGGCGGGGGAGAACGCCGACGCGGCCGCACCCTGCCCCAGTCGCGTGACCCACAGCCAGGCGGTGTCGTCGGCGGCCACGAACACCGCCGAACACACCGCGAACGCGATCAGGCCGCCGATCATCACCGGCCGTGCCCCGATCCGGTCCGCGAGCGTGCCGAACACCGGCTTGAGCACGACTTCGGCGCCGTCGTACAGGGCCAGCAGCAGGCCCAGGTACAGCAGCGACGTGTGCAGGTCGCTGCCCTCCGACCCGAGGCTGGCTGCCACCGAGTGCGCTCCGAACGCGGTGGTGAACCCCGCCGCGTACAGCGGCCACAGCTGCGACCGCGTCGCGGCCGTCTGCGGTGCGTTCATGCCCGCGCCTCGTCCCCGTCGGTGGTCGCCGAATCGGCGCCGTGGAGCGCCTCGAACACGCGCTCGGTGTAGTCCTGGAGTCGCTCGGTGCACACCCGCAGTCGTTCGGTGGCGGTGGCGGCGCTCGGTGCGCCGAACACGTCCCTGGCCTTGATGTCGCGATGCCAGCGGCGCAGGCGGTCGAGGCTCTGCTCCTCCTCGTCGAGCTCGGCGAGCGTGAACTTGGCCGTGCGGATCTCCTTGTCCAGCTCCGCTTCGTACTTCCCGCAGTCGGCCAGGAACTCCGACCAGTCGTCCTCGCGTGCCGCGGTGAACATCGCCTCGAATCGGTCGCCGTCGTCGTCCGTGACACCCGAGGCCCGCAGCATCACGGTCTCGCCGCCGGCCCGATCGGTGAGTTCCCGCGCCCGCGTGAGTCCGGGCGCGAACACCGGCACGTCGGGCACCGCCCAGACGCCCTGCCCCAGGGACAGGGCGCCGACCTTGCGTAGTTCACGCCACACCGCGACACGGTGCCGCGACGGCTGTGCCGCCAGCTTCACCATCAGCACCATCCATCGCGACCGCGACGTTTCGGATTCCATCACACAGGGAAAAGTAGCAGGCGTTACATCTTCTTCTGTGTCGAGTCCTGCTCGCGCGGATCGCGGTGACGCAGGGAGCCGCGCGTCTGCGCCGGTGGACGACCGGGCGCGGCGACGTGGATCCGGGCGATGCGATGGCCGTCGAGCTCGCTCACGGTCAGCCGGTGGCCCGCAACGGTCACCTCGTCGCCCACCCGGGGGAGGCGCTGCAACCGGTGCAGCAGGAAGCCGCCCGCCGTGTCGTACGGTCCGGGCGGCAGGCGGATGCCGGTGCTCTTCTCGAAGTCGGCGACGACGAGCAGGCCGTCGACGGTGTGGCTGTGCTGCCCGGCGGCGTCGGGGACGGCGGGCGATGTGCGGTCGAACTCGTCACCGATCTCGCCGACGACCTCCTCGACGATGTCCTCGAGCGTCGCGATGCCCGCGGCGCCTCCGTACTCGTCGATGACGAGGACCATCTGCTCGTGGTCCCGGCGCATCTCGGCGAGTGCGGCCAGCGCCCGCTTGCTGCCGGGGAACTGGAGCAGCGGCCGGCACAGGTCGGCGACGATGGACCCGCGGCCGGGATCGGCGCGCAGCAGGTCGCGGACGTGGACGAAGCCGACGACGTCGTCGAGCGAACCGCCGACGACGACCGGAAACCGGCTGTGTCCGAGTGTGATCGCCTGTTCGCGGGCGTCGTCGACCGTGGTGTCCGCCTCCAGGCAGTCGACGTCCGTGCGCGGCCGCATCACCTCGGTGAGGGAACGTTCGCCGGCGTCGAACACCTCCGACAGCACGCGGCGTTGTTCCTCGGGCAGTGCGCGGTGGCCGGTGACGAGTTCGCGCAATTCCTCGGGTGTGACGTCCTCCGACTTGCGGGCCGGGTCGCCGCCGAGCATCCGGACAAGGAGGTCGGTCGTGCCGGACAGCAGCCAGATGACCGGTCGCACCAGGGTGGCGAACCGATCCAGGGGCGGCCCGGTGGCGAGTGCGACACCAGTCGATCGTTGCAGCGCAATGCGTTTCGGCACCAGCTCGCCCAGGACCAGCGACAGGTACGCGACCACCAGCGTGGTTCCGATCAGGGCCGCCGCATCGGCCGCCTCGCCCGGCAGACCCCAGTCCCGCAGGGTGGGTGCGAGATCGGGGGCGATCGTGGAGGCTCCGTACGCCGCCGAGAAGAACCCGGCCACGGTGACGCCGATCTGCACCGCGGACAGGAACCGGTTGGGATTGCGGGCGAGACGGGCGGTCCGGGCACCGCGGCGGCCGCGCCGGGACAACGCCTGGAGCTGGCTCTCTCGCATCGACACCAGCGCGATCTCCGTCGCCGCGAACACGCCGCCGATCAGTACGAAAGCCAGTACGAGGGCGACGTTGAGTGCGGTGCCCGCGTTCACGAGATCCACCCGGTGGGAATCGGGCGGCCGGGTCTGTCGTGGCCGTCCATGCCTTTCACCTCACACCCCGGCCGACCATCCCGGGTATGTGGTCAGTCTAGGCAGGCGCGGCGGCCCACGACAGGTCCGTGGCGGCGGGCGACCCGAGGGCCGTTCCTGCCGCCACGGGCCGGGTCAGGTCGCGACGCCGTTGGTCGGCAGCAGGCGGGCGAGGACGTCGGCGAGGGTGATCAGGCCGACCAGCCGATCGTCCTCGCCGCGCACCACGGCGATGTGGCTGCGGGTCTCGCGCATCGTGGCCAGCGCCTCGTACACCGGCGTCCGGACGTCGAGTGCCAGCACCGGCCGCATCAGGTCGCGGGCGCGGAGGCCGGCCGGCGCCCGCACGCTGTCCCGCACGTGCAGCACGCCCTCGATGGCGTCGGCGCCGCGGACCAGCAGCCGCAGGTGCCCGCTGCGGTCGGCGACGGCACGGATCTCCTCGACCGTGGCATCCCCGTCGACGCTGCTCGGGTCCGCGTTCGGGCGGACGATGTCGCCGACGGTGAGCGACTCCAGCTCGAGTGCGCTGGTGAGGTGACCGTGGTACCGCTCGTCGAGCGTGCCGACCGTCGCGGAGTGCTCGACCAGGTGCCGCAGCGCCTCCGGGTCCTGTCCGGACCCGACCTGGTCGACCGGCTCGACGCCGACCTTCTCCAGCAGCCGGTTCGCCATCCGGTTGAGCCACGTCAGCAGGGGCCGGGTGAGCCACATGAACCCGCGCATCGGGATCGCCAGGATCGTCGCGGACCTCTCCGGGTGTGCGATGGCCCACGACTTCGGTGCCATCTCGCCGACCACCAGGTGCAGGAAGGTCACGATGAGCAGGGCCAGGACGAAGCCTGCGACGTCGGCCAGCCACGCGGGTGCGCCCCAGTCGGCGAAGAGCGGGGTGAGCCAGTGGTGCACGGCGGGTTTGGTCACCGCACCGAGGGCCAGGGTGCACACGGTGATGCCGAGCTGCGACCCGGCGAGCAGCACCGACAGCTCGGAGGCGCTGCGCAGCGCCGCCCGTGCCGACCGGCTCGTCGGGGCCGCGTCCTCGAGCCGGTGCCTGCGGGCCGCGATGAGCGCGAACTCGACCGCGACGAAGAACGCGCTCGCCGCGATCAGGGTGACGGTGACCGCCAGGACGATCCACGGATTGCTCATCGGCTCGGCTCCTCTCCGTCGGTGCGGACGGTCACGAACAGTGACGACGGCACGTGCTTCTCCACGGCCCGCACCTCGACGTGCAGTGACGTCGGCGGGGGCGGTTCGTCGGCGACCAGATCGGCCGGGTCGACGGGCAGTCGGATGCTCAGCGTGTCCCCGGCCCGGGGGAGCCCGCCGAACTCGGCGATGACGAGACCGGCGAGGGTCTCGTAGTCGTCGTCCTCCGGCAGATGTTCGTCGAGGATGCGCGCGACCTCGTCGACGTGGACCCCGCCCGGGATCAGCCAGCCGCCGTCGACGGCCTCGACCGCGTTGGCCTCGCGGGCCGGGTCGTGCTCGTCGGAGATCTCCCCGACCAGTTCCTCGGCCATGTCCTCGACGGTGACCACGCCGGCGAACCCGCCGTACTCGTCGATGACGAGCGCCATCTCGTCCCTCGCGGTGGTGAGCTGCGTGAGCACGTCCGGCAACGGCAGCGTGGTGGGCACGATCACCGCCGGCCGAATGTGGGCCTCGGCGGTGCCGTCTGGTTCCGGTCCGAGCAGGTCGTGCAGGTGGATCACGCCGAGCAGGTCGTCGCTGGAGGATCCGATCACCGGGTAGCGGGTGTGACCCGAACCCATCCGGGCGAGCACGGTCTCGATCGGGTCGTCGGCGCGGACGGTGTCCACCCGGGCCCGCGGGATCATCGCGTGTTCGGCGGTGCGGGTGGGGAAGTCGAGGACGCGGTCGAGCAACGCCGACAACTCTCTCGGCAACTCTCCCGTGTCCCGGGACTCGGCAACGATGTGCTCGAGATCGCGCGGGGTCGCCGAATGTTCCACATCGTGGACCGGTTCGATCCGCAGGGCCCGCAGCAGCAGGTTCGACGACTGGTCGAACAGCCGGATCAGCCAGCCGAACAGCTTGAGGTAGATCGTCGTCGACAACGCCAGGCGTCCGGCGACGGGTTCCGGGCGGGCGATCGCGAGGTTCTTCGGGAACAGTTCACCGAAGAGCATCTGCACGATCGTGGAGAACAGCACCGCCAGGACGGCGCCGACCGTGACACTCACCGCGGTGGGGATGCCGATCCCGCCGAGCGCGTCGCCGAGTCCGCGCCCGATGAGTGGCTCGGCGACGTAACCGACGAGCAGTCCGGTGACGGTGATGCCCAGTTGGGCGCCGGACAGCATGAACGAGGTGCGGCGGGTGACGGCAAGGGCGCGGGTGGCGGTGGCGTCGCCGGCTTCGGCGCGGGCCTTGAGCCGCGACCGGTCCACGGCCATGAACGCGAATTCCTGAGCGACGAAGTAGCCGGTCAGGGCGGTGATCAGCAGGACGACCACGATGCCGAGGAGGATGCTCAGGGCGGTCAGCACGGGCTCACCGCCGCAGTGGGGGCGGCACCGTGATCAGTGCGGGGCGGGACGGGTCTTCGGTATTTGCGCGACGCGCGTCTCATGAACTCTCTCTGAAGGGGTGGCGACAAGGGCGCACCCGAGAATAGGGCAAATCGCCCAAATTGCCGGCGCCGGGGACGGGGCGGCCCGGTCAGGGCACGGCGGCCCGCACCGCGCCCGGGTGGATCGCGCGTCGGCTCAACAGCGCTGCGGCGAGGAAGCACAGGGCGCCGAGGAAGGTGCCCAGGTTCGCCCAGAACGAGCTGACGAGGTCATCGGTCGCGGGAAGCGTGTACGCGCCGACGGCAGAGAAGGCGAAGAACACGGATCCGAGCATGTTGAGCCAGGTGCCGTGCCACGTCCGGGCCCGCGTGTCCCAGAGTGTGTGGCGATCCCTGGTGGCGACGACCGCGAGGCCGCTGGCGACCAGGAAGCAGATCGAGCCGACGGCGTCGGGTCGCCAGCCGTCGGACAGGCGTGTCTCGGTGTCGACGGCCGTGATCAGGGCGTCCGTCGTGCTCACGTTGAAGCAGAGCGTGCCGCCGAACTGGACGGCCGCCGCCCACCAGTCGGCCCGGTCCGCCGGGTTCGTGTGGCGCCGGGGCGCCCGTCTGCCGCTGAGGGCGAGCTGGATCAGGGCGGCGACGGTGAAGAAGACGGCGCCGACGAAGAACGTGAGGTTGGTGAGGACGGGGCCGACCGCCTCGGCGTACTGCGGCACCGCCCCGACCGCGAACAGGACCGATCCGATGGCGAATCCCCACGCCTCACGCCGCAGGCGGACGATGCGATCGGGCGTCACCGGTCGAGCGTAGCCGCGAGGGGCCCGCCGCGCGCGGTTCCCGTTCGTCCAAGCCTGCCGGGTCGCGGTGGCGCACACTCGATTCCATGCACACCTGGGACGACGTGGTGGCCCTCGCGAGCCGGCTGCCGGAGGTCGAGGAATCCACCTGGTACCGCACGCCCGCGCTGAAGGTGGCGGGGAAGGGCTTCGCGCGGCTGAGGTCGGAGGCGGAGGGCGGACTGGTCCTGATGTGCGGACTCGACGAGAAGGAGGCGCTGCTGGCCTCCGGTGATCCGGCGTACTTCACCACCGCGCATTACGACGGACACGGCGCGATCCTGGTCGATCTCGACATCGTCGACCGCGATCGATTGGTGGAGCTACTCGCCGAATCGTGGCGCCTGAAGGCCCCGAAGCGCTTGCGCGCCAGCCGCGGCGAGGACGATCCGGGCACCCACTAAACTCGCAGGTGTGGCTCACCCGATGATCGCTCCGTCCATCCTGTCCGCCGATTTCGCTCGACTCGCCGACGAGGCCGCCGCCGTGGCCGGCTCCGACTGGCTGCACGTCGACGTGATGGACGCGCACTTCGTGCCCAACCTGACGCTTGGACTGCCGGTCGTGCAGTCGCTGCTCAAGGCCACCGACATTCCGCTCGACTGCCACCTGATGATCGAGAACCCGGGCCGCTGGGCGCCGCCGTACGCGGAGGCCGGCGCGCACAACGTCACGTTCCACGCCGAGGCCACCGACGACCCGATCGCCGTGGCCCGCGACATCCGCGCCGCGGGCGCGAAGGCCGGCCTGTCGGTCAAGCCGGGCACCCCGATCGAGCCGTACCTGGAGATCCTCAAGGAGTTCGACACGCTGCTGGTGATGAGCGTCGAGCCCGGCTTCGGCGGCCAGTCGTTCATCCCGGAGGTGCTGAGCAAGGCGCGCGCGGTGCGCAGGCTGGTCGACTCCGGTGAGCTCACGCTGATCGTCGAGATCGACGGCGGCATCAACACGGACACCGTCGAGGCCGCCGCCGAGGCGGGTGTCGACTGCTTCGTCGCAGGCTCCGCCGTCTACGGCGCCGCCGACCCGGGCGAGGCGGTCCGGAAGCTGCGCGCGCAGGCGGCGTCGGTGTCGCCGCACCTGACCCTGGCAGTGTGACGTGCCGGATTCGGCGCAAGAGCTGACCGCGTTGGAGGTGGCGGTCGACGCCTCCGAACGGGTGCGCGGGACCACCAGCCCGAATCCGCCGGTCGGTGCTGTGATTCTCGACGCCGACGGTGCGATCGCCGGGGTCGGTGCGACCAGTCCGGTCGGCGGGCCGCACGCCGAGGTGATGGCATTGCGCGCCGCCGGTCCCCGCGCCCGCGGCGGCACCGCGGTCGTCACCCTCGAGCCGTGCAACCACGTCGGTCGCACCGGACCGTGCGCGGACGCGCTGCTCGAGGCCGGGATCGCCCGCGTCGTCTACGCCGTCGCCGACCCGAACCCGCAGGCCTCCGGTGGCGCGGCCACCCTGCGTGCCGCCGGTGTCGACGTGGCCGGGGGAATCGGGGCCGAACTCGTCGCGTCCGGGCCGCTGCGCGCGTGGCTGCACCGGCAGCGCACCGGGCGGGCCCACGTCACCTGGAAGTTCGCGGCCACCCTCGACGGCCGCAGCGCCGCCGCCGACGGAACCAGTCAGTGGATAACCGGGCCGGTCGCCCGTGCCCGCGTGCACGCCGACCGTGCGAAGCTCGACGCGATCGTCGTCGGCACCGGCACCGTCCTCGCCGACGACCCGTGGCTGACCGCCCGGGAACCGGACGGCACCCTCGCGGCGCGGCAACCGCTCCGGGTCGTCGTGGGCGAACGCGAGATCCCGCACTCGGCCCGGATCCTCGACGACGCCGCCGAAACGCTGGTGCTGCGCACCCGCGACCCGCACGAGGTGCTCGCCGCGCTCACCGACCGGCCGGACGTACTGCTGGAGGGCGGTCCGCGACTGGCCGGGGCGTTCCTGGCCGCCGGGCTCGTCGACCGCGTTCAGGCATTCCTCTCACCGGTACTGCTCGGTGCGGGCGCCGCGGCCGTGGAGGATGCTGGGGTCGGCACCATCGCGCAGGCGTTGCGGTTCGAACGCGAGTCGGTCGAGACCCTCGGACCCGACTTGCTGCTGACCCTGCGCCCCGAACGGCCCGACAGACCCGAACGGCCCGACGGCCCCGAACGTCCCTGACGATCCCGGCTTCCCACAATCGAAGACGCGTCACCCACCACACGAGGAGATACAGAGACTGTGTTCACCGGCATCGTCGAAGAACTGGGCGAGATCGTCGCCAAGGAGGACCTGGCCGACGCGGCCCGCTTCACGGTCCGTGGCCCACTGGTGACCTCCGACGCCGGCCACGGTGACTCGATCGCGGTCAACGGCGTCTGCCTGACCGTCGTCGACGTCGTCGACGGCGACTCCTTCACCGCCGACGTGATGGCCGAGACGCTCAACCGGTCGAGCCTCGGCGCCCTGGTCGTCGGCAGCAAGGTGAACCTCGAGCGTGCGGCCGCGCTGAACAGCCGGCTTGGCGGCCACCTGGTGCAGGGGCACGTCGACGGCACCGGATCGATCGTCAGCCGCGCGCCGTCCGAGAACTGGGAGGTCGTGCGGATCTCGCTGCCTGCCTCGATCTCGCGGTACGTGGTGGAGAAGGGCTCGATCACCGTCGACGGCGTCTCGCTGACGGTGTCCGCGCTCGGCGGCGACGCGGATCGGGAGTGGTTCGAGATCTCGCTGATCCCGACCACGCTCGCGCTGACGGTCCTCGGGACCGCCACGCCGGGCACGCTGGTGAACCTCGAGGTCGACGTGATCGCCAAGTACGTCGAGCGGCTGCAGAACGCCGGCCGTTAGGGCCTGGTGGGTACCGCCCGGTAGGCCTGGTGGGTACCGCCCGGTAGGACACGGTGACGGCCTCACACGGAGGGGGCCGTACTGTTGAGGTGCACCTCAAGGGTGCACGACGCATTCGAGAATGATGGAGCGCAGGACGTGACCAGGTTCGACAGTATCGAGCGCGCAGTCGCCGATATCGCGGCAGGCAAGGCGGTCGTCGTGGTCGACGACGAGGACCGCGAGAACGAGGGCGACCTCATCTTCGCCGCCGAGAAGGCGACACCCGAACTGGTGGCCTTCATGGTCCGCTACACCTCCGGGTACCTCTGTGTTCCGCTGGACGGCGAGGACTGCGACCGGCTCGGGCTGCCCCCGATGTACTCGTCCAACCAGGACAAGCACGGCACCGCGTACACCGTCACGGTCGACGCGAAGGAAGGCATCGGCACCGGCATCTCGGCGTCCGACCGGGCCGCCACGATGCGACTGCTCGCCGACCCGAACTCCGGCGCGGGCGACTTCACCCGCCCCGGCCACGTCGTGCCGCTGCGCGCCAAGGAGGGCGGCGTGCTGCGCCGGCCCGGCCACACCGAGGCCGCCGTCGACCTGGCCCGGATGGCGGACCTGCGCCCGGCCGGCGTGATCTGCGAGATCGTCAGCCAGAAGGACGAGGGCCACATGGCCCAGACCGACGAGCTGCGCGTCTTCGCCGACGACCACAACCTCGCGTTGATCTCCATCGCGGACCTGATCGCGTGGCGCCGCAAGCACGAGAAGCACGTCGTGCGGATCGCCGAGGCGCGGATCCCCACCCCGCACGGCGAGTTCAAGGCTGTCGGCTACCAGAGCATCTACGACGAGGTCGAGCACGTGGCCCTGGTCAAGGGCGACCTCGCCGGCCCCGACGGGGACGGCGGCGACGTACTCGTCCGGGTTCACTCCGAGTGCCTGACCGGTGACGTGTTCGGTTCGCTGCGCTGCGACTGCGGCCCGCAGCTCGACGCCGCGCTCGAGATGGTCGCGGCCGAGGGGCGGGGCGTGGTGCTGTACATGCGCGGGCACGAGGGCCGCGGCATCGGCCTCATGCACAAGCTGCAGGCGTACCAGCTGCAGGACGCCGGCTCCGACACCGTCGACGCCAACCTCGAGCTCGGACTGCCCGCCGACGCCCGTGACTACGGCATCGGTGCGCAGATCCTCGTCGACCTCGGCATCACGTCGATGCGGCTGCTGACCAACAATCCGGCCAAGCGCGTCGGCCTGGACGGCTACGGGCTGCAGATCCTCGAGCGGGTGCCGATGCCGCTGCGCGCCAACGCCGAGAACCTGACCTACCTGCGCACCAAGCGGGACCGGATGGGCCACGACCTGGCCGGCCTCGACGAGTTCGAGCAGGGCGGCGCGCTGTGAGCGGACAGGGACTGCCCGACCTGCAGCTGGGCCAGGCGAAGGACCTCACGCTCGCAATCGTCGCCGGCTCGTGGCACCCCGAGATCTCGGAGGCGCTGATCGCCGGGGCGAAGCGGGTGGCGAAGCAGGCGCAGATCGAGGACGTCACCCTGGTCCGGGTGGCCGGCGCGATCGAACTCCCCGTCGTCGCGCAGCAGCTGGCCCGCACCCACGACGCCGTGGTGGCGCTGGGTGTCGTGATCCGCGGCGGCACACCGCACTTCGAGTACGTGTGCGACGCCGTGACCTACGGACTGACCCGGATCGCGCTCGACGAGGGAACCCCCGTCGCGAACGGGGTGCTGACCACGGACAACGAGCAGCAGGCCCGGGACCGGTCCGGGCTGCCCGGCTCCGTGGAGGACAAGGGTGGGCAGGCGTGCGCCGCGGCGATCGACACCGCGGTCACCCTCAAGAACCTGCGCGAGCGAGCGGGGAACTGAGTGGCCACCTGGGACCTCGACGTCCGCTGCCGCAAGTCGGCCAGAGCGGCGATGATCGTGGCCGCCGCCTGCGTGGTCCTGTTCGTCGTGCTCGGCATCTTCCTCCGCAGTTCCGCGACCGGGGTGTACTTCCGGCTGATCGACCAGTTGGCGATGGTCGGCATCGGCGTCCTGCTTGCGGGCCTGGTTCTGCTGCTCGCCCGGCCGCGGCTGCGTGCGAACGCGGACGGTGTCCTGGTCCGCAACGCGTTCGGCGAGCGCCGGGTGGACTGGGACCTGGTGCAGGGCCTGTCGTTCCCTGACGGGGCCGCCTGGGCGCGGATCGAGCTGCCCGACGACGAGTACATCCCGGTGATGGCGATCCAGGCCAACGACCGCGAGCACGCAGTCTCCGCCGTCCGGTCGTTCCGGACGCTGGCCGCGAGGTACGCACCCGACGACCGGGGCTGACCCCGACGTGCGCCGCGGACTCGCCGGTCCGCGGCGCGTCGGAGCATCCGACTAACCTGGATTCGTGCCCGATCCCGCCACCTATCGCCCCGCCACCGGAACCATTCCGACGCAGCCGGGCGTGTACAAGTTCCGCGATCCCCACGGCCGGGTCATCTACGTCGGCAAGGCGAAGAGCCTGCGGAGCCGGCTGAACTCGTATTTCGCGGACGTCGCCTCGCTGCATCCGCGGACCCGGCAGATGGTCACCACGGCGGGCAGCGTCGAATGGACGGTGGTCGGCACCGAGGTCGAGGCGCTGCAACTCGAGTACAACTGGATCAAGGAGTTCGACCCCCGGTTCAACGTCCGCTACCGCGACGACAAGACCTACCCGGTGCTCGCGGTGACGCTGAACGAGGAGTACCCGCGGCTGTTCGTCTACCGTGGCCCGCGCCGCAAGGACGTCCGCTACTTCGGTCCGTACTCGCACGCCTGGGCGATCCGCGAAACACTCGACCTGCTGTTGCGGGTGTTCCCGGCGCGCACCTGCTCGGCGGGAGTGTTCAAGCGGCACAACCAGATCGGCCGCCCCTGCCTGCTCGGCTACATCGACAAGTGTTCCGCGCCGTGCGTCGGGCGGGTCAGCGCCGCCGAGCACCGGCGCATCGTCGAGGACTTCTGCGACTTCCTCGCCGGGCGCACCGACAAACTGGTCCGTGAACTCGAGCACCGCATGCAGCGTGCCTCCGACGACCTGGACTTCGAGAGCGCGGCCCGGCTCCGCGACGACCTCGGGGCGCTGCGCAAGGCGCTGGAGAAGCAGGCCGTGGTGCTCGGCGACGGCACCGACGCCGACGTCGTCGCGTTCGCCGCCGACGACCTCGAGGTCTCCGTGCAGGTGTTCCACGTGCGCGGCGGCCGGGTCCGCGGACAGCGCGGCTGGGTCGTCGAACTCACCGGCGACAGCGACGACAACGCGGACGGCGGGTTGGGGGACCTCGTCGAACAGTTCGTCACCCAGTTCTACGGCGAACAGGCCGCGCTCGCCGACCCGCCCGGACTGCAGGCCGACAAGGTGACCGTCGTGCCGCGGGAGGTGCTGGTGCCGGTGCTGCCCGCCGACGTGGACAAGTTGCAGGAGTGGCTCAGCGGGCTCCGCGGGTCCGCGGTGTCGCTGCGGGTCCCGCAACGCGGCGACAAGAAGACCCTCGCCGAGACCGTCGAACGCAACGCGAAAGAGGCTCTCGCGCAACACAAGCTCAAGCGGGCGGGTGACCTGACGTCGCGCTCGGCGGCCTTGCAGGGCATCCAGGAGGCGCTCGACCTGGACGAGGCGCCGTTGCGCATCGAGTGCATCGACATCAGCCACGTGCAGGGCACCGACGTGGTCGCCTCCCTCGTCGTCTTCGAGGACGGCCTGCCGCGCAAGTCC
The DNA here is from genome assembly GCF_053589375.1 of Rhodococcus sp. NPDC003348. NCBI lineage: Bacteria > Bacillati > Actinomycetota > Actinomycetes > Mycobacteriales > Nocardiaceae > Rhodococcus > Rhodococcus sp. NPDC003348. The sequence goes on from NZ_JBSFRT010000032.1 coordinate 41,271, forward strand.
GACTACCGGCACTACTCGATCAGGGAGGCCGCCGGGGACGGTCACTCCGACGACGTCGCCTCCATCGCGGAGGTGACCCGGCGGCGGTTCCTGCGGCACGCGCAGGACACGGCGGCGGTGCCGCCCGTGGACACGGCGGCGGTGCCGCCGACCAACACGGCGGCGGCACTCGATCAGGACGGCGGGGACCTCGCGCCGGCCGCGGCGCTGGACCCGCAGACGGGCCGGCCGCGGCGGTTCGCGTACCCGCCGAACCTGTTCGTCGTCGACGGCGGCAAGCCACAGGTCACCGCGGCTGCGGCGGTCCTCGACGACCTCGGCATCACCGATGTCGCGGTCGTCGGCCTCGCGAAGCGTCTCGAGGAGGTGTGGGTACCGGGGGAGGAGGACCCGGTGATCCTGCCGCGCACCAGCGAGGCGCTGTTCCTGCTGCAGCGGGTCCGGGACGAGGCGCACCGATTCGCGATCACCTTCCATCGCAGCAAGCGCTCGCGCCGGATGACCGCGTCCGCGCTCGATTCGGTGAAGGGTCTCGGCGAGACCCGCCGCACCGCGCTCGTCACCCACTTCGGTTCCGTCGCGAAGCTCAAGGAGGCGACGGTCGAGGAGATCACCGCCGTTCCCGGAGTCGGGATCACCACCGCCAGGGCGGTACTCGCGGCGCTCGGCGGGGACGCTCCGGCGGAAAACTCGGGCGGCACTGCGGTGAAGATCATCGGTGACACCGCTGACACCACGGCGGAGGAAACCGACGATTCGGTCCGCGTGGGGGATGATGATCCGCGATCGATGATTACCGAATCGAGAACCGCCGAGTCGAGAAGGGCAGGAGTCGAGTGACCGAGAACGCCCGCGAACAGCTGGACATCGACGTGGCCCTGGTGACCGGACTGTCCGGTGCGGGCCTGAGCACGGCCGCGAAGGTGCTCGAGGACATGGGCTGGTACGTCGCGGACAACCTGCCCCCCGAGCTGATCACGCGGATGGTCGACCTCGGGCTGTCCCCGACCTCGCGGATCCCGAAACTCGCGGTGGTCATCGACGTGCGCAGCCGGCGCTTCACCGGCGAACTGGCGACGGTCGTCAAGGAGGTCGCCGAGAAGGCGACCCGCACCCGGGTGCTGTTCCTAGAGGCCAGCGACGCCGTGCTGGTGCGCCGATTCGAGCACAACCGGCGCAGCCATCCGCTGCAGAGCGAGGGCAGCGACGGGACGCTGATCGAGGGCATCGCCGCCGAGCGGGCTCGGCTGGCGCCCGTGCGGGCCGATGCCGACCTGGTCATCGACACGTCGTCGCTTTCTGCGCACGAGCTGCGACACCGGGTGGAGGCCGCGTTCGGCGGCGGGAACGCCGCGTCCATCGCGGTGACCGTGCAGTCGTTCGGATTCAAGTACGGGCTGCCCATGGACGCGGACCTGGTCTGCGACGTACGGTTCCTGCCCAACCCGCACTGGATCCCCGCATTGCGCGAACACACCGGCCGCGAGGACTCCGTGCGTGACTACGTCCTCGGCCAGGAGGGCGCGCAGGACTATCTCGACACCTACCATCACGTCGTCGAATTGACGACGAACGGATACCGCCGGGAGGGCAAGCGCTACATGACGATCGCGGTCGGATGCACCGGCGGCAAACACCGCAGTGTCGCGATGACCGAGGCCCTCGCGGCCCGGCTCGCGGCGGACACGGGCATCACGGTGAAGGTCGTGCACCGCGATTTGGGGCGCGAATGACGGTGCCGGAACGGGACGGGCGGGGTCCGTCGATCGTCGCGCTCGGCGGCGGGCACGGACTGTACGCGACGCTCAGCGCGGCACGGCGGCTCAGTGACGACGTGACCGCGGTGGTCACGGTCGCCGACGACGGCGGCTCGTCGGGCAGGTTGCGTTCCGAACTCGGCGTCATCCCGCCGGGTGATCTGCGGATGGCTCTCGCCGCCCTCGCCGCCGACGAACCCGACGTGCAGACCTGGACGTCGACGCTGCAGCACCGTTTCGGCGGCACCGGCGCGCTGGCCGGTCACTCCGTCGGCAACCTGATCCTGGCAGGCCTCACCGAGGTGCTCGGCGACACCGTCAGCGCGCTCGACGAGATGGCCCGGGTGCTGCGGATCCGCGGCCGGGTCCTGCCGATGTCGCCGATCCCGCTCGCCATCGAGGCGGACGTGGTGGGGCTGGAGGCCGATCCGCGGGTGTGCCGGACCATTCGCGGGCAGGTCGCGGTCGCGACGACGCCCGGTCAGGTGCGTCGGGTCCGGCTCGTGCCGCCCGATCCTCCGGCCACCGCCGACGCGCTCGCCGCGATCGGGCGGGCGGATCTGGTGCTGCTCGGGCCCGGCTCGTGGTTCACCAGTGTCATCCCGCACGTGGTGGTGCCCGAACTGGCGGCAGCGCTGCGGGAGACGAGCGCGCGTAAGGCGCTGATCCTCAACCTCGCACCGGAACCGGGGGAGACCGCGGGCTTCTCCGCCGAACGGCACCTGCACGTCCTCGCGCAACACGCGCCGGACCTGCGGGTCGACGACGTCCTCGTCGATGCGGAATCGGTCCCGGCCGGACGCGAACGCGAACATCTGTGCCGCGCGGCCGGGCGCCTCGGCGCCACCGTCGGCTATGCCGATGTCGCGCGACCCGGAACCGCCACACATCACCCGGGCAAACTCGCCGCCGCGCTCGACGACATCGCCTCGGCGGCGCTCGCGCGGGGGGATCGGCACGGCTGTGCGGCCGGAGACACCGACGACCGCGAAGCGGAATCGACACATACGGGAAGGGAGCCCAGTTCGTGGCAATGACAGCAGAGGTCAAGGACGAGCTGAGTCGGCTCGTGGTGACCCAGGTGTCCGCACGCAAGGCGGAGGTGTCGTCGTTGCTGCGGTTCGCAGGCGGACTGCACATTGTCGCCGGTCGGGTCGTCGTCGAGGCCGAGGTGGACCTCGGCTCGACGGCCCGCCGACTGCGGGGCGAGATCCACGACCTCTACGGCTACGGCGCCGAGGTGCACGTGCTCGGCGCGGGTGGACTGCGCAAGAGCGCCCGGTACATCGTGCGGGTGAACAAGGACGGGGAGGCCCTCGCGCGTCAGACCGGGCTGCTGGACATGCGCGGCAGGCCGGTGCGCGGGCTGCCGGCCCAGGTCGTCGGCGGCAGCATCGTCGACTCCGAGGCCGCCTGGCGGGGGGCGTTCCTCGCCCACGGTTCGCTGACCGAACCGGGCCGCTCGTCGGCGCTGGAGATCAGCTGCCCGGGTCCGGAGGCCGCCCTCGCGCTGGTCGGTGCGGCGCGGCGCCTCGGGGTGTCGGCGAAGGCACGCGAGGTGCGTGGCGCTGACCGCGTAGTGGTTCGGGACGGGGACGCGATCGGCGCGCTGCTCACCCGGATGGGTGCCCAGGACACGCGGTTGACCTGGGAGGAACGGCGGATGCGCCGGGAGGTGCGCGCCACCGCGAACCGGCTCGCCAATTTCGACGACGCCAACCTGCGCCGGTCGGCGCGGGCCGCGGTCGCGGCCGCGGCCCGGGTCGAGCGGGCGCTCGACATCCTCGGCGAGGACGTGCCGGACCACCTCGCCGCGGCGGGCAGCCTGCGGGTGCAGCACCGCCAGGCATCGCTCGAGGAACTGGGCCAGCTGGCCGACCCGCCGATGACGAAGGACGCGGTTGCCGGGCGGATCCGCCGGCTGCTGTCGATGGCGGACCGGAAGGCCAAGGAGACCGGCGTCCCGGACACCGAGTCCGCGGTCACCGCGGACCTGCTCGACGAGGCATAGTCGTCACGGAAGCTGGTGCCGCGCACCACCGCGAAGCGCCCGCGCGCCGGGGTGGGGTTTCTCATTGAGCCCGTCCGGGGGAGTGGTGGGCGCCACCGAGTGCGCCCACTAGGCTGTGGCACACATCTGATCACTGCACATGAAAACTGGTCAAAAGGAGCGAATTGTGACTGTCCGGGTAGGCGTCAACGGCTTCGGCCGTATCGGACGTAACTTCTTCAGGGCCGTCGATGCGCAGAAGGCGCTCGGCACCACCGACATCGAGATCGTGGCGGTCAACGACCTGACCGACAACGCGACCCTCGCTCACCTGCTCAAGTACGACTCCATCCTCGGCCGCCTGCCGCACGACGTCTCGCTCGAGGGCGACGACACCATCGTCGTCGGCGACAAGAAGATCAAGGCGCTCGCGCACCGCGGCCCGCTCAACGAGCTGCCGTGGGGCGACCTCGGTGTCGACGTCGTCGTCGAGTCCACCGGCATCTTCACCGACGCCGCCAAGGCCAAGGGCCACCTCGAGGCCGGCGCCAAGAAGGTCATCATCTCCGCGCCCGCCAAGGGCGAGGACATCACCATCGTGATGGGCGTCAACGACGACAAGTACGACGGCAGCCAGAACATCATCTCCAACGCCTCGTGCACCACGAACTGCCTCGGCCCGATCGCCAAGGTGCTCGACGACGAGTTCGGCATCGTCAAGGGTCTGATGACCACGGTCCACGCCTACACCCAGGACCAGAACCTGCAGGACGGCCCGCACAGCGACCTGCGTCGCGCCCGCGCCGCCGCGCTGAACGTCGTCCCGACCGGCACCGGCGCCGCCAAGGCCATCGGCCTGGTCCTGCCGCAGCTGCTCGGCAAGCTCGACGGCTACGCGCTGCGCGTGCCGATCCCGACGGGCTCGGTCACCGACCTGACCGCGAACCTGAAGAAGACGGCGTCCATCGAGGACATCAACGCCGCGATGAAGGCCGCGGCCGAGGGCCCGCTCAAGGGCATCCTGAAGTACACCGAGGCGCCGATCGTCTCCTCGGACATCGTCACCGACCCGCACTCGTCGATCTTCGACGCCGGGCTGACCAAGGTCATCGACGACCAGGTCAAGGTCGTCTCCTGGTACGACAACGAGTGGGGCTACTCCAACCGTCTCGCGGACCTCATCGGTCTCGTCTCGAAGTCCCTCTGATCGCGGTGGGAGTCAAGACGCTGAAGGACCTGCTGGACGAGGGGGTCGCCGGTCGCGCCGTGCTGGTGCGCTCGGACCTCAACGTCCCGCTGGACGGAGACACCATCACCGATCCGGGCCGCATCCTGGCCTCGGCGCCGACCATCTCGGCGCTGGCCGAGGCCGGGGCCAAGGTCATCGTGATGGCGCACCTGGGTCGCCCGAAGGGCGAGCCGGACCCGGCGCTGTCGCTGGCGCCGGTCGCCGCGAAGCTCGGCGAGGTGCTCGGCCGCAACGTCCAGCTCGCCGGTGACGTCGTCGGCCAGGACGCGCTCGCGCGGGCCGAGGGCCTCACCGACGGAGACGTGCTGCTGCTCGAGAACATCCGCTTCGATCCGCGCGAGACCAGCAAGGACGACGCGGAGCGGCTCGCGCTGGCGAAGGCACTCGTCGAACTGACCGACATGAACGGCGCGTTCGTGTCGGACGGGTTCGGTGTCGTGCACCGCAAGCAGGCGTCCGTCTACGACGTCGCGACGCTGCTGCCGCACTACGCGGGCACCCTCGTCGCGACCGAGGTCGAGGTCCTGCAGAAGCTGACGCAGGACTCCGAGCGGCCGTACGCGGTCGTGCTCGGCGGTTCGAAGGTCTCCGACAAGCTCGCCGTGATCGAGGCGCTGGCCACCAAGGCCGACACCCTGGTCATCGGCGGCGGCATGTACTACACCTTCCTTGCCGCGCAAGGGGTCTCGGTGGGCAACTCGCTGTGCGAGGAGTCGATGATCGAAACCTGCAAGTCGCTGCTGGAGCGGTACGCCGACGTCATCCACATCCCGCAGGACGTGGTGATCGCGGACTCCTTCTCCGCCGACGCGGAGGCCAGGAGGGTGTCCGTGCTGGAGATCCCGGACGGCTGGATGGGCCTGGACATCGGACCGGAGTCGGTGGAACGCTTCGCGGCGATCCTGTCCGGCGCCAAGACGGTGTTCTGGAACGGGCCGATGGGCGTGTTCGAGTTCGAGAAGTTCTCCGCCGGCACCAAGGGGGTCGCCGAGGCGATCATCGGTGCCACCGGCAAGGGCGCGTTCAGCGTCGTCGGCGGCGGCGACTCGGCGGCCGCGGTGCGGCTGCTGGGTCTGCCCGAGGACGGCTTCTCGCACATCTCCACCGGCGGCGGCGCCTCCCTCGAGTACCTCGAGGGCAAGACGCTGCCCGGCCTCGAAGTGCTGGAGGCGTAGGCATGGCACGCAAGCCGCTCATTGCAGGCAACTGGAAGATGAATCTCAACCACCTCGAGGCCATCGCCCTGGTGCAGAAGATCGCCTTCTCGCTGCCCGAGAAGTACTTCGACAAGGTCGACGTGACGGTGATCCCGCCGTTCACCGACATCCGGTCCGTGCAGACCCTGGTCGAGGGCGACAAGCTCCTGCTCACCTACGGTGCGCAGGACGTCTCCCAGCACGAGTCCGGCGCGTACACCGGTGAGATCAGCGGGTCGATGCTGGCCAAGCTGGGCTGCACCTACGTCGTGGTCGGGCACTCGGAGCGTCGCCAGTACCACGGCGAGACCGACGAGATCGTGCTCGCGAAGACCAAGGCGGCGCTGGCGAACGGGATCACCCCGATCGTCTGCATCGGCGAAGGTCTCGACATCCGCGAGGCCGGCGACCACGTCGCGTACAACGTCGCGCAGCTGAAGGGCTCGCTCGCGGGCCTCTCGGCGGAGCAGATCGGCAAGATCGTCGTCGCGTACGAGCCGGTGTGGGCCATCGGCACCGGCAAGGTGGCCTCGGCCGCCGACGCGCAGGAGGTGTGCGCCGCGGTGCGCGCCACCCTCGCCGAGCTGGCCTCCGCCGAGGTCGCGGCGGACGTGCGGGTGCTCTACGGCGGCTCGGTCAACGCCAAGAACGTCGGTGAGCTCGTCGCTCAGCCCGACGTCGACGGCGGCCTCGTGGGCGGAGCCTCGCTCAAGGCCGACGAGTTCGCGACGCTCTCCGCGATCGCCGCCGGGGGACCCCTCCCGTGATCTGAGTGTCACCGAACGAACGCCGGTGGGCGCGTGGACCTTTCGAGGACGACGCGCCCACCGGCGTTTCGGGCTCGGTTCAGTCGTGCTGCTCCAGCTCCCGGAGGCGGGCGTCGAAGGCCGCGATCCGGGTGGTGTCCTCGAAGAAGTCCTCCTGCTCGACGACGCGTCCCCACCTCGTGCGCAGCAGGAGAACGGAGCGGTTCCGGTACAGGACTGCACCGTCGGGTCCGATCGCGTGATCGTCGAAGCGGGCGACGATGGTCAGCCGCCACGGCGCGCCGCCGAAGTAGGCCTCGACGATCTCGCCCTGGAGTCCGGTCCTGACGAAGCTCTCGAGGAAACGCTCGATCGCCGGCCGGCCCCGGTGTACGCCCGCCCAGCGGTGATCGCCGTCGGCGAAACGGAGGACGGCGTCGGGGTGATACGAGCCGAGCAGCGGGCGATGGTCTCCGGCGTTGAGCGCGGCGAGGTCTCCGCGGAACTTGCGCAGCAGCGCGCGGAGCAGCAGATACCGTCCGGCGATCACCGTCGCCGCACCCAGGGGGAACCAAGCCCTCATCACTCCAGTGTCGCGGATCCGGCCGAACTTGGCAGTGCGGCGAGGAAGTCGGTCCCCGGACGGGCGCGCCGACACCTGGACGCGCCCGTCCGAACTCGCCTACCCGACCAGAAGCGTGAACTTCAGCTTGGCGATCGTCGCGGGCGAGAGTCCGAGGCCGTCGACGAGGTACCGGTCGAAGGTGCCGTAGTTCTTGTCGACCTCGGCGAACGAGGCCTCGAGGTAGCTCGCGTCGACGCCGAGGAGTTCCCGGTAGACCGCGGCGGCCGCCTCGCCCTTCGTCGCGGCAACGCGGTCGATCGAGGCCTGGATGGTCGCGGCGGAGTACTCGTTGCTCAGCAGGTAGTCCTGCACGATGGTCTCGCGTGAGACGCCGACGATGCTCAGCAGCAGCGCGGTGGCCCAGCCCGTGCGGTCCTTGCCCGCGGTGCAGTTGAAGACCTGCGGCCCAGAGGTCTCCGCGAGTGCGGTCAGCAGTTGTCCGTAGCCGGCCCGTGCCACGGTGTCGTTCGCGGTGTCGCGGTATCCGCCCTGCACGTAGGCGCGAGCCTGCTCCGGGGTCTCGAGGGACGCGATGTCGGCGCTGGGGTCGGCGGCGAGGACCGAGATCCGGGTGTAGGCGGCCCCGGTGGGCACGGTCTCGGGCTTGGCGGCAACCTCGGCCTCGGTGCGCAGGTCGTACACCGCCGTCAGACCCAGACTCTCGAGCGCGGCGAGATCTGCCGCGTTCGGCGTGAGGACGTTGGACCGGTAGAACAGCCCCCGGCGGACATGCAGGCCCCCGGCGCCGACATAGCCGGAGTCCGGTCCCGCGATGTCCCGGAAGTTGTTCACCGAGGACAGGCGCGGAGTCTCCGCCGGTGACGTGGTGGCGGATCCGAGATCGGCGAGGCCGAAGGTGGCGGGCTCGGCGTGCGCAACGAGAGGGCCGGTGATCGACATGGCGCCGGTCAACGCAATGGCGGCGAGGGCGTGGCGACGGATCCGGTTGGCGGACAGGCTCATTGGGGTCCCTTCATGCGGTTTGGGCATTCCGGGACGGTAGGGCGGCGAGGGTGCCGACGTCGGTTCTGTCCCGATCAGTGGGTGCCGGGTGTGATTTCGGTCGCCCTGGCCGGGTCCGGTCTGGTTACGCTTGGTCACACACAATCCGGAGGTGGTCTCGTGCAGATCGAGGAGAACCCGATCGTCAAGAAGGCCGGAGTGCAGGTGCTGCGATTCCATCAGTGGGTGTACGAGCGCACGAACGGCCGGATCGGTCACCGCATCCTCGGGGTGCCGTGCCTGCTGCTCGACACCGTCGGCGCCAAGACGGGGCAGCCGCGCGTCAGCAGCCTGACGTACGTGCGGGACGGCGAGGACTACGTCGTCGTGGCGTCCAAGGGTGGTGCCCCGCAGTCGCCGGGGTGGTACTTCAACCTGAAGGCGCACCCGGAGGCGTCGATCCGGGTCGGCACGACGAGGATTCCGGTCACCGCTCGGTTGCTCGGCCCCGACGACCCGGACTACGCGCGACTGTTCGCCGCCGCCGATGCCAACAACGGTGACCGGTACAGCGCGTATCAGCGGCACACCACCCGCCCGATCCCGGTCGTGGTGCTCGCCCCGCGCTGAGCGCCGGGTCGTTCGGGCCTACTGCGCGAGGAAGTCGCGCTGGAAGATTCCCATCCGGGTGGCGTCGCGATAACTGCCCGCGGCGAAGAACTCCTCGCGCAGTACGCCTTCGACGGTGAAGCCGACCTTCTCGTAGATGTGCACGGCCGCGTGGTTCTCGGTGTCGACGAGAAGGTAGACCTTGTGAAGGTTGAGCACGCCGAACGCGTGGGCGAGCACCTTGCGGGTCGCGATGCCGGCATAACCCTTGCCCTGGTGCCCGGGCGCCACGATGATCTGGAACTCGCAGTTGCGGTGGATGTAGTCGATTTCCACCAGCTCGACGAGGCCGACCGCGCCGTCGTCCACCTCGATCACGAAGCGTCGCTCCCGTTCGTCGTGGACGTGCCGGTCGTACAGCTCCGTCAGTTCCGCGAGGGACTCGTACGGTTCCTCGAACCAGTAGCGCATCACCTGCGAGTCGTTGAACAGCCGATGCACGAACGGCAGGTCGGTTCGTTCCAGGGGGCGCAGGTTCGCCGTCGTCGAGTTGTCGGCCATGAAATCGAGCGTATCGCCGACGGGTCGTGCCCGGCCGCTGTCGCGGCGGTGTGGCGCAGACTCGGACGGTTGCCCGGATCGACCCCACCGGACCGTTCGATACATTAATGTATCGAACATGCCGAGGAGTCGAGCGCAGACGCGGGAGCGGTTGCTTGCCGCCGCCCTCGACGTGTTCGCCGAGGAGGGGTTCGGTCGATCGACCGTCGAGCAGGTCTGCGAGCGGGCCGGATTCACGCGCGGGGCGTTCTATTCCAACTTCGACTCGCTCGACGAGTTGTTCCTCGCGATGTGGGAGCAGCGGTCGGCCGCAATGCTCGCCGACATCCGGGACGCGGTGGCAGCGGACGAATCGGCCGACGAGTTCGACCTCGACCTCGACCGCGCCGCCGCCCGCATCCTCGCCGCGATCCCGGTCGAGGACCGCTGGTACCGGATCACCGCAGAGTTCACCGCGCACGCCCTCCGGAACCCGGCACTGAAATCGGTGATGGCGGCCAGGGAGGCTGCCATCCAGGCGACGATCCTGCCGGTCGTGGAGAACGCACTGGCGCGCGCCGGGCGCCGCATCACCGACCCGCAGGCGCTCGGCCGTGCGTTGGTCGCCGTCCACGACGGCACGTCCGTCCAGGTCCTGATGGAACCCGACGACGCCCGGATCGCCCGTGCCCGAACCGACCTGTTCGTCCACGTCCTCCGTAGTTACAGCGAAAACAAGTGAGGTGCAGATGTCCGAGACAGCCGATGTCATCGTCGTCGGAGGTGGGCTCGCCGGCCTGGTCGCCACCTACGAACTGACCAGGGCGGGCAAGTCCGTCGTGGTCGTCGAGCAGGAGAACGAGGCCAACCTCGGCGGGCAGGCGTTCTGGTCGCTCGGCGGCCTGTTCCTCGTCGACAGTCCCGAACAGCGCCGCATGGGGATCAAGGACTCCTACGAGCTGGCGCTGCAGGACTGGCTGGGCAGTGCCGGATTCGACCGCGAGCGCGAGGACCACTGGCCGCGGCAGTGGGCCCAGGCGTACGTGAACTTCGCCGCCGGGGACAAGCGCTCCTACCTGCACGAGCTGGGCCTGCGGGTGATGCCGAACGTCGGGTGGGCCGAACGCGGCGGCGGACTGGCCACCGGGCACGGCAATTCGGTGCCGCGCTTCCACATCACCTGGGGCACCGGCCCCGAGGTGGTGCGGGTCTTCCGCGAACCGGTGCTCGAGGCCGCGGCCCGCGGGCTGGTCACCTTCCGGTACCGGCACCAGGTCGACGAGCTGATCGTCGAGAACGGTGCGGCGGTCGGTGTCCGCGGCACCGTGCTCGCCCCGTCCCACGAACCGCGCGGCGTGAAGTCCAATCGGGACCGCGCCGGCGAGTTCGAGCTGCGCGCGCAGGCGGTGATCGTCACCTCCGGCGGCATCGGCGGCAACCCCGACCTGGTCAAGAAGAACTGGCCGACCGAACGGCTCGGCCGGGTCCCGGAGCGGATGATCACCGGTGTGCCCGCGCACGTCGACGGCCGGATGCTCGGCATCACCGAGGACGCGGGCGGCAACATCGTCAACCGCGACCGCATGTGGCACTACACCGAGGGCATCGTCAACTGGGACCCGATCTGGCCGAATCACGCCATCCGGATCATTCCGGGCCCGTCGTCGCTGTGGCTCGACGCGACCGGACAGCGCCTGCCCGTCCCGCTGTTCCCCGGATTCGACACCCTCGCGACGCTCAAGCACATTCTCGGCACCGGACACGACCACACGTGGTTCGTCCTCACCCAGTCGATCATCGAGAAGGAGTTCGCGCTCTCGGGCTCCGAGCAGAACCCCGACATGACCGGCAAGGACCTCAAGCTGCTGCTCGGCCGCGTCAAGAAGGGCGCGACCGGACCCGTCGAGGCGTTCAAGCAGCACGGCGAGGACTTCGTCGTCCGCGACAACCTGCGCGACCTCGTCGACGGGATGAACGCCATCAACCCCGGTCCGCCGCTGGACTTCGCGCAGGTGGAACGCGAGGTCGTGGCCCGGGACCGGGAGGTGGACAACACGTACTCCAAGGACATGCAGATGATGGCCGTCCGCAACGCCCGCACCTACCCGGCGGACAAGGTGATCCGCGTCGCCAAGCCGCACAAGCTGCAGGATCCGGCGCACGGTCCGATGATCGCGGTTCGGCTGAACCTGCTGACGCGCAAGACGCTCGGTGGGCTCGAGACGAACCTCGACGCGCAGGTGATCCGACCGGACGGTGCCGCGTTCGACGGGCTGTACGCGGCGGGCGAGGTCGCGGGCTTCGGCGGCGGCGGCGTCCACGGCTACAACGCGCTGGAAGGCACCTTCCTGGGCGGCTGCATCTTCTCCGGCCGCAGCGCCGGGCGGGCGCTGGCGCGCCGGCTGTAGCGGCGCCGTGGCCCGTGCGTGGTGGTCACCCCGGTCGGGGCGCGCACCACGCACGGGCGTCCCCGGTGATCAGCCGATCAGCTTGGCCTTCAACAGGCCGACGGTGCCGGCGGACAGACCGAGCCCCTTGGTGAGGTACGCGTCCAGGGTGCCGTAGTCGGCCGTCAGCTGGTCGATGCCCGCCTGCAGGAAGCTCGGCTCCACCGACACCAGCGGCGCCATGTTCACCGCGGCATCGCCGAAGAGGCGCTGCAGGGACTCGAGATTCGCGGCGATCGAGTTCTTCGCGTACTCGTTGGTGAGCAGGTAGTCGTCCATGATCGTCTCGGAGTTCACCCCGGCGATGGACAGGAGCAGGTAGGTCGTCCACCCTGTCCGGTCCTTGCCCGCGGTGCAGTGGAACACCATCGGCCCCTGCGCGGTGGCCATGTCGGTGAGCATCGCGCCGAACATGGCGCGTTCGTTCTCACCGGTGACGAACTGCCGGTTCATCGACTGCATGAAGGTGCGCGAGTCGTCGGGGGACTTGATCCGTGACAGCTCTGTGCTGAAATCCCCTGCTCCGATCGGCAGATGGGTGTAGGTGACGCCGTCGGGGAGCACGTCGGGCTTCTTTGCGACCTCGGCGTCGGTGCGCAGGTCGAAGACGGTGGACAGGTTGAGGCCCGCGAGGGTGGCGAGATCGGCCTCGTTCGGGACGATCGCGTTGGAGCGGTAGAACACGCCCTTGTTCACGTGCGACAGGCCGAAGACCGCCGAGTACCCGTCGCCCGTACCTGCGACGTCACGGAAGTTGTCGACGCTCGCCAGGCGCGGCGCATCGGCCGCCGGAGCGGCACTGCCGAATCCGCCTGCGGACCCGGTGCCCAGGACGTCGGCGATGACCACCGGGACTGCAGGGGCGGCCTGCGCGATTCCAGTGGTGACGAGGGGTGTGAGCAGTGCAACGGTCGTGACGGCGAGGAGGCCGGTCACCGTGCGGGACTGTGCCATCGAGGGCCCTTCTGACGGAGGTGCGTGCGCTTCCGGAGTGGAAGTGAGACGAGGGTCACAGGGAAAGGGTCGATGGCGGCGAAACGGTCCCGTTGGGCGGGAGATTCCACGTGAATGTGATTCACATCACAGTCCGATCGATGATCGGCGGCCGCACGAGGCGAGCGCTCGCGCTGAACGAGCGCAATTCTGGGCAGTCTCGAAAAACGACCAGATGTCGTCGGCGGTGCGGCCGTGCGGGTAGGCTGGGACGACTTGTGGCCACAACCGTTTCGTGAAGGGCAGCGTACCGCCGAGATGAGACTTTTCCTGGACATCCTGCTGATCGTGACCAGCCTCCTGCTGGTCCTGCTGGTGCTGCTGCACCGCGGCAAGGGTGGCGGCCTGTCCAGCCTCTTCGGCGGCGGCGTGCAGTCCAGCCTGTCCGGGTCCACCGTCGTCGAGAAGAACCTCGACCGGCTGACGGTCTTCACCGCCGCGTTGTGGCTGATCGCCATCGTCGGCATCGGCCTCGAGATCAAGTTCAGCTGACGTGGCGGACCTGATCCGATCCGCGGTCCTTCCCGACGCGGGTGCCGCGCTGATCGACGCACCCGAGTTCGCGACCCTCGCCACCGTCGAGCCGTCCGGGCAGCCTCAGCTGTCGGTCATCTGGGTGCAGCGCGATGGCGGCGACGTCCTGTTCTCCACCGTTAAGGGCCGCCGCAAGACCGGCAACCTCGAACGTGACCCGCGGGCGACGCTGCTGGTGTATCCCGCGGCGCGGCCCTACAGCTACCTCGAGGTGCGCGGCACGGTGACCTTCACCGACGACCCGGACGGGTCGCTGATCCACACCCTCGCCACCAAGTACACCGGCGCCGAGCGCTGGGAGTTCGATGCCCCCGGCACGCCCCGGGTGATCGGCAGGCTCACGCCCGACGCGGTCGTTTTCAAGGCCTGACGCTCGCACTGCGGGACCTCGTCGTCGCCCCGATACTGGGGCGATGACGACGTCGCAGCACAGCCCCGACCCGTCCCGCGCTTCCGGCGCGCAGCGCAGCGGAGCCGCCGCATCGGGTACCGGCGCGCAGCGCAGCGGAGCGGCTGCATCCGGACTGTCCGCCACCGAGCCGTTGCGTGAGGACATCCGCCTGCTCGGCGGCCTCCTGGGGCGGGTCGTCCGCGAACAGGCCGGTGTCGAGGTGTTCGACCTGGTCGAACGCGCGCGGGTCGAGTCGTTCCGGGTGCGCCGTTCCGAAGTTGACCGCGCCGAACTCGCCGACCTGTTCGCCGAGACGCCGGTAGATCAGGCGATCCCGGTGATCCGGGCATTCAGCCACTTCGCGCTGCTGGCGAACCTCGCCGAGGACCTGCACCGCGAGCGGCGCCGCGCAGTCCACATCCGGGCGGGGGAGCCGCCGCAGGACAGCAGCCTCGCCGCGACCTATGCGAAACTCGACGCCGCACAGCTGGATTCGGCCGTGGTCGCGCACGCACTCGCGGGCGCACAGGTGGTACCGGTGATCACCGCCCATCCGACCGAGACGAGGCGTCGCACCGTCTTCGAAACGCAGAACCGGATCACCGACCTGATGCGGCTTCGGGACCGGACCGTGCTGGACGCCGCGGAGGCCGCCGAGGTCGAGGGCGGGCTGTACCGGCAGATCCTCACCCTCTGGCAGACCGCACTGATCCGGTTGTCCAGGTTGCGGATTCAGGACGAGATCGAGGTCGGGCTGCGGTACTACGACGCCGCGCTGTTCGAGGTGGTTCCGAGGATCAATGCGGCGCTGCGCCGGGAGTTGCGGACGCGGTGGCCGGACGCCGGTCTGCTGCCCGAACCGATGCTGCGCACCGGGTCCTGGATCGGCGGCGACCGGGACGGCAACCCCAACGTCACCGCCGACGTGGTGCACCGGGCCACGCACCGGGCCGCGGCCACCGCCCTCGACCGGCACCTGCACGACCTCGAGACCCTCGAGCAGGAACTGGCGATGTCGGTGCGCCTGGTGACCGTCTCGGCCGAACTGGAGGCCCTGGCCGCGGCGTCCGGGGACGACGCGCCGTCGCGGATGGACGAACCGTACCGGCGGGCGCTGCGCGGGATGCGGGCCCGGCTCACGGAGACCGCGATCGCGGTGCTCGGCGACGACCTCGCCCGCACCTCGTCGGCCGCCCTCGCCGACTCCGGGCTCGCGCCCTACGGGACCGCCACCGAACTGCTCGCCGACCTGGCGGTCCTCGACACCTCCCTACGCGGGCACGGCGACGGCGTCCTCGCCGACGACCGGCTCGCGACGATCCGGGAATCGGTGGAGGCGTTCGGATTCCACCTGGCCGGCCTGGACCTGCGGCAGAACTCGGAGGTGCACGAGGAGGTGATCGCTGAACTGTTCGCGTGGGCGGGGGTGCATCCGGACTACCGGTTGCTCGGCGAGGACGAGCGGGTCACCCTGCTGGCCGCGGAACTGCGCACCCGGCGCCCGCTGACCCGTCCCGGCGCCACGTTCGGTGAACGCACCACCTCGGAGCTGGCCATCTTCGCGGCCGCCGCCGACGCGGTCGCCGAACTCGGCGCCGCCGCCGTCCCGAACTGCATCATCAGCATGTGCACCTCCGTCAGCGACATGCTCGAGGCCGCGGTGCTGCTCAAGGAGGTCGGGCTGCTGGTTCCGGGGGAACCGGACCATCGCGGACCGAACGTGGTGCCGCTGTTCGAGACCATCGAGGATCTGCGCGGGGGAGCGGCGACGCTGCGCGCCGCTCTCGCGGTGCCGGAGTACCGGTCCCTCGTCGACGCCCACGGCGGGCTGCAGGAGGTGATGCTTGGCTACTCGGACTCCAACAAGGACGGCGGCTACCTCGCCGCGAACTGGGCGCTCTACCGCGCCGAACTCGACCTCGTGGAGGCCGCCCGCGACACCGGAATCCGATTGCGGCTCTTCCACGGTCGCGGCGGCACCGTCGGCCGCGGCGGCGGACCGAGCTACGAGGCGATCCTCGCCCAGCCGCCCGGCGCGGTCGCCGGGTCGCTGCGGATCACCGAACAGGGTGAGGTGATCGCCGCGAAGTACGCCCAGCCCCCGATCGCGCACCGCAACCTGGAGACACTGCTCGCAGCCACCCTGGAGTCGTCGCTCCTCGACGTCGAGGGACTCGGACCCGACGCCGACGACGCCTATCTGCTGCTCGACGACCTCGCCGAACGGGCCCGCGTCGCGTACGGGGAACTCGTCCACGACACACCGGGTTTCGTCGAGTACTTCACCACCTCCACCCCGGTCGCGGAGATCGGGGCGCTGAACATCGGGTCCCGGCCCACCTCCCGCAAGCCCACCCGGTCGATCGCCGACCTGCGTGCCATCCCGTGGGTGCTGTCCTGGAGCCAGGCGCGGGTGATGCTGCCCGGCTGGTACGGCACCGGCACCGCGTTCGAATCCTGGGTCGGCGGCGACGCGGACCGGCTGGCCCGGCTCACCGACCTGTACCGGCGGTGGCCGTTCTTCCGCACCGTGCTGTCGAACATGGCGATGGTGATGGCCAAGTCCGACCTCGGACTCGCCGCGCGCTACGCCGAACTCGTCCCCGACGCAGCGCTGCGGGAACGGGTCTTCGGGATGATCGCCGCCGAACATGCGCGGACCGTGGCGATGTACCGCGCGATCACCGGAAACGACTCGCTGACCGCGGACAACCCCGCGCTGGAACGGTCGATCTACAACCGGTTCCCGTACCTCGAACCCCTCAACCACCTGCAGGTCGAACTGCTGCGCCGCTACCGCGCCGGCGACGACAGCGACCTCGTCCGCCGCGGCATCCAGCTGACCATGAACGGTTTGGCCACCGCGCTCCGCAACAGCGGGTAGCCGGCGCCGCTCACCGCTCGGCCTTGGTGTCGCTGAAACCGGGGATGTTCAGTGCCGCACCGATGGCGGCGATGGCGTCGGTGTCTGTGCGACCACCGGTCTGTGGCCAGCCGCCGAACCGGTGATCCGGGCCGACCAGCTGGTCGAGGATCACCGCGCAGGCGTCGACCAGCGTGCGGTTGCCCAGTTGCGGCCAGCCGTTGCCGTTCGGACCCATCAGCTGGGTCCAGATGTCCCTGAGCTGCTGTGCCTGCTCGGGTGTCATGCCGTCCCCCTCCTGTCGCGGTGCGGGTGAGATCAGCGTGGCGAGTTCCTCCCGGGTTCCACGGAACGCGTCGGCGTCCACCTTCTGGCCGGCCACCAGGGCCGACGAGGTGAACTGCAGGATGTCGACGCTCTTGCCGCCGTACCCCGTCCACCGGTAGGAATCGTCACCGGGGTAGAGCACACTCGCGTAGCCGGTCCCGACGACGTAGCTGGACTGGATCAGCCCCGGTACTTGGGACAGGTCGGGCCTGCCGATCTGCTGCCAGTACCAGCGCGGGATGTAGGACAGCGCGACGTGGACGCCGAGGGCGTCGATCGCGTTCGCGACCGCCCAGAACACTTCCATGTCACCGGAATCGGCCTCGAAGTCGAGCATCGCGGGAATCGTGGTGTCGCCGAGGTGCTCGACGAACGTCCGGGCCTGTGCGTCGGCGGAGGAGTCGGCGCGCACGTAGTGGTAGCCCGCGAGGAGCAACCCGTTCGCGCGGGCGGCGTCGCGGAATCCCGGCCAGGTGGGATCGCGGTAGTGGATGCCCTCCGACACCTTGGCCCACACGAATTCGAAGCCCTCGGCGCGGACCGCGGCGAGATCGAGTCCGGCCTGGTAGTTGGAGATGTCGATGCCGTAGAGCGTCATGAGCACTCTCCGTCTGCGGTGGCTGGCGACCGATCGGGTGGTTTCACTATATGGCCCGGGCGGTTCCGGCCGCGCCTAAACTGGGAGCGTGGTCGCGGTGGGCGTACCCAATCCGTTCGATCCGGGCCGGATCACCGGTCCCGGCGTCACCACCCGTTTCGGCTTCGAGGGCACCGACCTGTGCTTCATGTGGCGCAATGCCAAGGGCTACACGCACTCGCTGCACGGGGACACCTTCGACAACCACTGCCCGGAGCCGGGGTGGAACGGCGGCGGCTGGCGCAGTCCGGTGTCGCTGCGGACCTCGAACGCGGACCTGCTGCGTGGCATTCGCTGGGACAACGCGGTCGGTGGCGCTCGCGCCGCGCAGATCATTCCGTATCGGCACGTCACCGAACCGGTGCCGGCGCCGGCGGGCGAGGCGTTCACGCACATCCCGAACAGCGGGCTGCAGTTGCCGGACGGTGACACCGTGGTCAGCACCTTCGCCGTCCGCGACTGGGCCACCGACCCCGCGACCACGACGTGGTCCACGAACTTCGCCGCGCTGTGGGTGTCCCACGACCCCGATGCCGAGTGGTATCAGCCGAGCCCGATCATCACGTTTCCCAGCGCACACCCGTGGTACCGATTCTTCCAGAACCAGTCGATGATCCTGTGGGGCAACCACGTCCACGTCTTCGGTACTCCCGCGGGGCGGTCGAACGACGGCGGCATCTACCTGATGCGACATCACTGGGCCGGGCTCGCGGTCGAGAACGGCTGGGAGTTCTGGGGATACACCGGCGGAGCGTGGCGGTGGGGGCGGCAGTCACCCACGCCGATACTGCTCGCGGCGGACAACTCGGTGCCGGGCAACAAGATCGGCGAACTGAACGCCCAGATCGTCCAGGGTCGGATCGTGTTGATGTACACCGACTACTCGATCGGGTCGACGGTCTCGCGGATCGCGTCGGCGCCGGACGCGCCGTGGACCCCGGCCCAGCCCCAGGTGTCCCTCGTCGTCGCGCCGCTGCACTACGCGCCCGGCATCCACCCGCTGTCCACCCTCGCCGACGTCCACTTCGGGTTGTCGCAGTGGATCGCGCCGGGCCTGACGCCGCCGACCGGCTTCGTCATGTACGGCGTGCGGCAGTGGCACGCGTCCGTGGTCGGGCCGATCGCCCCCTTCGCCCGCTACGCCTCACTCGCCGACAGCGGCGTCGCGCAGGCAGTCGCGCGCCTGTCCGGCGATCCGGGGTCACCTCCGGCGGGCCCGGGTGGCGACGAGCTGGCCGGCGTGAAGGAGGCGGATCGGGCGTCGGTGCTCGCCGACCTCGCGTGCGGCGAGGCCGGCGCCGACGAGATGACCGAATGCCTCGCGCTGGTGCGTGCCGGTGAGGCATCGCCGCCGAAGCCCGGTCAGGTGCGACCGGCCGATCGCCGTCGCCGCGGGGGTGCGCGGCCCTGATTCGTCGGCGTCCGGCCGGAGGCATGCCGGTGACGCCGGATCGCCCTGGAACCGGGCCGAGGTCCCGCGCGTCCAACTCAGCACAGGATGCGAGAAGGAGTCCCACGATGATCCGGTGCACGGGAACGCACGACTGGCGCGGCGGCGTCCGCGGGCTCGCGACGACGCGGGCGACGCCCCGCAGTCACGTCCTCCTGCACGGCAGGCGGGTGGATCCCACGCCGCGAGAGACGAATCCCCGCCCCGCCGAGGAGGGAACGGCCGGCGAGTGACCGGTCAGGCCGGCAGGTTCGCCGAGGCCGCCCGGTCGAGGAACCACACGGTCTCCTCCACCCCGAGTGCCCCGGCGGCCGGAATGTCGAGCGGGTTCGCGCCTGCGACCGCCGCGGCCACGGCCTCCGCCTTGTCCGCACCGGCGACCAGCAGCCACACCCGGCGTGCCCGGCGCACAGCGGGCAGCGTCAGCGTGACCCGTTCGGCGGGCGGCTTGGGGGAGTCGGTGATGCCGACCACGAAACGGGTGTCCTCGCGGACCGCGTCGGTGTCGGGGAACAGCGAATTGACGTGTCCCTCACCGCCCATGCCGAGCAGGTGCACGTCGAAGTCGGGGATCGGGCCGCCGTTCGCGTGTGCGGCGAGCAGGTGCTCGTAGGCGTGCGCGGCCGCGTCGGGATCGCCGGCGTACGCGCCGTCCCCGTACGGCATCGGGTGCAACCTGGCCGCCTCGACCGGCACGTGGTCGAGCAGCGCCTCGTGGGCCTGCACCTCGTTCCGGTCCGGATGTCCGGCCGGTACGAAACGCTCGTCACCCCAGAAGACGTCGACCTTCGACCAGTCGATCGCACCGGAATCGGCACGCAGCTTGCGGAGCAGACCGATCCCGTTGCCGCCGCCGGTGAGGACGATCGAGGCGGAGCCGCGCGCGGCCTGCGCCGCGACGATCACGTCGATGAACTTCCGGGCTGCCGCCGAGGTGAGGGCGTCGGCGTCGTCGTACGTCTGCACGGTCACGGAATCAGTCATGGGTCTCACCCTATGTGTTCCGGACCGATCCGTGGAGGACCCTTATCCAGTCGAATGATTAACGCAGTCGGCCCGGCTATTCGTAGACCACCCGGTCCAGGCCGGCGAGCGCGGCGTGGTAGATCTCGTCCGGATCGAGACGGCGCAGGTCCTCGGCGAGACAGTCGCGGGTTTCCCTGCGCGCCAACGACACCAGCGAATCCGGTGCTCCCGTGCGGCTGAGGGTCGCGGTCTTCCCCGTCTGCGGCCGGCTCAGCGCGATCGTGCCGGTTTCGCGGTGCATCTCGATCCGCAGCTCCCCGGCCAGACGGCGCACCGGGCCGTCGATCCGGCTGGCCAGCCACCCGGCGATCAGGTCGACCGCGGGCTCGGTGGCCAGCCCGGACACCGTCGCCGACAACAGAGGCTCGTGCGGCGGCTGGTCGAGTGCCGAGGTCAACAGCGCGCGCCACGGGGTGGCTCGCGCCCAGGCCAGGTCGGTGTCGCCCGCGGTGTACGCCTGCAGTCGCGACTTGATGGTCGCCGCCGGGTCGGGGGCTCCGGTCGCGTCGGTGATCCGGCGGATGGCCAACTGTCCCAGCGGATTTCGTGCGGGAACGGCAGGTGGCCTGTCCGGCCACCACGCCACCACGGGGGTGTCCGGCAGCAGGAACGGGATCACCACGCTGTCCTCGTGTCCGGCGAGCTCACCGTAGAGGCGCAGCACCACGACCTCGGATGCGCCCGCGTCCCCACCGACCCGGATCTGCGCATCCAGGCGGGACTCGCCGTCCCGGTCCCCGCGGGTCACCACGATCACGCGACACGGGTGCTCGCGGCTCGCCTCGTTGGCGGCCTCGATCACCGATTCCGCGTTCTCGTCGTCGTCGGTGCTCACCACCAGGGTCAGCACCCGGCCCAGCGTGACCGCGCCGCCCGTTTCCCGGAGTTCGACCAGACGCTTGTTGACGGCGCCGGTGGTGGTGGCGGGAATGTCGATGATCACGAGTGGAATTCTCCCATCGTCACGGTCGCCCCCGACAACGTCGTCATGGTCGTGTCCGACGACGTCGTCACGGCCGTCTCCATTCGCGCCCGGTGCGGCGCAGCATCTCCAGTGCCGAATCCGGTCCCCAGGTGCCCGCCTCGTACGGGTCGGGGCGACCGTTCGCCGCCCAGCGCTCGAGCACCGGATCGAGGATCTTCCAGGACAATTCGACCTCGGCGTTCACCGGAAACAGCGACGGTTCGCCGAGGAGCACGTCCAGGATCAGCCGCTCGTACGCCTCGGGGGAGGACTCGGTGAAGGCCTGCCCGTAGCTGAAGTCCATGTTGACGTCCCGGACCTCCATCGAGGATCCGGGCACCTTGGAGCCGAAACGCATCGTGACGCCCTCGTCCGGCTGCACCCGGATCACCAGGGCGTTCTGGCCCAGTTCCTCGGTCATGGTCTGGTCGAACGGCAGGTGCGGGGCGCGCTTGAACACGACCGCGATCTCGGTCACCCTGCGCCCCAGACGCTTTCCGGTACGGAGGTAGAAGGGAACACCGGCCCAGCGACGGGTGTCCACCTCGAGGGTGATCGCGGCGAAGGTCTCGGTGGTCGAATCCTTGGAGAAGCCCTCCTCGTCGAGCAGGCCCACCACTTGGCGACCGCCCTGCCAGCCGCCCGCGTACTGGCCGCGGGCGGTGGTCTCGTCCAGGGGTTCGGCGAGCCGGGTCGCCGAGAGCACCTTTATCTTCTCCGCCTGTAGCTCGGACGGTTCGAAGCTGACGGGTTCCTCCATCGCCGTGAACGCGAGCAGCTGCAGGAGATGGTTCTGGATCACGTCACGGGCGGCGCCGATACCGTCGTAGTACCCGGCACGTCCGCCGAGTCCGATGTCCTCGGCCATCGTGATCTGCACGTGGTCCACGTAATGGGCATTCCAGATCGGGTCGAACAGCTGGTTCGCGAACCGCAACGCCAGGATGTTCTGGACCGTCTCCTTACCCAGGTAGTGATCGATACGGAATACCGAGTCCTCGGGGAAGACCGTGTTCACGACCGCGTTGAGTTCCTTCGCGGATTCCAGGTCGTGACCGAACGGCTTCTCGATGACCACCCGTCGCCACTGGCCCTCGACCGGCTTGGCCAGCCCGGACCTGGACAGCTGCTCGCACACCGTCGGGAAGGCGACGGGCGGTATGGCCAGGTAGAAGGCGTGATTGCCGCTGGTACCGCGCTCGGCGTCGAGCGCGGCCAAGGTGCGAGTCAGCTCGGCGAACGCGGCGTCGTCGTCGAAACTGCCCTGCACGAAGCGGATTCCCTCGGCAAGGCGGTCCCACACCTCTTCCCGGAACTCGGTGCGCGCGTGCTCGCGAACCGCGTCGTGCACGACCTTGCCGAAGTCCTCGTCCGCCCAGTCCCGGCGGGCGAACCCGACCAGGGCGAAACCGGGCGGCAGCAGCCCCCGGTTCGCCAGGTCGTACACCGCGGGCATCAGCTTCTTGCGCGCCAGGTCACCGGTGACCCCGAAGATCACCAGGGAGCACGGGCCCGCGATTCGCGGCAGTCTCTTGTCTCGCTCGTCGCGGAGTGGATTGATCCACGCGTCGGCGGTGCCGGTCCTGCGCTGCGACGCGGTGCCCGTGCTCCCCATCGATCAGGACGCCGCGGTGAGGGACGCGGCGGTGGCCTCGAGGAGTTCGTTCCAGGAGACCTCGAACTTGTCGACGCCCTCGGTCTCGAGCTTGTCGAAGACATCGGTGAGGTCGACGCCCGCGCCGGCGACCGCGTCGAAGACCTCCTGGGACGCCGCGGCGGTCCCGGTGATGGTGTCACCGGTGACGGTGCCGTGATCGGCGACGGCGTCGAGAGTCTTCTCCGGCATGGTGTTCACCGTGTTCGCCGCGACCAGCTCGGTGACGTACAGGGTGTCCGGGTACTCGGGGTTCTTCACACCCGTCGACGCCCACAGCGGACGCTGCACGCGCGCACCGGATTTCGCGAGCTCCGCGAACCGGTCACCGGACTCGAAGACCTCCTGGTAGGCCGCGTACGCGAGGCGGGCGTTGGCCACACCGGCCTTGCCGCGCAGCGCGAGGGCGGGGTCGGTGCCGATCTTCTCCAGCCGGGCGTCGATCTCGGTGTCCACCCGGGACACGAAGAACGAGGCGACCGAGTGGATCGTCGACAGGTCGTGCCCGGCGGACTTCGCGGCCTCCAGCCCGGCCAGGTAGGCGTCGATGACCGCCTTGTGCCGCTCCACCGAGAAGATCAGCGTCACGTTGACGCTGATGCCCTCGGCGATCACCTGGGTGATCGCGGGCAGACCCGCGAGGGTGGCCGGGATCTTGATCAGCAGGTTCGGCCGGTCGACGATCTTCCACAGCTCGATCGCCTGCGCGACCGTGCCCTCGGTGTCGTGCGCCAGGCGCGGGTCGACCTCGATCGAGACCCGGCCGTCGACGCCGGCACTGGCCTCGTACTGCGGGGTGAGCAGGTCGCACGCCTCACGGACGTCGTCCGTGGTGAGCGCGCGGACCGTGTCGTCCACGTTCGCACCGCGGCCGGCGAGCTCGTGCAGCTGCGCCTGGTACTCCGGACCCTTGAGCGCGGCCTGGAAGATAGACGGGTTCGTGGTCACGCCGACGACGGACTTCTCCGCCACCAGCTGCGCCAGGTTGCCCGTCTGGAGGCGTCCACGCGAGAGGTCGTCGAGCCACACCGACACACCGGCGGCCGACAGGTCGGCGAGATTCTGATTCTGTGCCATGGCGATCAGCCCTTCACTCGATCGAGGGTGCGACGGGCCGCGGCGGTGACATTCTCGGCCGTGAACCCGAACTCGCGGAACAGCGTCTTGTGGTCGGCGGAGGCGCCGAAGTGCTCGATGGAGACGGCCTCACCGGCGTCGCCGAGCAGACGCCACCACGGCATCGCGATACCGGCCTCGACGGAGACGCGGGCACGGACGGCGGGCGGCAGCACCTCGTCGCGGTACGCCTGGTCCTGCTGGTTGAACCAGTCGAGGCAGGGGACCGACACCACGCGGGTGCCGATGCCGTCGGCCTCGAGGGCCTTGCGGGCCTCCACGGCCAGGTACAGCTCGGAACCGGACGCGAGCAGGATCACCTGCGGGGTGCCGGTCGAGGAGTCCTCGAGCACGTAGGCGCCGCGCTTGACGCCGTCGACCGCCTTGTCCGCGGTGCCCTCGAGCACGGGGATGTCCTGACGGGTCAGCGCCAGCGCGGTCGGGCCGGTGGTGTTCTCCAGCGCGTACCGCCATGCCTGCGCCGTCTCGTTCGCGTCGCCCGGCCGGATCACCGACATGTTCGGGATGCCGCGCAGCGCCGCGAGGTGCTCGATCGGCTGGTGCGTCGGGCCGTCCTCGCCCAGACCGATCGAGTCGTGCGTCCACACGTAGATCGACGGGACGCCCATCAGCGCGGCCAGTCGGACCGCCGGACGCATGTAGTCGGAGAACACGAGGAACGTGCCGCCGTACGGGCGGGTCGGACCGTGCAGCGCGATGCCGTTGAGGATCGACCCCATCGCGTGCTCGCGGATGCCGAAGTGCAGCGTGCGGCCGTACGGCTGCGCGGTCCAGTCCTTCGTCGAGATCGAGGGCGGGCCGAACGAGTCGGAACCGTCGATGGTGGTGTTGTTGCTGCCCGCGAGGTCGGCGGAACCGCCCCACAGCTCGGGCAGGATCGGACCGAGCGCGTTGAGTACCTTGCTCGACGCCTTGCGGGTCGCGGCGCCCTTCGTGTCCGGCTCCCACGTCGGGAGGACGTCGGTCCATCCCTCGGGGAACGCGCCGGCGTCCAGTCGGTCGAACAGGGCCTTGCGCTCCGGCTCCCGGGCCGCCCAGGCGTCGAACGTCTGCTGCCACTCGGCGTGCGCCGCGGCGCCGCGGGCCTTCACCTCACGGGCGTGCGCGAGGGCGGCCGGGTCGACGTCGAAGTTCTTCTCCGGGTCGAAGCCGAGCGCCTTCTTCACACCCGCGACCTCGTCGGCGCCGAGCGCGGCGCCGTGCACGTCGCCGGTGTTCATCTTCGTCGGCGCCGGGTACCCGATGATGGTGCGCAGGACGATGATCGACGGCTTGTCCGTCACGGCCTTCGCGGCCTCGACCGCGTCGAGCATCGCGGAGACGTTCTCGCCGCCCTCGACCCGCTGCACGTGCCAGCCGTACGCCTCGTAGCGCTTGGCGACGTCCTCGCCGAACGCGATGTGGGTGTCGTGCTCGATGGAGATCTCGTTGTCGTCGTAGAAGACGATCAGGTTGCCGAGCTGCTGCACGCCGGCGATCGAGGACGCCTCCGAGGTGACGCCCTCCTGCAGGTCGCCGTCGGAGGCGATCACGTACACGTGGTGGTCGAACGGGCTGGTGCCGGCGGGGGCGTCCGGATCGAACAGGCCGCGCTCACGCCGCGCCGCCATCGCCATGCCGACCGCCGACGCCAGGCCCTGGCCGAGCGGACCGGTGGTGATCTCGACGCCGGTGGTGTGCCCGTACTCGGGGTGGCCCGGGGTCAGCGAACCCCAGGTGCGCAGCGACTCGAGGTCGGACAGCTCGAGGCCGTAACCCGACAGGTACAGCTGCAGGTAGAGGGTGAGGCTGGAGTGCCCGCAGGACAGGACGAAGCGGTCGCGACCGACCCACTCGGCGTCCGAGGGGTCGTGGCGCATGACGCGCTGGAAGAGAGTGTAGGCGAGGGGCGCGAGGCTCATCGCGGTGCCGGGATGGCCGTTGCCGACCTTCTGCACGGCGTCGGCGGCGAGGACACGTGCGGTGTCGACCGCCTTGGTGTCCAGGTCGGTCCAGTCGGCGGGATGCACGGGCTGGGTGAGGACGCGGATCTCGTCTGTGGTCGACACGAGCTTGAAGTCTCCTGACATCGGTGAGCGGCACGGTGACGGCGGGACGAACGATGGGTGCGGTGGACCCGCCGTCGGTTCCGACACACCAGCGTAGTGCCGACCCAACCCTAGTGCTCGTGCGCGTGCCGGTCGATCCGGCGTCCGTCCTGCGCGTCGGGGGTGTGACGCGGTCGCGGTGGGTGTCCGATTCGGACCATTCGACCCGTGCCCGGTTCGGTTCTGCTCGGCGAGCCGTCTACCATCGGGTGTAGTAGTGCTCGGGTCCCCGGTCGTGGCGCAGCGATCGCGGCTGCCCCATGATCCGGTGGACTACTGAAGCGGTAGTCGTACGCGCGGCGCCGGCCCCTGTGGGTCGAGCCAGTCAACCGGGCCCATCGGCGGGGCCCGAGAAGTAGGAGTAACGGTGCGGATAGTGGAGCGTGGCGGACACGGTCTCGCTGGTGCCCCCGATGCCACCCCCGCCAGTGGGTCGGACTCCCTCTGGGGTCGAATCTCCGGGACGCTCCTCGCGTACCTGGCGTTGACCAAGCCTCGGGTCATCGAACTCCTGCTCGTCGCGACGATCCCGGCGATGCTCCTCGCGGACCGCGGCACCGTCGACTTCCCGCTCATCCTGGCGACGCTGTTCGGCGGCTGGATGGGCGCCGCGAGCGCGAACACCCTCAACTGCGTGGTCGACGCCGACATCGACAAGGTGATGAAGCGCACGGCCCGGCGCCCGCTGGCTCGGATGGCGGTGCCCACGTCGCACGCACTGATCTTCGGCCTTGCCCTTGGTGTCGCGTCCTTCGGATGGCTGTGGTGGGCGACGTACCCGCTGGCCGCGATCTTGATCGCGCTGACCATCGCGTTCTACGTACTCGTCTACACCATGGTGCTCAAGCGGCGGACCTGGCAGAACGTCATCTGGGGCGGCGCCGCAGGCTGCATGCCCGTGATGGTCGGCTGGGCCGCGGTCACCGGCAGCCTCAGCTGGGAACCGATCGTCCTGTTCCTGGTGATCTTCTTCTGGACGCCGCCGCACACCTGGGCGATGGCCATGCGGTACAAGGAGGACTACAAGGCCGCGGGCGTGCCGATGCTCCCGGTCATCGCGACCGAGGAACGCGTCACCAAGCAGATCCTCGTCTACACCTGGCTGACCGTACTGACCACACTGGTCCTGGTGCCCGCCGCGGGCGTCATCTACGCGGCGGTTGCGCTGGTCGCCGGTGCCTGGTTCCTGCTGATGGCGCACCAGCTCTACACCGGCGTGCGCCGTGGTGAGCAGGTCAAGCCCCTGCGCCTGTTCCTGCAGTCGAACAACTACCTCGCCGTCGTCTGCCTCGGTCTTGCCGTCGACTCGGTCCTCGGCTGGGACACGATCGCCAGCTTCTTCTCCTGACCCGACACCGTCGGGCGGGTGACAAGGACCGTTCGGGTCCTCCGGGAACCCGAACGGTCCTTCACTCTTTCCCGGTCACGGCACCAGGACGATCGATCCGGTCGTCTTGCGGGCCTGCAGGTCGCGGTGCGCCTGCGCGGCGTCGGCGAGACGGTGGGTCGCGCCGACCCGGATCGTGAGCGTGTCGTCGGCGATCGCGGCGAACACGTCCCCGGACCGCCACAGGAGCTCCTCGCGGTCCCGGGTGTAGTGCGCAAGCGTGGGCCGGGTCAGGAACAGCGAGCCGGCGGCGTTGAGGCGCTGCGGGTCGAACGGCGGCACCGGTCCGCTGGCCGCCCCGAAGAGGGCCAGGGTGCCACGGATCCTCAGCGACGCCAGGCTGGCCTCGAACGTGTCGGCGCCGACACCGTCGTACACGGCCGCGACGCCCTCGCCGCCGGTGAGGGCCCGAACCCGCTCGGCCAGATCGGCGCCGTAGCGCAGCACCTCGGCAGCCCCGCACTCGCGCGAGAGCGCCGCCTTCTCGTCGGTCGACACCGTGGTGATCACCCGCACCCCGCGCGCGGTGGCGAGCTGCGTCAGGATCTGGCCGACGCCGCCGGCGCCCGCGTGCACGAGCACCGTGTCACCGGGCTGCGCCGGGTACACCGAGTGCAGCAGGTAGTGCGCGGTCATGCCCTGCAGCAGCGCCGACGCGGCCTGCGGGGCGGGGACGCCGTCCGGGACCGGGACGGCCTTCGCGGCCGGGACCACGACCAGCTCCGCGTAACTGGACGGCGCGTCGGACCATGCCACGCGGTCACCGGGTCGCAGGTCCGTGACATTCGAGCCGACCGCCTCGATCACGCCGGTGCCCTCGGCGCCGGCGACGTACGGCAGGTCGATCGCGTACGCGCCGGTGCGGAAATAGGTGTCGATGTAGTTGACGCCGATCGCCTCGGTGCGGACCAGCACGTCGTTCTCACCCGGAACCGGGTCCGGGATCTCGGTGTACTGCAGGACGTCGGGGCCGCCGAACTCGGCGACGGTGATTGCGCGCATGGCGATGATTCTGCCCTGTCGTATCCTGAGCGCATGAGTGTGGACACCCAGGATTCCGGCGCGGCCGCCCCGTCCGTCGTCGCACCGCCGCGGACCGTCACCGCGGTGCGCAAATTCGTCGCAGAGCACGGCGGCTCCGCCACCGCTGTCGTACAGCCGATCGGTCTGGACGGCGTCCGGATCACCCTCGTCGGCGCGGACGGCGTCCTCGGCGACCAGGTCGTCGACGACCTCGCCACCGCGAAGGCCGTCGTCGCCGCGGTCGAGGGTCTCGGCACCTCCGGCTGGGAGCGCTCGGTCACCAGCATCGTCACCCCGCGGGTCGGCCACTGGCAGAAGATGGCCGGCTGGGTTGCCAACCAGACTCGTTTCCCGAAGGCCCGCAACGGCCTCGGCTGACCCTTCCGCGGCGCACACGAATCGGGCCGGCTCACCGTCACGGTGAGCCCGGCCCCCCGGGTTGTGTCTGGTGGTTTGTGTAGGGGGACCGGGCGGCGGGGTTTTTTCTTGCCCATTTTTCGGCT
>NZ_JBSFRT010000033.1:0-69968 GCF_053589375.1 Rhodococcus sp. NPDC003348
GGCGTGTTCGTCGGCTCCGGGATCTTCAAGTCCGGCAACCCGGCCGAGCGGGCCGCGGCGATCGTGAAGGCCACCACCTTCTACGACGACCCGGAAGTGCTCGCGAAGGTCTCGCGTGGCCTGGGCGAGGCGATGGTCGGCATCAACGTCGACGAGATCCCGCAGCCGCACCGGCTCGCCGAGCGCGGTTGGTGACCCGGCTGCATCGCACGCCGGGTCCGGGTCAGAGCATCAGCCTGATCAGGTCGGCCGTACGCACAAGTCCGGGCAGCGCCTCCGCCGTGGACCGGGGATGCAGGGCGTGCACGGCGAGCCGGAACATCAACGCCCGCAACAACATCTGCGGCCATTCGGGCAGTTCCTCCCAGCGCCCGATCAGTTCCTCGTCCGCCCCGCCCCAGGAGAGCGCGTCGACGACGACCACACCGGCCGCCCACGCCGCCGGTCTCCAGTAGGGGGTGATGTCGGTGATGCCCGGCGCTTCCGACCCCGAGAACAGCACGGTGCCGAACAGGTCGCCGTGCACCAACTGATCGGGGCCGTGCACCGGCTTGCGCAGGGTCGCGAGCTGCCCGATCAGCTCCACACTGGTGCGTCCGTCCGTCGATGCCGGCTCGAACTGCCCCTTGACGCCACGGAGCGGGACCTGCTCCCACGCGGCCCGGTCGGCCGCGACGAACACGTCGACGTCCTGCCACGGCGGCACCGGCGGCTGCACCAGGAACCGGGGCCGCTCCAGCGCAGCGGTCGCCGCATGCAGCCGCAGCGACAGCGACACCACCTCGTCGTGCCGCGGTTCCGGCGAACCCTCGATGTAGGTGTCGGCGCGCCACCCGGAGACCACGTACCGCCCGTCCGTCGCTCGCACCGGACGCGCCAACCGGACGCTGTCGGGGTTGAGGGTCTCGCGCACCTTCGCCGACCACGCCGCGCGCGCGTGATCCGCGACCGGCGAGAGCACGACGTCGCCGCAACGCCAGCCACCCTCCCAGTCCGGACCGAGCGCGACGGGGCTGGTCTCGCGCAGACCGAAAGTGGACCGCACGTGGGCGGGAGGTTCGACGGAGCTCACGCTCGTCACGCTACCGCCGAGGCCGGTCCCGACCGGCGCTGACGCGCCCTGAGGGTGATCTCTTTACCCCGGTAGAGGTGCGGATCACCCACAGGCGCTCCAGGCGCTAGTAGGTCGGAAGGCTCGGATCGACCTGGTTCGCCCAGGCGATGATGCCGCCGTGCAGGTGGGTCGCGTCGGCGAACCCGGCGCGCTTGAGCGCGGCGAGCACCTCGGCGGAGCGGATACCGGTCTTGCAGTAGAGCGTGATCGGGCGGTCCTGCGGCAGCTCCGCGAGGGCGTCGCCGGACAGGATGCGATCCTTGGGAATCAGCGTCGCGCCGGGCAGGTGCACGATGTCCCACTCGACGGGCTCCCGGACATCGATCAGCGCGACGTCCTTGCCCGCGTCCAGCAGGTCGGCGAGTTCCCTTGCGGTGACCGTCGACCCGGCCGCGGCACTCTGCGCGTCCCCATCGGCCCGGGACGGGTCGACCGGATCCTCAGCGACGACCCCGCAGAACGCGTCGTAGTCGATCAGTTCGGTGACCGGCTCCCGGCCGGGATCGCGCCGCAGCCGAATGGTGCGGTAGTTCATGGCGAGGGCGTCGTAGATCATCAGCCGCCCGAGCAGCGGCTCCCCGATGCCGGTGATCAGCTTGATCGCCTCGGTCGCCATGATCGAGCCGATCGACGCGCACAGCACGCCGAGCACGCCGCCCTCCGCGCAGGACGGCACCATGCCCGGTGGCGGCGCCTCCGGGTACAGGTCCCGGTAGTTCAGTCCGCGCCCGTCGGGTGCCGCCTCCCAGAACACCGACACCTGCCCCTCGAACCGGTAGATCGATCCCCACACGTACGGCTTGCCCGCCAGGATCGCCGCGTCGTTGACGAGGTAGCGGGTGGCGAAGTTGTCGGTGCCGTCGAGGATCAGGTCGTACTGCGCGAACAGATCCACCGCGTTGGTGTTGTCGAGCCGGTACTCGTGCAGCCGCACGTCGATGCGGTCGTTGATCTCGAGGACGGAGTCGCGGGCGCTGTGCGCCTTCGGCCTGCCGACATCGGAACGGCCGTGGATGACCTGACGCTGCAGGTTCGACTCCTCGACGTCATCGAATTCGACGATGCCGATCGTCCCGACCCCGGCGGCCGCGAGGTACAGCAGGGTCGGCGACCCGAGGCCACCGGCGCCGATCACCAGAACCTTCGCGTTCTTGATCCGCTTCTGCCCGACCATGCCGACGTTCGGGATGATCAGGTGGCGGCTGTAGCGCGCCACCTCCTCACGGCTCAACTCGGCGGCCGGCTCCACCAGCGGCGGCAGCGCACCCGTCGGTGTGGCGGAGGGCTGTACGGATGTCGACATGCCTCCCATTCTCCCCGTCGGTGCCGAACGGGTGTCGAGGACCCGGCATCGCACGGCCGCCATCGGCTACGGTCCTGGTCGCCGGTCCCTCAACATCTCGACGCCGACCTCCAGGAGCACGATGACCACGTCCGCCACGCCCGACGACGCCGTCCACCGGACGCGGATCTCCGTCCGATGGTCCGACATGGACGCGTTCAAACACATCAACCACGCCCGGATGGTGACGCTGCTCGAGGAGTCCCGGATCGACTGGCTGGCGTCCGTGGACCCGGAGGTGTCGGCGCTGCTGCAGAACTCGGTCGTGGCCCACCTGGAGGTCCGTTACCGCACTCCGCTCACCCACGCGGACACGCCGCTGCAGGTGTCGATGTGGCTCGAGCGGCTGCGCAGCGCGGACCTCACCGTGCGCTACGAGGTCCGGGCGGCCGACGCGGATCCCGGGTCGCGGCCCGCGGTGGAGGCCTCGACGCAGCTGGCACTCGGCGACCCGTACACGCAGACGTTGCGTCGGCTGACCGCAGAGCAGCGCGCACAGCTGGCACCGTGGGTGCGCCCGGACTGACGACCGGGCAGCCCGTGCCGGCTCAGCCGCGCGGCGCCTCAGCCGCGCGGGTACGGCCAGGGGTTGAACCGGCAGGTCTTGCCGTCCATCGGCACGACGCCCTCCGGGTCGAGCTTGGCGATGTCGTTGTTCGCCGTTCCGAAGGTCTGCTGCATC
This sequence comes from Rhodococcus sp. NPDC003348, assembly GCF_053589375.1. Classification (NCBI taxonomy): domain Bacteria; kingdom Bacillati; phylum Actinomycetota; class Actinomycetes; order Mycobacteriales; family Nocardiaceae; genus Rhodococcus; species Rhodococcus sp. NPDC003348. Next base: position 3,139 of record NZ_JBSFRT010000033.1, read on the forward strand.
ATCACCGGTGCCAGCCCGCCGTCCGCCTCGCACGGCTGGTGCGCCTGGTATCCGATGGCGTGTCCGACCTCGTGGTTGATCTGGTACTGCCGGTACGACCCGATGTCGCCCTGATACGCGACGGCACCGCGCACCCACCGCGGCTCGTTCAGCACGACGCGGTCGATGCCCGGGTTGTAGCAGGAAACCTCCAGCTGGATGTCGTACCCGCATGCCTCGCGGATCGTCATCTGCGAGGTCAGTGAGATCCGGAAGGTCGGGTCGCCGGTGTCGATGCGCTGGAACGCGAATCGCGGGTCGTGGGTCCAGCTCTTCGGATTCGCGAGGGTCTGGTCGACCATCCGGGCGAAGGACTCGTCTCCCCCGAATCCCGCGGTGTCGACGCCGTCCTCGACCTCGACCGTGTAGGTGAACACCTGCTCGGTGCCCTGCCCCGCCTTCGGGCCGGTGCCCGGGATCACCCGCCAGGTTCCCGCACCGGTCGCGGTGAACGGTCCCCCCTCGGGCAACGCACCGGACGGGATCGTCTCGGCGAAGTTGCCGTCGGCCAGCGGCGGAACCCCGATAACTCCAGTGCCCTCGCTGGTGCTGCGGGCACCGAACCCGGGATCGCCGTACGGGAGGGACTCGGGTTCCCCGACGCCCCGTAGCGCGTCGACGAGGACGAGGACGGTGACGACCGCCAGAACCGGGATGGCGTAGGCACGCCACCCGTAGGTGGCGACGAACTTGCCGAGTCGGCTCTGCTTGCGCACCTGCCGTTCGGGGCGGGAACTGCGCGGCCGACCGCGGTCCTCGCCGATCGGATCCCACTGCGCTCGCAGCGGCTGGTGTGACCCGACCTGGGTGCGGCTCCACCGGTCCGACGCGCTGTCCGCCTCGGGCCGGTCGGGGTTCGTGGTGTCCTCGCGCTCGCCGGGACGCGGGCCGTCCGGGTGACCTGTGCGCGCATCCGTCGAGTCGTCTGGACTCCAGGGGTGTCCACCCCGCAGTCGCGGTCCGCCTCCATCCGTCACCGGTCCAGCGTCTCACAACCGCGAACGTCCTCCGCCCGGGCACGCCGATCGGCGATCACCCGCCGCGGCCGACCGGAACCCGCTGCGACCTGCAGCGGGACCACCCCAGGCACACTGGACACCTATCGGCAACAGTGACCTGGAATACTCGGGGCAGGAGCATTCGCCATTCCGCGGATGGCCGGGCACAGGTCCGGTATCGTTCGATCACTTTGTGCACCCGGTGCCGTGAGCAACCTCACCCGCGCAGCACGAGGCACGGATGGTGACAACGCAAGATTGGGAGCACGATGACTGAACTCGCGGATCGTTCCGCAACGTCGACCGGGCGTCAGGGCGCCAAGCGCAGCACCCGACTGCCCCGGGACGCTCGCCGGCTCCAGCTGCTGCAGGCCGCCAGCGAAGTGTTCGTCAGCCGTGGCTACCACTCGGCAGGCATGGACGAGATCGCCGAGTGCGCCGGGGTCAGCAAGCCCGTGCTCTACCAGCACTTTCCCGGCAAGCTCGACCTGTACCTCGCGGTGCTGCAGAGCTACGTGGACAGCCTGATCTCCGGTGTCCGCCAGGCGCTGCGCTCGACCACCGACAACCGGCAGCGCGTCCGCGCCGCCGTGCAGGCGTTCTTCGACTTCGTCGACAACGACAACCAGGGCTACCGGCTGGTGTTCGAGTCGGACTTCATGGGCGACCCTCAGGTCCTCGCCCGCGTCGACCGCGCGACGGAGGCGTGTGTGGACGCCGTCTTCGACCTTGTCGCCCACGACTCCGGACTCGACCCGTACCGGGCGCGCATCCTCGCCGTTGGACTCGTCGGGACCAGCCAGTTCACCGCCCGCTACTGGCTGCAGGCGAACCGGCCGATCCCCAAGGAGGAAGCGGTGGACATCACCGTCCAGCTCGCCTGGGGCGGCCTCTCCCACGTGCCCATGCACAACTGAACGACCCGAACGCAAGAAAACGGGGCGCGCGGATCATTCTGCGCGCCCCGTTTCCGATTCGATGTCAGCTCGCGAAACCGACCTTGCGGCTGTCCGGCTGCCCGATCTCGACGTAGGCGACCTTCGAAGCCTGGATCAGGAACTTGCGACCCTTGTCGTCGGTGAGGGCGAGAACTCCCGATGCGTCGCCACCGATCGCCGCTGAGACGAGCTCGGTCACCTCTTCCGGGGTCTGCGCGCTGCTGAGGATCAGCTCGCGCGGGCTGTCAGAAATGCCGATCTTGACCTCCACGGCCAACCTCCGAACTCTCGTGCCATCACTACCTGATGCCAGGCTAATGCAGCCCGCCTCCACCCCACCCGCTGCCGGCGTGTGCTGAGAGCGAACACCTCCGGCGTGGCCGCACCCTGACCGTTGGCGCCGGACTCAGACGAGCCCGAGCACCGCCATCCGCTCCGAGTGCCGCTGCTGCATCCGGTCGAACAGCGCCGCGACGCCGTTGAGGTCCCCGCTCGCCGAGAGCATCAGATCCGTCAGCGCCTCCCGTTGCGCCATCACGTACTGCGCCTGCGTGATCGCCTCGCCGAGCAGGCGCCGGCCCCACAGCATGAGTCGGTCCTTCTCCTTCTTCGATGCCTGCACGGCGGCGCTGACCTCCTGCACCACGAACTCGGAGTGCCCGGTCTCCGCCAGCACCTCGCGCACCACAGCGCCGACGGACGGATCCAGCGAGCCCGCGATCTCGAGGTAGAAGTCGGCGGCGATCCCGTCGCCGACATGCGCCTTGACCAGGGACTCGAGCCACGTCGCCGGGTGGGTCGACGCGTGGTAGTCGTCGAGCGGCTTCACGAAGGGCGCCATCGCGGAGTACACCTCGAGGCCGCGGTCGGTGAGCGCCGACTCCAGCGTCTCGAAATGCCCCATCTCGGCGCCGGCCATGCGGGCCAGCGCCACCCTGCCCGCCATGGTCGGCGCCATCCGGGCGTCCTCGGCGAGGCGGTAGAAGGCGGAGATCTCACCGTAGGCCAGTACGGCGAACAGTTCGCTCACACCGGGGTGGTCGGCGGCGATCGAGGACGACAGCGAATCGGCAGAATTGGCTCCCATGCGGGACAGCGTAGACCGCGCCTACCTGCGAACTCGGCCACGGCAGTTACCATGGTTGCGGGTCGCCGCCCGATCGTCCGACCAATCGGACACATCGCATGGACGCGGCGACCCACAGATAATGTGCGCGCACCTGATCCGCAGGTCCTCCTCCCGCGCCGCGCCGAGACACCCGTCTTGCGCGCAGGGCAGCAGGAACAGTGACCATCGGACAAGGGCACCGGCGTCAGTCGGAAAAGGGCATCGCCCGGAGTTCGACTCGGGCACCGCCCGGGGTTTCGACTCGGGCACCGCCCGGGAGTTGGACACGGGCAGCACCCGGTGGCCGACCCCCGGCCCCGCCCAGCTCGTGCGCGCGTGCCGACGAGGAAGGCCAGAGCACTGAGCAAGATCACGATCGACCACGAAGACGACGCAAGCGAGACGACCCTGTCCGCCCAGCTCGACGAGACCCACACCGCCCCCACGTTCGCCGAACTCGGCGTCCGCGACGAGATCGTCCGGGCCCTGACGGAGATCGGCATCGAACGCACCTTCGCCATCCAGGAGTTGACGCTGCCGCTCGCCCTGGCCGGCGACGACCTGATCGGCCAGGCCCGAACGGGCATGGGCAAGACCTTCGGCTTCGGCGTGCCGCTGCTGCACCGGGTCTCGAGCACCGATTCCGGCACCGCGCCGCTCGACGGCACCCCGCGAGCGCTGGTGATCGTGCCGACCCGCGAGCTGTGCATCCAGGTGACCGACGACCTGGTCAACGCCGCCAAGCACCTGAAGGCCGGGAACCGCAGGCTCGAGGTCCTCTCGATCTACGGCGGCCGCCCGTACGAGACCCAGATCGAGGCGCTGCAGAAGGGCGTCGACGTCGTCGTCGGCACCCCCGGACGACTGCTGGACCTCGCCAAGCAGGGTCACCTGATCCTCGGCAAGGTCGGCGTGCTGGTCCTGGACGAGGCCGACGAGATGCTCGACCTGGGCTTCCTGCCCGACATCGAACGCATCCTGGGGATGGTGCCCGACGCCCGGCAGACGATGCTGTTCTCGGCGACGATGCCCGGACCGATCATCACCCTGGCGCGCACGTTCCTGACCCGGCCGACGCACATTCGCGCCGAAGAGCCGGAGTCGTCCGCGGTGCACGACCGCACCACCCAGCACATCTACCGGGCGCACGCCCTGGACAAGGCCGAGATGGTCGCGCGGATCCTGCAGGCCGAGGGCCGCGGCGCGACGATGATCTTCACGCGGACCAAGCGCACCGCGCAGAAGGTCGCGGACGAGCTGAACGAACGCGGCTTCTCGGTGGGCGCCGTGCACGGCGACCTCGGCCAGATCGCCCGCGAGAAGGCCCTCAAGAGCTTCCGCACCGGCAAGGTGGACGTCCTGGTCGCCACCGATGTGGCCGCCCGCGGCATCGACATCGACGACGTCACGCACGTGATCAACTACCAGTGCCCGGACGACGAGAAGACCTACGTGCACCGCATCGGCCGCACCGGCCGCGCCGGGCGCACCGGCACCGCGGTCACGCTCGTCGACTGGGACGACGTGCCGCGCTGGCAGCTGATCGACAAGGCCCTGAACCTGGGGGTCGCCGAGCCGGTCGAGACCTACTCCAGCTCCGAGCACCTGTACTCGGACCTGAGCATCCCCACCGACGCGAAGGGCTCGATCCGCAAGCCGAAGCCCGCCCGCACGCACGAGGTGTCCGCCGACGCCGAGCAGTCCTCGGATCGTCCCCGCCGCACCCGTACCCGCAAGCGCACCCGCGGCGGCCGGACCGCCGACACGGCGAGCACCGCACCCGCCGACACGTCGTCGGAAACCGTTGCGCCGGAACCCACCTCCCCCAGCGGTGAGGCGACCCCGGCACGTCGACGTCGGCGTCGCCGTCGTCCGGCCTCCGGCTCGACCGCCACCTCCACGGCGTCGACCACGGAGTAGCCACCCACCGTGCTCGCACCCGAGCGGCGCACTCGCGCCGACGTTCTGGCCGCCTGCGCGATCGCGGTGCTCGTGCTGGTCGCAGCCGCGGCGGTCTGGTTGACCAGCGACGCCGAGGGCACCGAGTCGGTGACCGCGACGACGCCGGCGCCGCCCGCGGAGACCGCACTGGCGGTTCCCGAGACGCTCACCGAGATCTGGCGCGCCGACAGTGACGCCACCCGCACCCCTGTGGTCGCGGGTGGCGCCGCCGTCAGCGGAGACGGCGACACCGTCGTCGGGCACGACCCGGCGACCGGCGACCCGATCTGGCACTACCGGCGCGACCGGACGCTGTGCGGGGTCATCGGAGCCTGGAACACCGCGGTCGCGGTCTACCCGGACGACCGCGGATGCGGTCAGGTCACCCAACTGGACGGGTCCACCGGGGTCCGGAAGGCGCAGCGGGCGAGCGACGCCGACCCCGCCGTGACCCTGTCGGAGGACGGGACGTACCTGACCTCACGCGGCGCGACCCGGATGGAGGTGTGGCGTTCGGACCTGGTGCGCACCCTCGAGTTCGGGCGGGTCGACGCGCCGGTCAATCCCGCCGCGCAACCCCGGACCGGGTGCACGCTGCTCTCCTCCGCGTCGAGCAGCAGCCGGGTCTCGGTGCTGGAGTCGTGTCCGGGCGAGGACGCGGTCCGGCTCAGCGTCCTCAACCCTGCACCGAAGGACAACTCCGAGCCCGAGGAGTACGGGTCCCGGGTTCTCGACGAGGCCGGACCGTCCGACACCGGCGCCCGCGTGCTCGCCGTCTCCGGCGAGCGGACGGCCGTCTACCTACCCGCCACCGGGACCGCGGGGGCGACGGTCGCCGTTTTCGACGGGACCGGAAACGAGACGTCCCGGTACCCCGCCCCCGCGGACGTCTCCCCCACCACCGTCGTGGAGCGCACCGGATCCTTCCTGAGCTGGTGGACCGGATCGAGCGTGATCGCCCTGCGGACAACGGATTTCACCCCCGCCTGGTCGGTCGGCGGCGCACTCGGCCCTGGCACCGCGATGGCGGGCCTGTTCCTCGTCCCGGTCGAAGGCGGCGTCGCGGTGATCGACGCGGCCACCGGCGCCGAAACCCGGCGCATCCCGATCGACCGGCCGGGCCTCGCACCCGCACAGCTCGGCGGCCGCCCGATCACGTCCGCGGTTCTCGGCTCCGTCCTCCTGGAACAGCGCGGCGACGAACTGGTGGCCCTGCGTTAGACGTCACTCACCGAAGGTGTTCAGTTCGGCACCCTCGTCCCAGTGCGCGACCAGGTTCGCGGCCAGCTCGCGGTACGCCTGCGCGCCCTTGTTGGCGCGACCGGACAGCACGGTGGCACCCGACGCGCTCGCCTCGGCGAACCGGACGGTGCGCGGGATCGGCGGCGCCAGAACCGGCAGGTCGTAGCGGTCCGCGACGTCGGCGAGCACGTCGCGGCTGTGCGTGGTGCGCGCGTCGTACAGCGTCGGCAACGCGCCGAGCAGGGCCAGGTCCGGGTTGGTGATCTCCCTGACCTCGGAGACGGTACGCAGCAACTGCCCGACGCCTCGGTGCGCGAGTGTCTCGCACTGCAGTGGCACCAGCACGGAGTCGGCCGCGGTGAGCCCGTTGAGGGTCAGCACGCCCAGCGACGGCGGGCAGTCGACGATCACGACGTCGAAGTCGTCACCGAGCGTCGCCAGCGCCCGCTTGAGCGTGAACTCGCGCCCCGGCCGCATCAGCAGCACCGCTTCCGCCCCGGCCAGGTCGATCGTCGCGGGCACCAGCGCGAACCCCTCCTCCGTGTCGAGGATCACGTCCCGGATCTGCATCTGCCCGGTGAGCACCTCGTGCACCGACGACTCGAGCCGATCGGGATTGTGCCCCAACGAGAACGTCAGACAGCCCTGCGGATCGAGATCGACCACCAGGACCTTCCGCCCGAGCGCCGCCAGCGCCGCGCCGAGCGAGGCCACCGTCGTGGTCTTCGCGACCCCACCCTTTTGATTCGCCACCGCGAGCACCGTCGTCACGGAGGTGATCTTTGCGTACTCGGAACGCTCCCGCGACCGACCGGCCTGAGATGATGCACAGGTGCCTCCCGCCGACCCGTCCATACCCGTCCCACCTCGCGACACCGGACGCATCGTGTTGCTGCGGCACGGGTCGACCGAGTGGGCGGCGACCGGCCGGCACACCGGCCGCACGGACGTGCCGCTGACGCCCGAGGGCGAGGAGCAGGCCCGTGGTGCGGGCCGCCGCCTCGAGTCGCTGGCCCTGCGGGACCCGGCCGTCCTGTCCAGCCCGCGCATCCGTGCGGCCCACACCGCCGAACTGGCGGGCCTGAGTGCCCGCGTGTGGGACGAACTCGTCGAGTGGGACTACGGAGACTACGAAGGTCTGACGAGCGCGCAGATCCACCACCAGGTGCCGCACTGGACGGTGTGGACGCATCCCTGCCCCGGCGGCGAGGAGGCCGACTCCGTGGAGTCGCGGGCGGACCTGGTGCTCGCCGTCGCCGAGTCCACCCTGCCGGGGCGGGACGTGGTGCTGGTCGGGCACGGGCACTTCTCCCGGGCGCTGATCGCCCGCTGGGCCGGCCTGCCACTCGTCGAGGGCCGCCGGTTCGCGTTGTCGCCCGGGGCGATCACCGTGCTCGGCTACGACCACGGCGTCCGGCTGATCGTCACCCACAACGCGTCCTGACCCGCCCCACGGACCCGCAACGTTCGACGAAAACGAAAGAGGTATCGCATGATTCGCCGCGTCTCCACCGCGGACGTGCCGGCCGTCACCGGCCTGGTGTACGAACTGGCCGAGTACGAGAAGGCCCGCCAGGAGTGCACCGTCACCGCCGAGCAGATGACGGCCGCGCTGTTCGGCCCGAACCCGGCCGTGTTCGGCCACGTCGCCGAGGAGGACGGTGTCGTGGTGGGGACCGCGCTGTGGTTCCGCAACTTCTCCACGTGGGACGGGGTGCACGGGATCTACCTGGAGGATCTGTACGTGCAGCCGGCCTTCCGCGGCCGCGGGTACGGCAAGGCCTTGTTGGCGACCCTCGCGCGCGAGTGCGTCGACCACGGGTACACGCGACTGGCGTGGTCGGTGCTGAAGTGGAACACGCCGTCGATCGAGTTCTACGACTCGCTCGGCGCGCAGGCCCAGGACGAGTGGACCGGCTACCGGCTCAGCGGCGACCCTCTGGCCCGCCTGGCGGCGACGGTCTGACGACCGCGGTCACTCCGGCTGTGCGGTGTCCCCGCCGTACTCCTCGGCCATCCAGCGCGACGTGGGCGCCGAGAACAGGCACACCAGCGCCGGCACCACGACCACTCCGAGGAGCACGCCGAGCACCGGCCGGTGCGAGTCGGTGAGCAGCGACCACACCACCGGCAACAGCAGCAGCTGCGCGACGACGGCGATGGCCCGGCCCCAGCGGCGGCCGCGCAGCAGCCCGAGGCCGGCGGCGAGCACGGCACCGCCGAGGATGACGAACCACGCCGCCGTGCCGTACGGGTTGGCGGCGTCCTGGTCGTGTCCGAGCAGACCCCGGATCACCAGGACGAGTGCGACGACGACCGCGACCGCCCCTTCGAAGGTGACCAGCCCTCCCGCCCATCGAACCGTGGCGGGGGTGGACAGGGGCGCAGCAGACTCGGGCACGGCGCCAGCCTATAGAACGCCGCGCCCGGGTCGGCGCGAACTCCCCGGCGCCCGGTCCCCGCTAGGCTGACGATCCGTGCGTGCGCTGCTGATCGTCAACCCGAATGCGACCTCGACCACCCCCGCGGCTCGCGACCTGCTCGCGCACGCGCTGTCGAGCCGGGTGCAGGTACGGGTGGTGCACACCACGCACCGCGGGCACGCCGCCGAGTTGGCCCGTCGCGCGGTCCTCGAGGGCATCGGGCTGATCATCGTGCACGGCGGCGACGGCACCGTGAACGAAGTCGTCAACGGTCTGCTCGGCGCCCCGGAGCCGGAGTCGATGAAGGCGCTGCCCATCGGACCGCCCCCCCTCGTGGCCGTGGTGCCGGGCGGATCCGCGAACGTCTTCGCCCGCTCGCTCGGCATCGACCCGGACCCCGTCGTGGCGACGAACCAGTTGATCGAACTGCTGGAGCTGCGGGAGAGGCGGAGGATCGGGCTGGCGCACTGCGACGGCCGCTGGTTCACCTTCAACGCCGGCCTCGGGCTGGACGCGCAGGTGTGCGAGGCGATCGACCTCGCCCGCGCGAAGGGCCACGCGGCGACCCCCTCCCGCTACGTCCGCACGGCGATCCGCGCGTTCCTGAGGAACCGGCGCCTGGAGCCCACGCTGACCGTCGAGATTCCGGGGCACGATCCGGTGGACGGCGTGCACTACGCGTTCGTGTCGAACTCGAGCCCGTGGACCTATCTGAACCACCGGCCGATCTCGGTGAACCCGGAGACGGGGTTCGAGACCGGTCTCGGGGTGTTCGCGATGCGCACGATGAGCGTCGCGGCCAGCCTGCCCGTCGTCCGACAACTCCTCACCCCCGGATCGAACCCCAAGTCGCGCAAGCTTTTTCGAGTCGACGACGCATCCAAGGTGCGAATCACGTCGAGCGCACCGATCGGACTGCAGGTGGATGGCGACTACCTCGGCAAGCGCACAGAGGTGGAGTTCGTCGCGGTGCGCGACGCGCTGACGCTGGTGGCGCCGAGCCTCGGTTGACGGGCCCGATCGAGCGAGGTCCCGGCGAGGGGCGGCGGGCGAACCGGCGGCTAATGGCTTATACACCGTTTCGGCGCCTGCCGAGGGTCAGTTCAGAACAGAACCGTACACCCATAGTGCATAAGTGCCGCGAGCGGGGTACAAAGTAATGCAGACCACACCGGGTGATTCGAAAGAGTGAGTTACCCCACGGACGGGCCATTTTCTATTGACTTCCTGCGCGTTCGTGAAAGCATTCACAAGCAACAGCGAGGAAACAATTCGCTCCCCGCGCATGAACGACGCGATACGACGCGGTGCATTCGCACCGAAAATACGACACGGTGCGACGCACCCGGTGAAGGAGTAGAAGGATGGACTGGCGCCACAAGGCAATCTGTCGGGACGAGGACCCGGAGTTGTTCTTCCCGGTGGGAAACAGTGGACCGGCCATCGCGCAGATCGCGGACGCCAAGCTGGTGTGCAACCGCTGCCCCGTGACCGCCGACTGCCTGTCGTGGGCCCTCGAGTCGGGCCAGGACGCGGGCGTCTGGGGCGGCATGAGCGAGGACGAGCGGCGCGCGCTCAAGCGTCGGAACGCGCGCACCCGTGCCCGCAGCGCGGTCTGACACCGTAATACTTCTCGTGAGGCCCGGCACCGAAAGGTGCCGGGCCTCACGCGTATTCGGCACCGATCACACGCGGGACGCGGCGCGCCGGCCCAGCGGAACCCGCAGCGCGGCCTCCGTGCCCCCACCCTGGGCGGGCCGCAGCCCCAGCGAGCCGTTCAGTTCCGCGGACACCAGGGTGCGGACGATCTGCAAACCGAGACTGTCCGACCGCTCGAGGCTGAACCCGTCCGGCAGGCCCGCGCCGTCGTCGTGGATCACCACGTCCAGCCAGCGCGCGGACCGGGTCGCGCGCAGCGTCACCGTTCCGCCCTGGCCGGGCTCGTAGCCGTGCTCGATGGCGTTCTGCACCAGCTCCGTCAGGACCATGACCAGCGGCGTGGCACGCTCGGCAGGGAACACCCCGAAACTGCCCTCACGGCGGATCTGCACGGTGCTGTTGACCACCGCGACGTCCGCCATGATCGGCACCAGCCGGTCCACGACCTCGTCGAGGTTGACCTCCTCGTCGACGGACATCGACAGGATGTCGTGCACGAGCGCGATCGACGTGACGCGACGCACCGACTCGGCCAGGGCCTGCCGCGCCTCGTCGTGCTGGGTACGCCGGGCCTGCAACCGCAGCAGCGCCGCCACCGTCTGCAGGTTGTTCTTCACCCGGTGATGGATCTCCCGGATCGTCGCGTCCTTGCTCAGCAGCGCCCGGTCGCGGCGCTTGACCTCGGTGACGTCCCGGATGAGCACCACCGCGCCGGCGGGCTGACCACCCGGCCGCAGGACCAGCGTGCGCATCAGCACCGTCGCCCCGCGCGCCTCGACCTCCATCCGCTTGCCCGCCTTGCCCGCCAGGGCCGCGCGGATGTCGGTGGCCACGTCCTGCGCGTCGAACGGGTCGGTGATCAGGGTGCGGGTCACCGACGCCAGGTCCCGCCCCTTGAGCGTCGTCGTGGTCAGACCCATCCGGTGATACGCCGACAGGGCGTTCGGGCTGGCGTAGACGACGGTGCCGTCGGAGTCGAGCCGGATGAAGCCGTCCCCCGCACGCGGGCTGGACAGGATCTCGCTGTGCTCCTCGGGGGTCGGGAAGGTGCCCTCGCTGATCATCTGGCACAGCTCGGCGGCGCAGTCCAGGTACGCGACCTCCAGCGGGCTCGACTGCCGCTGCTGCGTCGGGTTGGTGTCCCGGCTGAGCACCGCGATCACATCCCCGCTGCAACGCACCGGAATCGCCTCCCGCCGCACCGGGGCTCCCTCGGCGGGCGGGCCGTCCGGAACCCGCACGATCCGCCACTCGGCCAGTGCCTGGCGCACGTGCGGGTGTTCGACGTCCGAGGCAACCCAGCCGACCGCGTCCTCCGCGAAGGCTGTCGGCGCGGTCGTCGGCCGGCACTGCGCGACGCACACCAACTGGGGACCACCGGCCGGCTCGGCGACGCCGGCGTCGGTCGGCACCCACAGCAGGACGTCGGCGAACGACAGGTCCGCCAGCAACTGCCACTCCCCGACCACCCGCTGCAGGTGGTCGACGCCCTCCCCGGGCAGGTCGGTGTGTTCGGCGAGCAGATCGCTGAGCGTCGACATCGGACGGTCGGGTCAGGCGATGACGGCGATCAGGTCGCCCTGCTGGATGACGTCGCCGACGGTGACGTCGACGGAGGTGACGGTGCCGTCGATCTCCGCGATCACCGGAATCTCCATCTTCATCGACTCCAGGATCACGAGGGTGTCCCCCTCCTTCACCTCGTCGCCTGCTGACACCACCACCTGGAAGACGGTGGAGACCATCTCGGCGCGCACGTCTTCGGCCATCGAGCACCTCGCTTGTGTTGGAGACCTACCAGTGGAAGTACAGCCAACCACACGTGGAAGAATGTCCCCGAGCGAGATCGGATAGAAGGGAGACAACCATGGGTAAGCGTGGTCGCAAGAAGCGCAGCCGTAAGGGCAGTGCCGCCAACCACGGCAAGCGTCCCAACGCCTGAGCGCGTAGACGAAGCCTCACACAGGGCCGGATTCCTTCGGGGGTCCGGCCCTGTGTCGTACGCGGACCATTTCCACGGTTCGCCCCCACGACATGCCCTTCGCCCCTACGATTGCGCGCACGCGGTCGGGGGACCACTCGGTATGTTTCGGCTTGGTCGGGCACCGGCGCAGCTCGACCTCCGCCGCGGACACTCACCCAGCGGCACGAGGGACACCCGCCGATGCCGCCCCGACAGGAGGCTCATGCCCCACACACGCACGCCACTCCGGACAGTCTTCCGGCACACTCACCACCGCACACTCGCCCGCCTCGCCACCGCAACGGCCACCACCCTGATCGCGGGCGCGTTCGTCACCGGTGCCGCGACCGGCACCGCGGCCGCGGCACCGCTCGAGGACGATCGCAGCGTCACCGTCACGACCGACGAGTACCGCGTCGACAAGGAGGTCGTCGGCAGCAACGAGAAAGTCCCCGGATCGACTGTCACGTATCGGACGAGCTTCTCACCTACCGACGCGCCCGAGTACTTCAACTGGGTGAGTGATGAGTACGCTCCCGGTCTCACCTTCGTCACGGGCACCCTTTACCTGTCCGACACGAACGGCACGAAGACCGCGCTCGACACCTCCCCGTACGTCTCACCCGAAGGCGACACCCCACACGTGAGTTTCCGCCCGGGCGACATCTGGGTGGGCCCAGGTTGGGCCCTCGTATACGAGGTGACCTACATCATCCGGGCAGACAGATTCGAACCGGGTGACGTCATAGCGAGCGGCATCAGCGCGGGTGGATGGAACGACACTGCGGACTTCGATCGAAATCCGATCGGAGTGAACGTCCACGTGGTCTCACCCTTCGCCTCCGGCTCCGCAAGCTGAATCGAAAGGACGGTTACTCCGATGAATCGCGATACGCGCAACGCTTTTCGGCGACTCGCCCGTACCGTCGCCGGCGTCGGCCTGATGGTCGGCACACTCGCCACCGGTGGCGGCACCGCGGCAGCCGACGAGTTCGGCCCCGGGAGGTCGGTCACCGTGACCGCCGACAACGTACAGGTCGAAGGGGCTGTGGGCGGGTTGGGTACATCGACCAACGTCGTCACGAACTCCTCCATGGTGACCTATTACGCATCGCTGACGACCACAGACCGGACCGAGCGCCGCATCAACAGCGTCGCCTTCCATGTGCCACCCGAACTCCAGTACTTCACGGACAGCGCGGCGGTGACGCGGTTCACCCAGCCCTATGTCGAGGAGCACTGGAAGCTCACCCCTGTGTTCGACGCAGCGGCCAACACCGTCACTTTCGCCGATCCCGGCTTCTACATACCCGCTACCGAACACGGCCGTCTCTCGGTCTCGGTGTCCTTCTTCATCCCGCCGGACAGCTACGAAATCGGCTCGTCCGTCGACAGCGGGCTGACGGTCGACATCGACGGACTCGGCAAACAGACCTGGAATCCGATCGGGCTGCAGTTTCACATCCGCAGCTACGAGGCTGAGCCCTGCTTCCTCTGCGTCGACTACGGTGGCGGTGACTGGGACAACGGCTTCTGGGGCTTCGGTAGCGCCGACCTCGGGCGGGGAGACAACGAGACACTCAATCTCGTTTCAATGATGCTGGGCAGCTGACCCGTCCGGGTCGTTCGTGCAGCTCGACGACACCCGCTCGAACGCTTTCCGACAACCGTCGACAGGTCCCGTCCCGAACAGGCAGGGAGCGACCCCGAGGCTTCCTCGGGGTCGCTCGCTGTGTCGGTCCTACTGCCCCGGGTCGACCCGGGTGATGATCGTGGTCTGGCTCAGCTGGATGCGCAGGCGCTGGCGCAGGCTGTCCGGCGCGTGCTCCCCACCGCACTTGCGGGCGAGCAACGACTTCACCTTCGCCTCGATGCCGTACGCCTCGAAGCAGGAGCCGCAGTCCTCCATGTGCTGCTGCAGCCGGGCGCGGGTCCGGTCGTCGCATTCGTTGTCGAGCATCAGCCATACATCGGCAATCACGGCGGAGCAGTCGAGCCGCTCGAATTCGTTCTGCTCGCTCACCGGGACGCCTCCTGCTCCTGGCCTGTCGCGGCCGCGGCGGCGGCCCCTCGATTGAATCCTCGTTCGCGGGCCACGTCGGCGAGCAGTCCACGCAGTTGCTTGCGGCCGCGGTGCAGCCGCGACATCACGGTCCCGATCGGGGTGCCCATGATCTCGGCGATCTCCTTGTACGGGAAGCCCTCGACGTCCGCGTAGTACACCGCCATCCGGAACTCCTCCGGCAGTTGCTGCAGCGCGTTCTTGATGTCGTCGTCGGGCAGCGCGTCGAGCGCCTCGACCTCCGCGGAGCGCAGACCCTGCGAGGTGTGCTCGGCGGTCGCGGCGAGCTGCCAGTCGGTGATCTCGTCCGTCGGGTACTGCGCCGGCTGCCGCTGCTTCTTGCGGTACGAGTTGATGTAGGTGTTCGTCAGAATCCGGTACAGCCACGCCTTGAGGTTGGTGCCCTCCTTGAAGGACCGGAACGCGGAGTACGCCTTGACATACGTCTCCTGCACGAGGTCCTCGGCGTCGGCCGGGTTGCGCGTCATCCGCAGTGCGGCGCCGTACAGCTGATCGATCAGCGGCAGGGCGTCGCGCTCGAAGCGCTGCGTCAGCTCCGCCTCGGACTCGACGACCGGATCGGAGGCCAAGGGCTCCGGCGGGTCGATGTCGTGGGGTTCGCTCAGGTCGTTGGGCACGGTGATCCCTTCGCTCTTGTCAGAGATCCAGGCTACCGCCACACGGTTCCCCTCACGGCGACCAGCGGGACGCTCCAGGCACTTCACCGACACGGGCGGCTCCTTTCCAACACGGACCAACGTGCACGGTGCAACACCCACGAGGCGCCGAGTGTTCCCGCCGACAGCCGGCACGAGGCGCGGTTCTACAGTGTCGAGACATGGCAGGTTCCGCGACACCGGCAACACAGGCCCTGGTCAAGGCGAAGGTTGCGCATCGGGTCCACAGCTACGACCACGACCCCTCCAGCGCCTCCTACGGCACCGAAGCGGTCGACGCCCTCGCCGGCGAACTCGGTCTCGACGCCTCGCAGATATTCAAGACGCTGGTGATCAAGACCTCCGACGGCAAGCTCGCGGTCGCGGTCCTGCCGGTGCCGGCGAAGCTCTCGCTGAAGGCTGCCGCGGCGGCGTTGGGCGCAGGCAAGGCCGTGATGGCGGACCAGGCCGAGGCTCAGCGCTCCACCGGATACGTGCTGGGCGGCATCTCCCCGCTCGGCCAGCGCAAGAAGTTGCCGACGGTGATCGACGCATCGGCCACCGACTGGGACCGGGTGCTGTGCAGCGCGGGCCGGCGTGGACTGGAGATCGACCTCGATCCGCGGGACCTGGTGCGACTGACGGGTGCGGTTCTCGCCCCGATCACCGCCGGCTGAGGCACCCGGGGAACAATCAGCTCCGCGACGACTGTTGCACCTCACAACAAAGTCTGTTCGTGTCAGAAAGCGGGTACCTCGTGACCGTCCCCCTCTCCATTCTCGACCTCGCCCAGATCGGCGAGGGCGAGAGCGCCCGGGACAGCTTCCGCGCCAGCGTGCAGATGGCGCAGGCCGCGGAACGGCAGGGCTACCAACGGATCTGGTACGCCGAGCACCACAACATGCCGTCCATCGCGTCGTCCGCGACGAGTGTGCTGATCGCGCACATCGCCGCGAACACCGAGACCATCCGCCTCGGTTCCGGCGGCGTGATGCTGCCGAACCACTCCCCGCTGACCATCGCCGAACAGTTCGGCACCCTGGCCGAACTGCACCCGGGCCGCATCGACCTCGGCCTCGGCCGCGCACCGGGCAGCGACCAGCAGACGATGCGGGCGCTGCGCCGCGACCCGGCGTCCGCCGACTCGTTCCCCCAGGACGTGCTCGAACTGCAGGGCTACCTGACCGGGCCCTCCCGCATCCCGGGGATCGAGGCCACCCCCGGTAAGGGCACGAACGTGCCGCTGTACATCCTCGGCTCGTCACTGTTCGGCGCGAAGCTGGCCGCGATGCTCGGCCTGCCGTACGCGTTCGCCTCACACTTCGCGCCGAACGCCCTCGACGACGCGATCGCGATCTACCGTCGCGAGTTCCGGCCCTCCGCGCGGCTCGCGGAACCGTACGTGATCGCCGCCGTCAACGTCATCGCCGCCGACACCGAGGACGAGGCGCAGCGACTGTTCACCGCAACGAAGCGCAAGCGGGTCCAGTTGTTCGTCGGTCGCGGCCGCACCTTCACGCCCGAGGAGACGGACCTGGTGCTCGAGTCCCCCGCCGGTCAGCAGGTGCTGCAGATGTTGCGCTTCACCGCCGTCGGCACACCTACGCGGGTGCGCGAGTATCTGGACACCTTCACCGAACGAACCGGCGCCGACGAGCTGATGGTCGTCTCCTCCGCGACGGAGCGTGCGGCCTGGCTGCGGTCCCTGGAGCTGGTCGCCGAGGTCAGCGACCTCGCCGCCCTCGCCCGCTGACCCTGCTCGCAGGCCCGCCCCTGTCCTTCCCTCGTCTTCTTCCCGAATGGCCCATTCGGTCTGTTCAACCGACCGAATGGGCCATTCGGGACAACGGGCAGGGGTCGGACAGGGTGGCACCGGGCGGTTCGGGGTCAGAGCAGGCTGATCTGCTCCCCGACCGCCGAGCCGGGCGGCCCGGCAGGAGCGATCAGGTCGGGGCCGTCGTTGCGGACGCTGTTCACGCGATCCGAGACGAGTCGGATCTCGATGCCCGCGGCGACCTGCTCGTCAACACCGGCGAGCAGCTCGACCGGGACGTCGACATCGGGATCGAGCCACCGGTCCCAGTGCTCCGGAGTCACGATCAGCGGCATCCGGTCGTGCACCGACTGGAGGTCCCCGACCGCATCGGTCGTCAGGATCGTGCAGCTCAGCAGCGGCGCGGCGCGGGAGCCGGGCGCGTGCCACACCGACCACAGGCCGGCCATGAAGAACCGCGACCCGTCCGCGGGCGTCATGAAGTGCGGCACCTTGGCGACCTTGCCGCCGGGGCGTGGTTCGCTGGTCCACTCGTACCAGCCGTCCATCGGCACCAGTGCGCGCTTGGTCTTGAGCGCGGCCCGGAACGCCGGCTTCGTGGAGGCGGTGTCGGCGCGGGCATTGAACAGCGGCGCCGACCGCACCGGCGCACCGTCGTCGCCGGCCTTCGTCCACGGCGGCAGCAGTCCCCACCGCATCCGGCGGATCCGCCGGGTCGCCAAGTCCTCCGGATGTTCGCGATCGTGGCGGGCGACCACGGCCAGCACCGGGTCGGTCGGCGCGACGTTGTAGCGCTCCGACGGTTGGGGTGGCGCCGACCCCGTCTCGTCGATCGCGTCCAGCTCGACCGCGAGCAGGGCCGGGTCGACGGTCGTCGCGTATCTGCCGCACATGCCACCCATTGTGGGCGTGCCCACCGACATGCGCAGTGGGCGTGCCCACCGACAGGCATGCGTGCCCACCGACATGCGCTGTGTGCCCCTGCACCGGCTCGCGGCGCGATGCGGGAAGATGGAGCCCGTGAGTCTGTGGAGAGCGCCCCTCGCCGAATCGCCCGTGCACGCGACCGTGACCCTGCCCGGGTCGAAGTCGATCACCAACCGGGCCCTGATCCTCGCGGCGCTCGCGAGCGGGCCGTCCACCGTCACCGGGACCCTGCGCAGCCGCGACACCGATCTGATGATCGACGGCCTGCGGTCCCTGGGAGTCGACATCACCGAGGTCGGCTCCCCCACCACTCTGCGTGTGACTCCCGGCCCGTTGCACGGCGGGGCGGTCGACTGCGGGCTGGCGGGAACGGTGATGCGGTTTCTGCCGCCGGTGGCCGCCCTCGCGGACGGCGTCGTCGCTTTCGACGGGGACGAGCAGGCCCGCACCCGCCCGCTGGCCACGATCCTCGACGGGCTTCGCGGACTCGGGGTGGCGATCGACGGTGACGGTCTGCCGTTCACCGTCACCGGCCGCGGTTCCGTCGCCGGCGGTGAGGTGACGATCGACGCGTCCGGGTCGTCGCAGTTCGTGTCGGGCTTGCTGCTCTCGGCCGCCAGATTCAGCGACGGCGTGACCGTGCACCACGACGGCGCGTCGGTGCCGTCGATGCCGCACATCGACATGACGGTCGAGATGCTCCGCCGGGCCGGGGTCCGGGTGCACACGCCGGGCGCCGGTCAGCCGGCCACCTGGCGGGTCGAGCCGGGCCCTGTCGCGGCGGTCGACTGGGTCGTGGAGCCGGACCTGTCGAACGCGACCTCGTTCCTCGCCGCGGCGGCGGTGACCGGAGGCTCCGTGAGTGTGCCGCTGTGGCCTTCGGTGACCACCCAGCCGGGCGACGCGATCCGCGGCATCCTCACCGACATGGGGGCGACCGTGTCCCTGCGGGATTCCTTGCTGACGGTGGCCGGGCCGGAACGCCTGCGCGGCATCGACATCGACCTGCACGACATCGGCGAGCTGACGCCGACGGTGGCGGCACTGGCCGCCCTCGCCGACTCCCCGTCGACCCTGCGGGGCATCGCGCACCTGCGCGGTCACGAAACCGACCGGCTCGCGGCGCTGTCCACCGAGATCAACAATCTCGGCGGCGCGGTCACCGAGACCCCGGACGGCCTGCACATCGATCCCTGCCCCCTGCACGGCGGCGTGTGGCGTTCGTATGCCGACCACCGGATGGCCACCGCAGGCGCGATCCTCGGTCTGGTCGTGCCCGGTGTCGACGTCGACGACGTGGGCACCACGGCGAAAACCCTGCCAGGCTTCGAGAACCTTTGGGAGACAATGCTCCAGGACCAGATCGGGGCGCGCTCCTGAGCGCGCGCCGGTACGACGAGTCCGACGTCCGGATCCGCCCGGGCAAGGGCTCCCGGCCGCGCACCAAGACCCGGCCCGAGCACAAAGCCGCCGAGATCGCGATGGTCGTCTCGGTGGACCGCGGACGCTGGGGATGCGTGCTGGACGGCGACCCCGACCGGCCGGTGGTGGCGATGCGGGCACGCGAACTCGGCCGCACCCCGATCGTCGTCGGGGACCGGGTCGGCGTGGTCGGCGACGTCTCCGGCCGGGTCGACACCCTGGCCCGGATCGTGCGGGTCGAGGACCGGTCGACGGTGCTGCGCCGGACCGCGGACGACACGGATCCGTACGAGCGCGTGGTGGTCGCGAACGCCTCCCAGCTGCTGATCGTCGTCGCGCTGGCCGACCCGCCGCCGCGGACGGGATTCGTCGAGCGGGCACTGGTCGCCGCCTACGTCGGCGGGTTGGAGCCGATCCTGTGCCTGACGAAGGGCGATCTCGCGGATCACCGTGAATTCGCCGCCGCCTTCGAGGACCTCGACGTGCCGGTGGTGCTGGCGGGCACGTCCGAACCCCTCACCGCCGTGAAACACATTCTCGCAGGGAAGCTCACCGCCCTGATCGGCCACTCCGGAGTGGGCAAGTCGACGCTCGTCAATCGGCTTGTCCCCGAGGCGGATCGGGCCACCGGAGTGGTGTCGGGCGTCGGCAAGGGCCGGCACACGTCCACGCAGTCGGTGGCGCTGCCGTTGCCGAGCGCGGCCGACGCGCCGCGCGGCTGGGTCGTCGACACTCCGGGTATCCGCTCGTTCGGCCTCGCACACATCTCCCCCGACGACGTGATGGGGGCGTTCACCGATCTGGCGGCCGCGATCGAGGACTGCCCGCGCGGGTGCACGCACCTCGGACCTCCCGCGGACCCGGAGTGCGCGCTCGACCATCTCGAGGGGCAGGCGGCCCGCCGGGCGGGCGCGGTGCGGCAGCTGCTGGTGGCACTGTCGTCCAACGAGGCCTGGTGACCCTCGACCAGCGCCTTCGGGTCACGATTGGGTCAATTCGCTCGAGAACTCCTTGATCGTTACTCCACCGGTCTTACGCTGTACGGGCTCAACTCTGATTCGAATCAGCCCGCAAGTCACGACACAGGTGGGAGCCCTCCCACCGTCACGACCCAAGGAGTACTGATGAGTGATGCGTTTCTCGAAGCCGGTTCCGCCCTTCTCGGCAACTTCACCGACAGCATCAAGATCCTGCTGAACCTCGGTTCGTCGATCGTCGGATCCGACGAGTAGCAGCCCGAAACGCCGTTGGGCCCCGCCGTTTCCGGCGGGGCCCAACGAGGGTGACTCGACCCACAGAACACTCAGCGAGGCAGCAGTTTCCGGATGCCGCGCCGCTTCCGCGATTCCCGGATGGCGGTCTTCAGTCCGCGCGCGCGTCCGGTCGTGGGATCCACGGTGAGAACGGCCTCGCGCCCCTCCCACCTGCGTTCGGACGCCGTTTCCGGCGCATCGTCGACGGTGTCGTGGAGGTACTTGTTCGGCAGCGACAGCTTGGCGATCGTGCGCCACGCCTTGCCGTACTGCACCAGCAGCGGACCCGTGGTGTACGGCAGGTCGTACTTGTCACACAGTTCGCGCACCCGCACCGCGATCTCCGCGTAACGGTTCGACGGCAGATCCGGGAAGATGTGGTGCTCGATCTGGTAGCTGAGGTTGCCGGTCATGAAGTCCATCACCCGGCCGCCCGAGATGTTGGCGCTGCCCAGCATCTGCCGCAGGTACCACTGGGCCTGCGTCTCCTTGTCGACGTCCTCCTTGGTGAACTTCTCGGCACCGTCCGGGAAGTGGCCACAGAAGATGACGGCGTTGGTCCACACGTTGCGGATCACGTTGGCGGTCAGGTTCGCGGTCATGGTGGACTTCCATGCCTTGCCGGTCAGCGCCGGGAACACCACGTAGTCCTTGACGACCTGCTTGCCGATCTTCTCGCCGACCTCGCGCAGCTTGCGCTTGGTCTCCTCTCGGTCGTCGCGCCCCTTGGCCACCTTGCCGAGCTCGAGGTGCTGCGCCGCGACGCCGTACTGGAACGCCAGGGCGAGAACCGTGTTGTAGACCACGTTGCCGGCATTGAACGGCTTCCAGCGCTGGTCGCGGGTCACGCGCAGCAGGCCGTATCCCACATCGTCGTCCATGCCGAGGATGTTGGTGTACTTGTGATGCAGGTAGTTGTGGGTCTGCTTCCAGTGCGCCGACGGCCCGGCGTTGTCCCACTCCCAGTTCGCGGAGTGCACCTCGGGGTCGTTCATCCAGTCCCACTGCCCGTGCATCACGTTGTGCCCGAGCTCCATGTTCTCGATGATCTTGGCGACGCCGAGCATGCCCGCGCCGAGCAGCCACAGCGGGCGCTTCCGGCTGCCGAACAACACGGCCCGGCCGCCGATCTCGAGGGAACGCTGCAGCCGGATGGTGTTGCGCAGATACCGGGCGTCACGCTCGCCGCGGGACTCCTCGACGTCACGGCGGATCGCGTCCAGTTCCCGACCGAGGGCCTCGATGTCGGCCTCGGTCAGGTGCGCGTACTCCTTGATGTCTGAAATAGCCATGGCTCTCCCGGTCCTGAACTTCGAATTACCGGCTTACCGTACCGTAGGTTACGCCTGCGTAGGTTACCGATCCATTGCTGTGAGGTGAATCACAAACCGCGAAGTCGCCGCAACGCCGACCGCAACCCCGACCGCCGTCCGGTCACCGGATCGACGCGCGCCGAGCCGGAATCGCGGAACTTCCGTTCCGAGGAGGTCTCCGGCGCGTCGTCGGAGGTCGCCTTCAGAAGCCGGTCGGGTAGTGCCAGCTTGAGCACGGTCCGCAGGGACAACAGGTACTGACGCGAGAGCGGCCCGGTCGTGTACGGCAGGTCGTACTTGTCGCACAGCGCCCGAACGCGCACCGACACCTCACGCAACCGGTTGCTCGGCAGGTCGGGGAAGAGGTGGTGTTCGATCTGGTAGCTGAGGTTGCCGGTCATGAAGTCCATCACCCGGCCCCCGGAGATGTTGGCGCTGCCCAGCAACTGGCGCAGGTACCACTGAGGTTTCGTCTCCCGCTCGTGCTCCTCGATCGTGAACTTCTCGGCACCGTCCGGGAAGTGCCCACAGAAGATCACCGCGTGTGCCCACACGTTGCGGATCACATTCGCCGCCGCGTTCGCCGTCAGGGTGGTGCGCCAGGCGGGCCCGGTCAACGCCGGGAAGATGACGAAGTCCTTGACCACCTGCCGGGTCGCCTTGCGGGCGAACTCCCGATCCACCTCGCGGCGATGATCGTCGCCGCGGGCGGCCTCGGCCTCGCGGGTGATGTGCCAGTCGTGCAGCGCGATGCCCCACTCGAAGCCCACCGCGAGGACGACGTTCGCCACTGGCTGCAGCAGATTGACCGGCCGCCACGGCACGTCCCGGGTGATCCGGATGATTCCGAACTGGACGTCCTCGTCCATCCCGACGACGTTCGTGTACGTGTGGTGCGAGTAGTTGTGCGCCCGCTTCCACTGCGACGACGGACCGGTCTGGTCCCATTCCCAGGTGGTCGAGTGGATCTCCGGATCGTTCATCCAGTCCCACTGCCCGTGCACGATGTTGTGCCCGAGCTCCATGTTCTCGACGATCTTCGCGACGCCGAGCATCGCGGTCCCCGCCAGCCAGGCCGGCCGGTACCGGCTGCCGAACAGGATCGCCCGGCCGCCGATCTCCAGGGCCCGCTGCAGGCGGATCACATTGTGGACGTACCGCGCGTCGGCGGCGCCGCGCGAGTTCTCCACGTCCCGCCGGATCGCATCCATCTCCCGCCCGAGCGCCTCGATGTCGGCCTCGGTCAGGTGCGAAAATTCCTTGATGTCCGTGATGGCCATGATCGGCGCTACAGGTCGATGGTGCAGTCGCCGGCAGCGACCGAGATACAGGTCTGCACCCGTTCACCCTCGCCGTGCTCCCGACCGGACCGCAGATCCCGCACATGCCCGGACAGCAGCGGGGCAACACACGTCTGGCAGATTCCCATCCGGCAGCCGAACGGCATCTGCACACCAAGGTTCTCTCCGGCCTCCAGCACGGTCGTGGCGCCGTCGACCTCGGCGGAGCGCTCCGACTTGGCGAAGGTCACAGTGCCGCCCTGGCCTGACAAGTCGGCACGCGAGATCGTGAACCGCTCGGTGTGCAGCCGGTCCGCGATCCCGGCCTCGGC
This sequence comes from Rhodococcus sp. NPDC003348, assembly GCF_053589375.1. Lineage (NCBI taxonomy): Bacteria > Bacillati > Actinomycetota > Actinomycetes > Mycobacteriales > Nocardiaceae > Rhodococcus > Rhodococcus sp. NPDC003348. The sequence goes on from NZ_JBSFRT010000033.1 coordinate 26,469, forward strand.
CCACACCTTCTCGACCTCGTCGAGCATCTTCACCGGACCGCACGCCCAGGTCTGCCGCTCCCGCCAGTCCGGGTACATCTCGTCGAGGTCGGCCAGCTTGAACCGGCCGCCGGTGCGGGTGTGCTGGACGTGCGAGACGAAGGTCGGGTGCGAGTCGTGCAGCGCCGCCAACTCCTCGCCGAACATCACATCCTGTTCCGTCGGCGCGGAGTGCACGTGCACCACGTCCGGCACCGTGCCCCGGCGCACCATCGACCGCAGCATCGCCATCACCGGCGTGACGCCGCTGCCCGCGGTGATGAAGAGGATCTTCTCCGGCGGCGGTTCCGGCAGCGAGAAGTTGCCCTGCGGCGCGGCCAGGCGCACCACGGTGCCCGCAGGCACGCCGTTGATCAGATGGCTTGACAGCCGGCCCTCGGGCATCGCCTTGACCGCGATCGTGATCAGCTTCCGGTCCCGGCTCGGCGGCGACGTGAGCGAGTACGAGCGCCAGTGGAAGCGGCCGTCGACGAGAAGGCCGATGCCGATGTACTGGCCGGGCTGGTAGTCGAAGTCGAATCCCCAGCCCGGCCTGATGACGAGGGTCGCCGAGTCGCACGTCTCCTTGCGAACCTCGACGATCTTGCCGCGGAGTTCGCGCGCCGACCACAACGGATTCGCCAGATGCAGGAAGTCGTCCGGCAACAGCGGGGTCGTGACTCGGGTCACCGCCCCGCGCAGCATGTTCACACTCGGCCGTCGCGGTGCCGACACATCTGCCGCCGGCGCCTCGAGCCACTTCCTCAAGCCCATCAAACTTCCGTCCACTCGGATAGGTTACGGGTCCGTAGGTTACCCGCAGGTGGCGCGGCCTGTCACGCAGTCCGCGGCTCTGTCAGAGCAGTTCGAGCAGGAAGGGCAGTTCCTGGGTGGCATACCAGGCCAGATCGTGGTCCTCCGCGTCACCGAGGACGAACTCGGCATCCGCGTCGCCGAGGTCCGCCGCGTCCACGACCGACGCGGCCCGCTCGATCGCCTGCTCGGCCTCCGACAGGTCCACGTGCACCGATGCCACCGCCGACAGCGGCAGCGGTGCCGCGAGCCGCACCACGGCGTCGTCGAGGTCCGGTCGCAGCGTCACCTCGTCCACATCGGCCGCGATCACGGCCCGCCGGTACACTACCGCCCCCGGCTCGGCGGAACCCGCCTCACCGGCCTCCACGTCGCCGGCCTCCGTCGCGATCAACCGCAGCGACGCCCGTGCGGCCTCGTTCATCGCGACCTCGGCAAGCTCGTCGTCGTCCCCGGCGGCGTATGCCTCGCGCAGTGTCGGCGTCACCGCGAACGCCGTCCGGCTGATCGGGTTCAGCTCCTCCTCGGCGACCAGCCGCTGCAGCATCGCGATCGTGGCGGGCACGTAAACCCTCATGCATTCCCCTTCACCGGCAGGCTTCAAGCAACTCGTCGAGCGCTTCGTACAGCAACCCGGTCAGCACGTCGACATCGGACATCGCATCCCGGTCACCGTTCAAACCGTAGTAGACGTGCCCGTCGTACGACGTCAGGCCGATGCTCACCGCCTGGTTTCGGATCAGCGGCGACACCGGATAGGTCTCGAGCAACTCGGCGCCGCCGAGGCACAGCGTCGACTGCGGCCCGGGCGCGTTGGTGATCATCACGTTGAACATCCGCTGCGACAGCCCACTCGCCATTCGCAGTCCCATCGCGTGCAGTGTCGCCGGCGCGGTCCCGGACACCCGCACCAGCGTCTGCGCCGCCACCGTCCGGTTCTGACGGGTGTGCGCCTCCGTTGCGTGCGCGATGTGCGACAGTCGCACAACGGGATTCGGCTCCCCCACCGGCAGGTCGATCAGCAACGACGAGGCGCGGCGCTCGTCACCGCGCGGCTCGTCGCCCGCGAGCCGCTCCGCCCCGCCCTCGACGTCGGTGGTCGGCGCTCCACGCTCGGTGTCGGTGATCGGCGCTCCGACGGCGCTGTCGGGCGACGACACGTCGATCGCGATCGGCACCATCGCTCGTACCGTGGAGAACGCGGTGACCGGCTCACCGCGCGAGAGCAGCCAGTTCCGCAACGCCCCGGTCAGCACCGCCAGAATCACGTCGTTCACCGTGCACCCGAACCGGCGGCGCACGGTCCGGTACTCCTCGAGCGAGGTCTTCGCGGTGGCGAATCGGCGATTACGCGAGATCGTCGCGTTCAACGGTGACGCCGGTGCGGCGGTCGCCGCGGTCCGCAACAACGCAGCGACGTTCCCGACCGCGCTGGTCGCGGTCCCGACCACGTCCCCGACGAGCGCCTTCACCGTCGCCGCCCCCTCGGCCGGCCGCGCGATCATCTCCGCGAGCGCACCGAGCACCAACTCGGCCTCCCGGGGTTCGCGCCCGGGCATCCACAGTTCCTCCGGCACCTCCCGCGGTTGGTCGCACCGGTCGAAGATCACTTGGCCGATCTCGAGCGCGTCGACACCGTCGACCAGCGCCGAGTGCGACTTGGTGAAGATCGCGATGCGGTCCTCCGCCAGTCCTTCCACCAGGTACATCTCCCACAGCGGCCGGCTGCGGTCCAGTGGCCGCGACGTCAGGCGCGCGACCAGGTCGTGCAACTGTTCGTCGGAGCCCGGCTTGGGCAGTGCCGAACGCCGCACGTGGTAGGTGATGTCGAAGTCGCGGTCGTCGACCCACACCGGCCGCGCCAACCCGAACACCACCTCGCGCACCCGTTGCCGATAGCGCGGGACCAGGGGCAACCGCTTCTCGACGTGCGTGAGCAGGTCCTCGTAGTCCAGGCCGCCCTCCGGTGCGCGCAGGATCGCCAACGATCCGAGATGCATCGGAGTGCTGCTCGCCTCCAAGAAGTAGAAGGACGCGTCCTGCGTGCTCAGCCTGCTGTCCATGCCACCCCCGTGTTCATGTGTCCCCCGTACCGGAGTTCGCGCTGTCGCCCGGCACGCCGGTGTCAGGGTCGAACAGTATCCGCAGTTCCGCCACCGTGACGTCCACGTCCACATGATGGACTCCGACCATGCCCGCCGCGACCGCACCGCGAACGTTGACCGTCAGGTCGTCGACGAACACACACTGCCCGGGCTCGATGTCGAGCAGTCGGGCCGCGTGCCGGTAGATCCGGGGATCGGGTTTGGCCAGGCCGACGTCACCGGACAGGACGACCTCGTCGACGAACCGCCCGCCGCCGAGATTCCGGAGCGCCGCGCCACCCGGACCACCCGGGTCGTTGCTGAGCAGCACGGTCCGCACCCCCCGCGCACGGAGCTCGTCGACCAGCCCGCGCAGCGGGTCCGGGTCGGGCTGTGCGCCGTCGAGGACGCCTCCGAAGTCGAGTACCAGACCCCTCATTGGGCCAACCCTAGGGCGTGTCTCCCGATCCCAGGCACCACCGCCCCCTCGTTCCGCGGAAACCGTGCGGTCGAGGACGATTCGTGCGATTCTCTCCCCGCCCGGACTCTCCCCGGGCTCGACCCACTCCCGCGCCTGTGGCGCACCCGTCGAGCGCGCCCCGGCACATCGGATCAGGCGCGAAGAGGAGAGCACGCATGAGGACCTATGTCACCGCCGCACCCCACGCGGAACCGCCGACCGCGCCCGAACCGGCAACCCGACCGCAGGCGCAGTGCGCGCGACGACCGGACCTGCACGCACCTCGTCGCGTCCCGCACACTGCCCGCACGGGGCACCGCACCACCGGCGATCCCGCCGGTGCCTGCGTCGGCCCGGACCGCCCGGCCGCGACCGGGGCGGACCGCCCGGACCTCGAGTGCCGACGATTCGCCGAGGTCACCCTGCGGATGATCCTCGAGGTACTCGACCACCGCCGCCAAGCGTCGGCACTGCGACCACTCCTGGCATCCACACCGTTCGACCTCGTGACCGCACTGACCCGTGCCGGCGCACCGGGGCGCCGGCTGGGCGCGGCCCGACTGAGACGGGTGCACCTGCACCCCGGTGGACCCGACCGTGCCGAGGTGTTCGGCAGCTACGCCCGCGGCGAACGCACCTTCGCGATCGCGGGTCGCCTCGAACGCACACCAGCCGCCCGCCGGCATTCCGAGGAAGCCGGGGGCGGCTGGGTGTTCACAGCACTACAGGTGGGCTGACACCGGCCCGACGGCACCGGGCGTGACGTCGGGCCGAGGTTTGGTCAGCGATTCTTCTTCGGCCGCGACTTCTTGCCGTCCCGCTCGGCCTGCCTGCGTTCCCGTCGGGTGGGGCCGACGGTGGACGCGGCGGAGCCGCCACTGGTCCGCACCGCCGCGGTGCCGTCCTCGGCCGGGCCCGAGAAGGTCAGCGGGCTCTCGTTCTGCTCGTCGAGACCCTTCGCCCGCAGCGCGGCGGGCGCGGCAGGCTGAGGCGCCGCCTGCTCGGCCCGCGCGGTCTGCTCGGCCGGTGCGGTCGCGGTCGCGGTCTGCGCCGCGGCGACCTCGCTGCGCGCGGCGGCGGCAGCGGTGGTCCACCCCGACTGCTGCGGCGCCGGAGCGGCCTCGACCTGCAGGTTGAACAGGAAGCCGACCGACTCCTCCTTCAGACCCTCGAGCATCGCGGTGAACATGTCGTAGCCCTCCCGCTGGTACTCGACGAGCGGGTCACGCTGCGCCATCGCCCGCAGGCCGATGCCCTCCTTGAGGTAGTCCATCTCGTAGAGGTGTTCACGCCACTTGCGGTCGAGGACGGACAGCAGCACCCGGCGCTCGAGTTCACGCATGCCGTTCTCGCCGGCGATCGCGTCGATCTGCTGCTCCCGCTGTGCGTAGGCGGAACGGACGTCGGCGAGCAGCGCGTCACGCAGCTCGTCGCGGGACAGGTCGCCCCGCTCGCCGTCCTCGGTCTCGCCGGTGAGCGCATGGTGATCGATGCCGACCGGGTACAGCGTCTTCAGTGCGGTCCACAGCTGGTCGAGATCCCAGTCCTCGACGTAGCCCTCGGAGGTGGCGCCGTCCACGTAGGCGGTGACCACGTCGGTGATCATCTTTTCGACCTGGCCCTCCATGTCCTCGCCCGCGAGGATCCGGCGACGCTCGTCGTAGATGACCGTGCGCTGCTGGTTCATCACCTCGTCGTACTTGAGGACGTTCTTGCGGATCTCGAAGTTCTGCTGCTCAACCTGCGTCTGCGCGCTCTTGATCGCCTTCGAGACCATCTTCGCCTCGATCGGCACGTCGTCCGGCAGGTTGAGCCGGGTCATGATCGACTCGAGCGCCGCACCGTTGAACCGGCGCATCAACTCGTCACCGAGCGAGAGGTAGAAACGCGATTCACCCGGATCGCCCTGACGGCCGGAGCGACCGCGCAACTGGTTGTCGATGCGGCGCGACTCGTGCCGCTCGGTGCCGAGCACGTACAGTCCGCCGGCCTCCCGAACCTGGTCTGCGTCCGCCTTGACCTGTGCCTGCACCTGCGCGAGCGCGTCGTCCCAGGCCGCCTCGTACTCGTCCGGCGTCTCGACCGGGTCCAGGCCCTGCTTGCGCAGCAGCACGTCGGCGATGATGTCCGGGTTGCCACCGAGGACGACGTCGGTGCCACGGCCCGCCATGTTGGTGGCGACGGTGACCGCACCGGTCCGGCCGGCCTCCGCGACGATCTGTGCTTCCTTCTCGTGGAACTTCGCGTTGAGCACGTTGTGCGCGATCCCGCGCTTGGTGAACTGCTTCGACAGGTACTCGGAGCGCTCGACGCTGGTGGTGCCGATCAGCACCGGCTGCCCATTGGCGTGCCGCTCGGCGACGTCGTCGACGACGGCGTCGAACTTCGCCTCCTCCGTCTTGTAGATCAGGTCGCCCTGATCGACGCGGATCATCGGCTTGTTCGTCGGGATCGGGATGACGCCGAGCTCGTAGGTTTGGTGCAGCTCGGCCGCCTCCGTCTCGGCGGTACCGGTCATGCCGGACAGCTTGTCGTAGAGCCGGAAATAGTTCTGCAGCGTGATCGTGGCGAGGGTCTGGTTCTCGGCCTTGATCTCGACCTTCTCCTTGGCCTCGATCGCCTGGTGCATGCCCTCGTTGTAGCGCCGGCCGACAAGGATGCGACCGGTGAACTCGTCGACGATGATGACCTCGCCGTCGCGGACGATGTAGTCCTTGTCCCGCTGGTAGAGCTCCTTGGCCTTGATCGCGTTGTTCAGGTAGCTGACCAGCGGCGAGTTGGCGGCCTCGTAGAGGTTGTCGATGCCCAGCTGGTCCTCGACGAACTCGACGCCCGCCTCGTGCACGCCGACGGTCCGCTTCTTGATGTCGACCTCGTAGTGGACGTCCCGCTTGAGCAGCGGCACGATGCGCGCGAACTCGCCGTACCACTTGCTGGAGGCGTCCGCCGGGCCCGAGATGATCAGCGGGGTCCGCGCCTCGTCGATGAGGATCGAGTCGACCTCGTCGACGATGGCGAAGCTGTGCCCGCGCTGCACCAGGTCGTCGAGGGTGTGCGTCATGTTGTCACGCAGGTAGTCGAACCCGAACTCGTTGTTGGTGCCGTAGGTGATGTCCGCGGCATAGGCGTCACGTCGCTGCGCCGGGGTCATCCCGGACAGGATCACGTTGGTCTCGAGACCGAGGGAGCGGTGCACACGGCCCATCCACTCGGAGTCACGCTTGGCCAGGTAGTCGTTGACGGTGACGACGTGCACGCCGTTGCCCGCGATGGCGTTGAGGTAGGCGGGGAGCACGCAGGTCAGGGTCTTGCCCTCACCGGTCTTCATCTCCGCCACGTTGCCGAAGTGCAGGGCCGCACCGCCCATGATCTGCACGATGTAGTGCTTCTGGCCGAGCACCCGCGAGGACGCCTCCCGAGCGGTCGCGAACGCCTCCGGCAGCAGGTCGTCGAGCGACTCCCCCTTCGCGTACCGGTCCCTGAACTCGGCGGTCTTGTCCCGCAACTGCTGGTCGGACAGGGCCTCGTAGTCGGGCGAGAGGGTATCGACGTGCTCGGCGATGTGCTTGAGCCGCTTGACCATGCGACCTTCACCAACACGGAGCAGCTTGGACAGTGACAGCGAGGGCACGGGCTTGAACGTCCTAGGGTCTCGGCGGGCAGGTGGCGATCCTGCCGTCACAGCAGGATCCGGTCGAGTGGAGTGAACCCCTCGACCGGATCCCATGGTAGGCGCTGTGGCGGCTGATCGAGTCGATCGACCGCTCATTCTTGTCTGTTACTCAGGCTTCCCCGGCATCTCCCGGGCCATTTTGTTGCCCGAATGTTGCCGAGTGCGCCGATTCAGGCGAGCCGGATCAGTCCGTAGTCGAAGGCGTGTCGCCGGTAGACGACGGACGGTCGGTCCGTCTCCTTGTCGTGGAACAGGAAGAAGTCGTGTCCGACCAGTTCCATCTCGTACAGGGCGTCGTCGACGGTCATCGGCGCCGCGGAGTGCACCTTCGTGCGGACTATCTGTCCCGGACCCTCCGGCTGCTCGGGCTCGAGGGACAGATCGGGCGAGATCCCGAGGGAGTCGTCCTCGGCCAGCGTCGCTGTCGCCTCTGCGACCGACACCGGCGTCTTGTCGCCGTAATGGACGCGACGACGATCCTTTGTGCGACGCAACCTGGCCTCCAGCTTGGAGGTCACGCTCTCGAAGGCGGCGTAGAAACTGTCGGCGGCGGCTTCCGCTCGAACGACGGGGCCCTTGCCGCGCGCCGTGATTTCCACCCGCTGGCAGTTCTTGGCCTGCCGGCGATTGCGTTCGTGTTGGAGTTCGACGTCGAAGTGGTAGATCGTCGGATCGAAGCGCTCGAGGCGAGCGAGCTTCTCGGATACGTAGACCCGGAAATGGTCCGGGACCTCGACATTGCGGCCCTTGACCACGATCTCGGAGCGTGGGGCTTCGGATTGCCCGGTGGATTCTGCAGCGTCCTGAACGAAGACAGATGCTGTCGAAGGGGTCGTCACGCGTACCTCCCGAATACGGCCGAGCCAAGAAATTGACCTGCGGCGGATGAGCTACGCCGGGAAGGGGACCGCCCGGCGTCAGGGTCTGGAACTATCACCTCCCACCCGTTTCGTCGGCTGTGTTGGCGACGGTAGTACGAGTTCGACCCGAGTGCCAGCATTGGCGCCGAACGCGTCATGCGGCGGTGATCACAAGGGCCGCATCGACCCGCACGCCCCCTGCCGTCAGCGCGCGAACCGACTCGGCCGCGGTCGCTCCGGTGGTGAGGACGTCGTCGATCAGCAGCACGCAATCAGACCTCCCGATCGCCGGTGTCGGGGCCACGCGGATGCGCCCTGCGAGGTTCTCCACCCGCTCCCGCGCCGACAGACCCACCGAATCCCTGACTCCCGCAGAGAATTTCAGGGACCGATCGACACGCACCGCTTCGGGCGCCAGGGCGGCGGCCGCCGCCCGTGCCGCCGCGTGCACAGGATCACCACCGCGAGCACGCGCCGCACGCGGCCGACTTGGCGCCGGAACCAGCACCAGACTCGCCAATTCGGGAGGGTCGATCTCGCCGCACGCACGCAGGCGCCGGACCGCGGCCGCCAGTCCCGCACCGAGTGGCCGCGCGAGGTCGCGCCGGCCGCGCTCCTTCGCGGCGATCACCGCTGCCCGGCGGGGCCCGCTGTGCGACCCGAGCGCCCACACCGGAACCCCCGGATCCACCCGGGGCGTCACCGCAACCGGCTCACCCGACAGCAGCGTCGAACATCGCGGACACCACAGGGTGCCTGCCGCACCGCAGCCGCCGCATTCGCGGGGCAGGACCAGATCCAGCAACGCACGCATACCGGCAGTGTGCGCGGGACCACCGACACGCGGCGCCGTCGCTGCCCGGCGGACGGCCTCCGGTCAGCCGGGCAGCACCGGGACGGCCTTCACCCCGGTCAGGCCGGGCACCTCGCGCCAGTAGCGGTCGCCGGTCGGGTCGGTGCTGTTCAGCTGGAAGACCGCCCGCGTGTCCGCGACGAACGTCGTCGTCGGACTCGCGTCCACCGCCGTCACCGGCGGGGTGAGGTTGCGGCTCGGCAGCGCGTCCATCCGGGAGCCGTCGACAGCGACGGTGACGACCGGGATGTCCGACGCCGCCCGTGCCACCACGACCGCGTCACTGCTGGACCAGTCCAGCGCCACCGCCGGGCTCCCGAGCCCGACCGCGATCGGCACCCCCGAGGACAGGCGGTAGCTGCCGTCCTCCCTGGGCACGACCGTCAGCATGAACACCTTGCCGTCGATGATCGCCGCGGCCCGGACCCCGTCCCGGGAGAGCCGCAACTCGGTGATCGTGGTGCCGAGAGCGGCGATGTCGGCGGTGTCCACCGGCTGCGCGGACATCTCCCCCGACGGCGCACGCGACACACGCACCACCTTCGACCCGTCCACGACCGTCCACACCGCCGAGTCCTCGAACGCCCACGTCGGCCGCGTGAGGGTCGCACCTTCGAGGACGGAGGTCGCGAGCCCGTCGATCGGTCCGATCATCAGTGCCGAGAGCTGGTCCGGCGCCGGGCGCAGGGGTGCGGCGACCGCGGCCGCGGAGTCGCCGTCCCGGGACACCGCGATCGACCGCAGGCCCGGACTGGTCCCGAAGTAGCCCGGGATGGATTCGACGCCGGAGTCGGAGACCCGGACCAGCGAACCGTCACGCAGGGCGTGCAGCCCGACCGTGTCCGCAGCCGAAGCCGCCGGATTCGTCGAGGACACGTCCGCCGTCGTCCACCCGTTCGGCAGTCGGTCGTCGAGTGGCTTCCCGTCGCCCATCAGAACGTACGGTCCCGGGATCTCGGCGTTCGCCAGCGTCCACACCACCTGGGCGGCCATCCGGTCCCGACTGACCACGTCCAGCGCGTCGGTGCCCTCGAACTCGATCCGCAGGCCACCGAACCCGACACCGACGCCCGCGCTGCGCCCGTCCGCCTTCGTGACCGGTTCCTTCAGCCGAACCTCGTCGAGCTGGTTCGACACCGCTCCCTTCAGCGTGGGCTTCGGCCCGGCGATCAGCATTTCGATCAGGGTGTCGGCCAGGTCCTGCGGAGTCGACGTGATCCACCGAAGGTCCGGGACGGCGGTCGACCCGGTCGGGTCCAGGAAGTAGAGCGACTTGCGCTGATAGGTCTTGAGGAACTGCGGGCGGTCGAGGGTGACACCCGGGGGCAGTTCGTTGATCCGCCATTCACCGGCGTCCAGGACCAGCCGGATCGTGGCCTCGTACGTCCCGTCCACCGCCTGATAGACGCCCTCCGGGTCGAGTTGCCCAACCCGGTTCGCCCGGATCGTGTAGTTGGCCTTGTCGCCGGACCGCGATTCCTCGAGCACGTCGACCTTGTCGACGATCGACGTACTGGCGGTGTCGTCCCACGCTGCGGCGGCGCCGGCGGTCATGAACTGCCGTGCCGCGGCGTGCTCGTCGGTCGGATCGGTGCTGGCCGCGAAGAAGTCCCGCAGCAGCAGGTTCGGATCTCGCCCGGGGATCGGTGCGGGCACCGTCGGGTTCGCCGGTTCCTGTGCGATCGTGCCGATCGCCTGCGGAGTGGACGAATCCGGCAGGCTGGCGCAGCCGCCGAGCAGTACGGCGACCGCTCCCGCCGCTGCACACACTCCGTACCGCCGCCTCATGTCCGTCGCTCCCGCAGAACCGGAATGCTGCTCGTCTCGTCGGGATCGAGCGGCTCGCTCTTCGCTCCGTCGGCGACGGGCGGCTCCGGGTGCTCGCCGGGGGCCCGGCCCTGGACGCGCTTGATCGTCGGCGGGCGCAGCGGCAGCGGACTGCTGGTCACCTTGTGCCCCCGCACCAGCGGCAAGGTCAACCGGAAGCAGGCTCCGACGCCGGGCTCACCCCACGCTTCGAGCCTGCCGTCGTGCAGTCGGGCATCCTCGACGCTGATCGCCAGCCCCAGACCGGTGCCGCCGGACCGGCGCACCCGCGACGGATCGGATCGCCAGAACCGGTTGAACACCAGCTTCTCCTCCCCCGGATGCAGGCCGATGCCCTGGTCGCGCACGATGAAGGCGGCCGCATCGTCGTCGGCGCGCAACCGCAGCAGCACCGGTTTGCCCTCGCCGTGGTCGATCGCGTTCGCGAGCAGGTTACGCAGGATCCGCTCGACCCGCCGCGGGTCGACGGTCGCGAACACCGGTTCCTCCGGCAGGTCGAGGATCAGTTCGGTGCCGGTTTCCCGGGCGAGGTGCCGGATCGTGGACACCGCCGCACGGGCACTCATCCGCAGGTCCAGCCTCTCGGCGGCGAGCTCGGCGACGCCGGCGTCGTGCCGGCTGATCTCCAGGAGGTCGTTCAGCAGCGACTCGAACCGGTCGAGCTCCGCAACCAGCAGTTCCGACGACCGCCGCAGCGCGGGGTCGAGGTCGGCGCTGCCGTCGTGGATCAGGTCGGCCGCCATCCGGACGGTGGTCAGCGGGGTGCGCAGCTCGTGGCTGACGTCGGAGGTGAACCGCTTCTGCAGGTTGCCGAACTCCTCGAGCTGGGCGATCTGCTTCGACAGCGATTCGGCCATGTCGTTGAACCACATCGCGAGCCGGGCCATGTCGTCCTCGCCTCGCACGGGCATGCGTTCGCGCAGCTTGCCCTCCGCGAACCGTTCGGCGATCCGGGACGCGGACCGGATCGGGAGCACCACCTGCCGCGCGACGATCAACGAGATCGCGGCCAGCAACACCAACAGCACCGCGCCGCCGATCAGCAGGGTGCTGCGCATCAGCGACAGGCTGCGGTCCTCGCCGGCCAGGGGGAACACCAGGTACAGCTCGAGGTCGGGGATGTCGGTGACCACCGGGCTGCCGACGATGAGAGCGGGCCCGGAGTAGCCGTCGGGATCGTTCACCGTCGAGAACTGGTAGCTGATCTGCCCGTTGTGCACGAACTCGCGCAGGTTCCGCGGGATCTGGTCGAACGGTCCCGCCGTGGGTTCCGCGGCCACCGGCTCGGTGTTGGCGATCAGCACCGGGTCGAACGTACCCGCCGCACCCGACGCCGGACCGGCGTCCACGTTGCGGTTCGTCAGCGACGCGCGCGCACCCTCCAACCGGGTGCCCACCGCCGTCGTCTCGTCCGTGCCGGCGAGGTAACTCTGCACCGCGCCACGGGCACGGTCCATCTCCTCGGTGGCCGCGGAGATCTTCGCCTCCAGCAGACGATCGGTGATCTGACTCGTCAGGACGACACCGAGGATGGTGATGACGACCAGCGACAGGGTCAGCGTGGAGACGACGACTCGCAGCTGCAGCGAACGACGCCACAGGTGCGCGAGAGATCGACTCAGATTTCGGAACCGGCGGAGCAGCGGTGTGAAGGTTCCGTTGATCCGCCGGCGCATACGGGTGGAACGGATCACGGCGGTCCGGCCTTGTAGCCGACCCCCCTGACCGTGAGTACCACCTGCGGATTCTCCGGGTCTCGCTCCACCTTCGCGCGCAGTCGCTGCACGTGCACGTTGACCAGGCGGGTGTCGGCCGCATGCCGGTAGCCCCACACCTGTTCGAGCAGCACCTCACGGGTGAACACCTGCCGCGGCTTGCGGGCCAGGGCCACCAGCAGGTCGAACTCGAGCGGGGTCAGTGCGATCAGCTGCCCGTCCCGGGTCACCTTGTGCGCGGGAACGTCGATGTCGATGTCGGCGATCGACAGCAGTTCCGCCGGCTCCTCCTCGGTGCGGCGCAGGCGGGCGCGCACCCGCGCGACGAGTTCCTTCGGTTTGAAGGGCTTCATCACGTAGTCGTCGGCACCGGACTCGAGTCCGAGCACCACGTCGACGGTGTCGGTCTTCGCGGTCAACATCACGATCGGCACCCCGGAGTCGGCGCGCAGCACCCGGCAGACGTCGATGCCGTTCATCCCGGGCAGCATCAGGTCGAGCAACACCAGGTCCGGACGGATCTCCCGCACCGCGGTCAGCGCCTGGGTTCCGTCACCCACCACGAAGGGCTCGAATCCCTCCCCCCGCAGCACGATGGTGAGCATCTCGGCGAGCGCCGTGTCGTCGTCGACAACCAGAATGCGTGGCTTCATGTCTCTATCGTGTCACTCCGGACGCCGCGTGACACTGATTAGTGACATCGGCGGCGAGTTGTGTGGGATCGACGTCGGGGCCGACGACCGTCCACGGCGCGATCCAACCGCGCGCGGCGAGCCCGTCGTACACCTCCCCCGTGCGGGCCTGCAGCCCCCCGTCGCGCTCGTAGGCGTCACGCTTCCGGTCCGCCTCGACTCCGGCGCGATCCTTCGCACGCTGGGCGGCCAGCTCGACGGGAACCCTCAGCAGCACCTGCCGGTCCGGCCGGGGTAGCCCGAAGCGACCGAACTCGAGTTCCTCGATCCAGGCGACCTCGGGACCGTCGGCGCCCTGGTGTTTGCGGGCCGCCGTGTAGGCAGCGTTCGACGCGACGTAGCGGTCGAGCAGCACGATGTCGTGGGTGGCGATCAGTTCCCGCAGTTCGTCGGCGGCCTCGCGGCGGTCGAGCGCCCACAGCAACGCCATCGCGTTGACGCTCTCGGCGGTGTCCCCGTGGCCGCCGTGCAGAGCCTCGGCGCCGAGGTCGGCGCAGGCGGAGACGCCGTAGCGAGGAAAGGCCAGCGTGGCGACCGTGCAACCGTCCGCTCGCCACGCGGCAACGAGGGCATTCGACAGCGTCCGCTTCCCGGCACCGTCGAGCCCTTCCAAAGCGATCAGGATTCCCACGATCGCCACAATATGCGCTGCCGCGCCGGTGAGTGAATTTCTCCCCCGGAGGGGACCCGGTCGGGGTGAAACTCACTCACCGGGCGCCAGGCGCGAAGCGCAGCGGAGCCGCCCCTCCGCGCAGGCGCGAAGCGCAGCGGAGCCGCCCCTCGGTACAGGCGGCGGAGCCGCTAGTACCGGTAGTGCTCGGGCTTGTACGGGCCCTCGACGTCGACGCCGATGTACTCGGCCTGATCCTTGGTCAGCTTGGTGATCGAGCCGCCGAGCGCCTCGACGTGGATCCGCGCGACCTTCTCGTCGAGGTGCTTGGGCAGGCGGTACACCTCGTTGTCGTACTCGTCCGGCTTGGTCCACAGCTCGATCTGGGCGATGACCTGGTTCGAGAAGCTGTTGCTCATCACGAACGACGGGTGGCCGGTGGCGTTGCCGAGGTTCAGCAGCCGACCCTCGGACAGCACGATGATCGACTTGCCGGACTCGAAGGTCCACTGGTCGACCTGCGGCTTGATGTTCAGCCGCGTCGCGCCCGAACGCTCCAGGCCGGCCATGTCGATCTCGTTGTCGAAGTGACCGATGTTGCCCAGGATCGCCTGGTCCTTCATCGCCTTCATGTGGTCGAGCAGGATGATGTCCTTGTTGCCCGTCGAGGTGATGACGATGTCGGCGTTGCCGATCGCCTCCTCGACGGTGACGACGTCGAAGCCGTCCATCAACGCCTGCAGGGCGTTGATCGGGTCGATCTCCGTGACCTGCACGCGCGCACCCTGACCGGCGAGCGACTCGGCACAGCCCTTACCGACGTCACCGTAGCCGCAGATCAGCGCCTTCTTGCCGCCGATCAGCACGTCGGTACCGCGGTTGATGCCGTCGAGCAGCGAGTGCCGGGTGCCGTACTTGTTGTCGAACTTGCTCTTGGTGACCGAGTCGTTGACGTTGATGGCGGGGAACGACAGCTCACCGGCCGCGGCGACCTGGTACAGGCGCAGCACGCCGGTGGTGGTCTCCTCGGTGACGCCCTTCACGGACTCCGCGATCGCGGTCCACTTCGACTTGTCGGCCTCGAGGGACTTGCGCAGCAGCGCGAGGAACACCTTGTACTCGTCGGAGTCGTGCTCGTCGTCGGTCGGCGGGACAACGCCTGCCTTCTCGAACTGCGCACCCTTGAGCACGAGCATGGTGGCGTCGCCGCCGTCGTCGAGGATCATGTTCGCGGGCTCGCCCGGCCACGTGAGCATCTGCTCGGCCGCCCACCAGTACTCCTCGAGGGTCTCGCCCTTCCACGCGAAGACCGGGGTGCCCTTGGGCTCCTCCGGCGTGCCGTGCGGGCCGACGACGATCGCCGCGGCCGCGTGGTCCTGGGTGGAGAAGATGTTGCACGACGCCCAGCGCACCTCGGCGCCGAGCGCGGTGAGGGTCTCGATCAGGACGGCGGTCTGGATGGTCATGTGCAGCGACCCGGAGATCCGGGCGCCCTTGAGCGGGAGAACCTCGGCGTACTCGCGGCGCAGCGCCATCAGGCCCGGCATCTCGTGCTCCGCGAGGCGGATCTCCTTGCGGCCGAACTCGGCGAGCGAGAGGTCCGCCACCTTGAAGTCGATACCGTTGCGGCTGTCCGCCACGAGCTTGTTCTCAGACACGCTGGTCGTCATCTGCCTCTCCTGGTTGGCAATATCTCCGATAGAGGCTATCGGTAGGTGCCGGACTACTGGTACTGCGAGGCAGGCATGATCGCCTCGACGAACGGCGTGAACACCCGGGCCAGCTCGTCGGCGACGTCGCGGTCCGATTCCGGTGGCATCGAGATGTAGCTGATCGCCAGCCGCGCGATCCCCCGCCCGAGGATCGCCGCGTCCGCCTCCGACGCCTGCACCCAGCTGCGCCGGAAGGTCTCCGCGAGCCGTGTGGCGGCGCGATCGATCAACGGCGCGCTGTCGGTGGTGATCAGGCGGAGCAGGTCCGGCTTGGCCTCTCCGGTGAGCAGTGACCGCACCAGCGGGTCGGCTGCGGACTGCCGGAAGAAGTTCGTGAAGCCCATGATCAGTGCCTCACGGGGCCGGCCGACGTTCGAGTACACGGCGTCGTCTACGGCGCCGACGAAGGTGTCGGCGAGCGCGAGTGCATAGGCCGCGGCGAGGCCCTGACGGGACTTGAACTCGTTGTAGAGCGTCTGCCGGCTCACCCCCGCCGCCGCGGCGACGTCGGTCATGGTGATCTCCGGCCAGTCCTTCGCGGTGAGCAGCTCCCGCATCGACCCGAGCACCGATTCCCGCAGGAGGGTGCGGGTGGCCTGCTGGTACGGGATTCGGGACGACGGCGCCATGGTGGCGAGGGTGGCATTCGGCCGGTGGCGCGTCAACGAGGCGCACCCGGCCGTGACGGGCGCCACAGCCACCTCGGCCGGATCCGGGCGGATCCGGCCCCCGGCCGGGTGTTCCGCACCGACGCCGGGACACTCACGGCCGGGCGACCTCCTCCATGTAGAAGTCGGCCTTGGCCGCGCCGCAGTCGGGGCAGCTCCAGTCGTCGGGAATGTCCTCCCACCGGGTGCCGGGCGCGATGCCGTCCTCGGGCCAGCCCAGTTCCTCGTCGTACTCGAATCCGCACTGGACGCAGCGGTACAGCTTCATGGCAGCTTCCCCTTCACGACGTCTTCCTCTCGAAGTCGATCTTCTCGCGTACACCACAGTCGGGGCAGCACCAGTCGTCAGGCACGTCGCCCCAAACCGTTCCCGCCGGGAACCCCTCCCGCGCAGCACCTTTCACCTCGTCGTAGACGTAGTCGCAGACGGGACACACGTAGGCGGCCATCTCACGCCACCCCGTATCGGGCGTGAACCTTCGCGCGCTTGGACGGCTGGACGTTCACCCTGGCGATGTCACCGTCGTAGTGGGAGAGCACACGATGATCCATGACGCGCCGCCAGACGGGCGGAAAGTAGGCGAGGGTGATCATGCTCGCGTAGCCGCTGGGCAGGTTCGGTGCACCGTCCATGCTGCGCAGCGTCTGGTAGCGCCGCGTGGGATTCGCGTGATGGTCACTGTGGCGCTGCAGGTGGTACAGGAAGATGTTGGTGCAGATGTGGTCCGAGTTCCAGCTGTGTTCCGGGGTGCACCGCTCGTAGCGTCCACTCGCGGTCCTCTGACGCAGAAGTCCGTAGTGCTCCAGGTAGTTGACCGTCTCGAGCAGCGAGAAGCCGTACACGCCCTGAATCACCAGGAACGGCAGCACCTCCCAGCCGAAGCCGGCGACCAGGCCACCCCAGAGCGCCACCGACATCAGCCAGGCGTTGAGCACGTCGTTACGAATCGTCCACGGCCCCTTGCCGAGTCGATGCAGTCGCGCCTTCTCCAGCTCCCAGGACGATCGCAGGCTGCCCCACACGCTGCGCGGCAGGAAGGCCCAGAAGGTCTCGCCGAATCGCGCACTGGCCGGATCCTCGGGCGTGGACACCCGCACGTGGTGGCCGCGGTTGTGCTCGATGTAGAAGTGCCCGTAGAAGGTCTGCGCGAGAGTGATCTTCGACAGCCACCGCTCCAGGTCGTCCTTCTTGTGACCGAGTTCGTGGGCGGTGTTGATGCCGATGCCACCCATCACGCCGATGCTCAGCGCGAGGCCGATCTTCGACACCAGCCCGAGCCCGCCCTCGATGCCGAGCCAGCCCAGGTTCTCGGACGTCCACAGGTAGCAGGCGAACACCAGGCTGGCGAGCTGGAAGGGGATGTAGACGTAGGTGCAGTACCGGTAGTAGCGGTCGTTCTCGAGCCGCTCCATGACCTCTTCGGGCGGATTCTGTCCGTCCGGACCGAAGAAGATGTCGAGCACCGGCAGCAGCCCGTACACGAGGATCGGCCCGATCCACCACCAGACCGGGGACACCGCCGTCCAGCCGAGTTCGTTGAAACCCCACACCAGCGCGGCCGCCAGGAAGACGGCGGTCGGCGGGACGAGACCCAGCAACCACAGGTGACGCTTCTTGTCCCGCCACTGCGCGGGGGCCTGCTCCCCCGCTTCGGATTGCACCCTCACGACTTCCTCCCGTTCACCACGCCACCCTGTGAGTCACACCACCTTTCGTTGGACAATATGCGCCATATTGTCCCGTGTCTAGACATTTGGATCGTTTTGTAAACGCACCTGGGCCGCACAGACCTGGACAGCGGGGCGCAGCACAGCGCCACGAAGCGACAGGAAGCCAACCGTCGTGACACACCGGTGTCCCGATCGCGCAGCCCGCGATCCGAGCCCGCGACGCAGCCGGCCCCGGAGACGTGCGGCTATCGGCCCCGATGCCTCGGTTCGTCCGGACCGCCGAGGTGGTCGAGCGCCTCCGCTTCCAGCCCGGGCTGCGGCCGCTGGCGCTTCCCGACCAGCGAGTGCCGGTAGCCGTAGCCGAAGTACACGACCACGCCGATCGCCATCCAGACCACGAACCGGATCCACGTCTCGACGGACAGGTTCAGCATCAGCCACAGGCAGGCGAGCACGGCCAGGATCGGGATCAGCGGGACGAACGGCACCCGGAACCCGCGCGGCAGGTCGGGCCGGGTCCGGCGAAGGATGACGACACCGATGCAGACGAGCACGAAGGCGAACAGGGTGCCGATGTTGACCATCTCCTCGAGGGTGCCCATCGGGAAGAACGCCGCGAGCGCGCCGGAGATCACACCGACGATGACGGTGATGCGGACCGGGGTGCCGTGCTTGCCGGTATGGGAGAGCGGCCGCGGCAGCAACCCGTCGCGCGACATCGCGAACGCCACCCGGGTCTGGCCGAGCAGCATCACCATCACCACGGTGGTCAGTCCGGCGAGGGCGCCGAGGTTGATCACCCACTGCGCCCACGTGATGCCGTGGGCCTCGAATGCCGTCGCCAGTGTCGAACTGTCACCGGCCAGTGCCGTGTAGGGCACCATGCCCGTCAGGACCAGCGTCACCGCCACGTACAGGACGGTGACGATCGCCAGCGAGCCGAGAATGCCGCGCGGCAATGCCTTTTGCGGGTTCTTCGTCTCCTCGGCCGTGGTGGCGACCACGTCGAACCCGATGAAGGCGAAGAACACCAGCGACGCGGCGGCGAGCAGGCCGTACCAGCCGAAGGTGCTGCCACCCGCTCCGGTGATGAACGAGAACAGGGACTGGTGGATGCCCTCCCCCGTCTCACCGGGCTGCGACGGCGGAATGTACGGCGAGTAGTTCGAGCCGGTGATGAAGAACGCGCCGACGATGATCACCAGCAGCACCACGCCGACCTTGATCGCGGTGATCGCGGCGGAAACCCGCGAGGACAGTTTGGTGCCGGTCACGAGCAGTCCGGTCAGCGCCGCGATCAGCAGGACCGCGCCCCAGTCGAATTTGACGGCGCCGATCTTCACCACGGTCGACTCGACACCGAGGACGTCCGCGAGGTACAGCGACCACCCCTTCGCCACCACCGACGCGGCGAGGGCGAACTCGAGGATCAGGTCCCAGCCGATGATCCAGGCGATGAACTCCCCGAACGTCGCGTACGAGAACGTGTACGCGCTGCCCGCGACCGGGAGCGTCGACGCGAACTCCGCGTAGCAGAGGGCGGCGAGACCGCAGGTGATCGCTGCGAGCACGAACGCGAGCGACACCGACGGCCCCGCGACGTTGCCCGCGGTCCGCGCGGTGAGCGTGAAGATGCCGGCACCGACCACGACGGCCACACCGAACACGGTCAGGTCCCACGCCGTCAGATCCTTGCGGAGTTTGCTGTCCGGCTCGTCGGTGTCGGCGATCGACTGCTCCACCGACTTCGTCCGGAACAGGCCGGCGCGCCGGCCTCCGCTGCCGCCCGATCCCTCGTGCACTGTCATCGCTGCCTCCTCGACAGGGGTACCGAGTGAGCCTATTGCGCCCGCGGGCCCGGGCCGCGAATTTCGCGGGCGCCGGTCGGCGTCGATTCGGCATCGCCCGTCGCGACCGCGCCCGCGGCCGACGCCGACGCGACTACTGCGTGACGACCCGGTACAGGTCCGGCTGCAGGTGAATCATCCGCACAATGGGCACGCCGCGCGCACGCGCGCCTCGACCTCTTCGATCGCCCATGACATCACCGGCGTCGGCACCGGGCAGCGGTGTCCTCCAGCAGCGCCGGTCAGCCGACGGTGGCGCCGAACACCTGCGCCGGTGCTCCCGCGTCCGTCGACCGCACCGTGACCGTCGGATCCGATGCGGCGATCCAGGCCGACTCGCCCCGGTCGAGAACCAGGGACTCACCACCGCAGCGGAGTGCGACGGATCCGGACGTGCACAGCAGGATTCGAGGCCCGGCCTGTTTCAGATCGACGCTCGGCGCCTCCGGCGTCAACTCGATCCGAGCCAGGGCGAACTCGGGAGCAGGCGTGTCGTAGACCAGCACGGGCTCCGCCGGGTCCACGGTGGAGGCGGTGCGGGCCGGGCCGGTCAGCGGCTCGAAGTCCAGCACCCGCAACAACTCGGGCACGTCGACGTGTTTCGGGGTCAGCCCGCCACGCAGCACGTTGTCGGAGTTGGCCATCACCTCGACGCCGAGTCCGTGCAGGTAGGCGTGCAGGTTGCCGGCGGCCAGGTACAACCCCTCCCCGGGTTCGAGGGTGATCCGGTTCAGCAGCATCGACGCGAGCACCCCGGCGTCGCCGGGATACGACTCGCCGAGCTCGAGCACCGTCTGCACTTCACGCGCGTACACCCGCGGGGCCGACGGGTCGGACAGGTACCGCACGCAGCCCTCGAGGATCTGCGGCAGCAACGCACCCAGGGCCGGCGGCGGCAGGGTGATCCACGTGGTGAACAGCGCCCGCAGTCCCGACGAATCCGGTTGCCCCTCGAGCAGTGCGATGTAGTGCTCGAGCGCGGGCACGTCGAGCGCCCGCAACAGGTCGACCGTGCGGTGCGGGTCCCGGAACCCGGCGAGTGCCTCGAACCGGGTCAGGGCCACAACGAGTTCCGGCTTGTGGCTGTCGTCGCGGTAGTTCCGCACCGGCGAGTCCAGCGGAATCCCGGCGGCCTCCTCACGGCTGAACCCCTCCTTCGCCTGCGCGGCGCTCGGATGCGCCTGCAACGACAGTGGCTCCTCCGCGGCGAGCAGTTTGAGCAGGAACGGCAGCCGGTCCCCGAATCCTGCCCTGGCCCGGTCCCCGAGCTGGCCGTCCGGGTCGTCGGCGATGGCGTCGAGCAACGACACCGTGCCGTCACCGACCCTCAGGCGGGACGGATTCGCGGGATGGGCACCGAGCCACAGCTCGGCTTCCGGATGGTTGGACGGGACCGGCCGGCCGCACAGTTCGGCGATCGCGGTGCGCGATCCCCAGGCGTAGGTGCGGAGCGCGCCCTGCAGGAGATGCACTTATCGCCCGCCGATCAGCCGCAGGTACACAGCCGCCATTTCCAGCCGGACGGCCAACACCGCCAGCTGCTCCGTCTCGGTACGGTCCCCCTGAGCGGAACCACTCGCGGCCCGACCCGTCATCTCACGATCACCCGTTCCGATTTCATCGACTTCCTCCGCAGTCGACAGCACCTCCGCGTCGGGAAGCACCGCGACTCTCCGCATCGTCACGTTCCGCGACTGCGATGTGGCCAGGACGAACACCCGTGCCGGGGTCACCGGAGACGGGCCGTCCAGCTCCTCGTCATGGAAGAGCGGGTCGTATCCGGGCGGCACGTCGCCGGTCCCGGACAGCAGCGCCGCGGACGCCACCACGTCCGCCAGGTCGGCGGCGGTCGCGGTCACCCCCGCCGTGCCGAGCAACATGTCGGTGCCGTGGCCGGCGAATGCGGTCGTCGCAGGCCCGTCGCCCGCGAGCACCACGCGGCGGCCCTGAAAACGCACCGCGAGCGACTTCGCCGGGTTGTGGAACACCTCCGCCGACGGATGGTTGCGGGCGGCCTCCGCGTCGAGGCGGTCGGCGAGGTCCGCGAGATCCGGCAGCTGCGCACCCCGGCCGGTGTCGAGGGCTCCGAGAACCCCGAGACCGCCCGCCAGGTACCGGAGGAAGCCGTGCCGGTCGGGCACGGGCACGCGCGGCGCGAGGATCGTTCCCCGCCCGGCCGCCGCACCGAGCGGTCCCTCCGCGCGGGCCACCACCACCAGTTCCGCCCCGCGGCGCAGGGCGGAATCGGCGGCGGCGACCAGGCGTGGATCGGCGGCGTCGTCACCGGCCACGACCACGACGTCCAGCGATCCGACCCACGGCGGGACCGTGGACAACTGCACGATCGGCAGCCCGAACTGCGGCCCGACGGAAGCGACGAGCACGGACGCGGCCCGGGCCGCGCGCCCACCCGAGGTCACCAGCACGACGCTGCGCGGACGCAGATCCCGGAGCCGGTCGAGGACCCCCTCGGTCACGGATTCGGCCACCGACCTGACCTGGGCTCCGCCCAGTGCCGCGGCGCGCATCGCACCCTCGGTGTCGGCGGCGGCGAGACCCGCGGCGTCATCGAGATCGAGAAGGGGTGACGGAGCCGTCATGGCAACCTTCCTTTCTCGCAACCGCTCAGGACTCTCGCAACCGCAGGGGACTCGGCCCATGAGCATTGCCCGACCCGACCATTCTCGCACTGCCGGGACCGCAGGTGTGTCCTCCTCAACGCGTACTCGTCTCGCTCGCCTCGCTCAGGCGCGCACCACCGCGAGCACCTCGGCGACGATGGCGTCGACCTCGGCACCGGTGCGGGCCTCGACGTTCAGGCGCAGTAGCGGCTCGGTGTTCGACGCGCGCAGGTTGAACCAGGCACCGTCGCCGAGTTCCACCGTCACGCCGTCGAGGTGGTCGACGGATGTGGTGCGGTCGGCGAACGCCGCGAGCACGGCCTCGGTGCGCTCGCCGGCATCGGCGACGGTCGAGTTGATCTCCCCGGATGCCGCGTACCGGTTGTAGCCGGCCATCAGCTCCGACAGTGGCTTGTCCTGCTCGCCGAGCGCGGCCAGCACGTGCAGTGCGGCGAGCATGCCGGAGTCGGCGCCCCAGAAGTCACGGAAGTAGTAGTGCGCGGAGTGCTCGCCGCCGAACACCGCGCCGGTCTCGGCCATCTGCTGCTTGATGAACGAGTGGCCGACGCGCGTGCGGACCGGGGTGCCACCGAGTTCGGTCACCAGTTCGGGCACCGCACGCGACGTGATCAGGTTGTGAATGACGGTGGCGCCCGGCTCCTTTGCCAGTTCGCGTTCGGCGACGAGCGCCGTGACCGCGGACGGCGACACCGGGTTGCCCAGTTCGTCGACGACGAAGCAGCGGTCGGCGTCCCCGTCGAACGCCAGCCCGATGTCGGCGCCGGTCGCGAGCACGTGCGCCTGCAGGTCGACCAGGTTCTTCGGGTCGAGCGGGTTGGCCTCGTGGTTGGGGAAGGTGCCGTCGAGCTCGAAGTACAGCGGCTCGATCGTCAGGGGAAGCGAGCCGAGGACGGCCGGGACGGTGTGCCCGCCCATGCCGTTGCCTGCGTCGGCGGCCACGGTCAGTGGACGGATCGCCGACAGGTTCACCAGGCCGCGCAGGAACTCGGCATAGTCGCCGAGCACGTCACGTTCGGTGACCGTGCCCGGCGTTCCGTCGTAGCCGGGCACTCCGGCGATGACCTCGTCCGAGATGGTGCCGAGCCCGGTGTCCTGGCCGACGGGCTTCGCTCCGGCGCGGCACAACTTGATTCCGTTGTAGCGGGCGGGATTGTGGCTGGCGGTGAACATCGCACCCGGGCAGTCGAGCAGTCCCGACGCGAAGTACAGCTCGTCGGTGGACGCGAGCCCGATGAGTACCACGTCGAGCCCCTGGGCGTTGACCCCCTCGGCGAACACCTTTGCCAGGTCCGGCGAGGACGCCCGCATGTCGTGTCCGATCACGATTCGGGTGGCCTGCTGGGTCGGGTCGTTGCGCATCAGGCGAGCGAACGCACCGGCCACGTCCCGCACGAAGTCGCTGTCGAGTTGTTCCCCGACGACACCGCGGACGTCGTATGCCTTGATGAGGGCATGGACGGTTTCGGCGCTTCGTGCCACTGCAGATTCTCCTCGGTTCTTCGACTCGGCTCGGTCATCGCGGTACGCGGTCGCGCGCGGGTTGCCGAGGGCGTACCCCGATCACCCTAGTGCCACGCGGCCCGCTTCCGCCCCACCGTCGATCACGACCGTGGGTGCGCGACAGCGATCCGCAGGATCGTCAGTTACCCGGGTCGGGCAATACTCGCAGGTGACCGCGACGACCGGTGCGGGTCGTGGTCGGTGCCGGAGCGGACCGATCGCCGGAGACCGAGTCACCACGTTCGCCGCGGCCGGCCTCCCGAACCGCCTCGGCGAGCGCCGTCAGGTCGTCCTCGTCGGGGGTCGAACTGGAGAACCCGCCCTCGTACCGGACCAGTTCCCAGCCCTTCGGTGCGGTGATCCTGGACGCGTGCGACTCGCACAGGTCCCAGGAGTGCGGCTCGTCGACGGTGGCGAGCGGCCCGACGACGGCGGTGGAATCGGAATAGACGTACGTCAGGGTCGCAACGGCGGGGTTCTTGCACCCGGGCCGGCAGCATCGACGCAGTCCTCTCACGAATGAGAGGGTAGCGCCCCCGTCCCGCCGCGCCTACTCGGACACACCGAAGACACCCGGACGTCGGTAGCATCGACAGTTATGCGCAGAGCCCGACCACTGACTTCCCGTTCCGCGGCTCGGCGTGGTCGCGGGATTCGCGGGCCCGTGCTCCCACCCGGAGTGCCGGCCTGGCGCACCCGCGCGGAACAGTTCGACATGCTTGTCCTCGAGGCGTTCGCGCCGATCGATGCGCGCTGGCGCGAGCGCATGACGAAACTCGACATCGCCGTCGACGAGGTACCGAAAATCCGTGCACTGGACCCGGATTCGGTCACCTGGCCGCCGGAGGTGGTGGCGGAGGGCCCCGTGCCGCTGTCCCGCCTCGTACCGGCAGGCGTCGACCGGCACGGCAATGCGACGCGGGCGCGACTGGTGCTGTTCCGCCGACCGCTGGAACTGCGGGCCAAGCGTCCGGACGACCTCGTCGACCTGCTCAACGAGGTCCTCGTGCGGCAGGTCGCGACCTACCTCGGGGTGGACCCCGAGGTCATCGATCCCGACCTGTCCGACGACCAAGGCGATTGACGGTCGTCGGGTCGACGGTCGCGGGAAGCGAACGGCCGACCGAACGACGACGGCGCCAAGCACAACGACGGTGTCGAATCGGTGACGGCGCCGAAAAACACACGCGCCGAACCTCTTCGAGATCCGGCGCGCTAGATGATGCCCTTCTTGAGACGGCGGCGTTCTCTCTCCGAGAGTCCGCCCCAGATGCCGAAGCGCTCGTCGTTTGCCAGCGCGTACTCGAGGCATTCGTCGCGCACCTCGCAGCCGAGGCAGATGCGCTTCGCCTCCCGCGTCGATCCACCCTTCTCCGGGAAGAACGCCTCGGGATCGGTCTGCGCACACAGTGCGCGGTCCTGCCACTGATCCTCGACGGCATCGAACATCTCGTCGAAGCCGCCCACGATCAGGCTGAGCATCGGGCGATCGTGATTCCCTTCGCCCTCGGATCGGCGGACGTCCCCCATTACGTCTGCCATGGAATCGGTCTGCGGTTCGTCGCCAAGCGCGCTCAATCGAGTCATCGATCCTCCGTGCTGGTTGGCCATCCGTTCCGCCTCCTTCACCTTATTGTTAGCGCACTGTTATCTGCGCTGTTGAATTTTCCTCCCCGGCACAGCCTTTCCGCAGCTCCCGAACCACCCCTACACCAGCAGGAACAAATGTTCGAAAGCGGTTGACCACAATCCTTCTCGGATGGTCACCGCGAAATGACATACACGTGATTACACACGGACCATTCGGTCGGGTCAAGCCGAAAGATGATTTGCTAGCGACAACGCATCCGATCGCAACCTTCGGCAGATTCCCGCCCGTCAACAGCGTGTCGCCGCATATTCCCCGCCATCCCGCGGCCACCCGGAAAAATAACTGGACGCTTGTGTGGGGTGCGCCGCCCCCGCCCCGGGCCTCGACGCCTAGGCTCGTGGACTGTGAAGGTCACAGTTTTGGTGGGTGGAGTCGGCGGGGCACGCTTCCTGATGGGGGTGCGCAGCCTGCTCGGCCAATCGGTTGGCAATTCTGCAGCAAATGAGATCACCGCGGTCGTCAATGTGGGCGACGACGTGTGGATGCACGGACTGCGCATCTGCCCCGATCTCGACACCTGCATGTACACCCTCGGTGGTGGAATCGACCCCGAGCGGGGATGGGGTCACGTCGGCGAGACCTGGAACGCCAAGGAAGAACTCGCCGCCTACGGCGCGAAACCGGATTGGTTCGGCCTCGGCGACCGGGACATCGCCACCCACCTGATCCGGTCCCAGATGCTCCGCACCGGATACCCGCTGTCCGCGGTCACCGAGGCACTGTGCAACCGCTGGCAACCCGGCGTTCGACTGCTCCCGGTGACCGACGACCGCAGCGAGACCCATGTGGTGATCACCGATCCCGCCGACGGCGAGCAGCGGGCGATCCACTTCCAGGAGTGGTGGGTGCGGCACCGCGCCCAGGTCCCCACGCACAGCTTCGCCCACGTCGGCGCGGACGCCGCCACGCCGGCACCCGGGGTGCTCGAGGCACTCGAGGACGCCGACGTCGTGCTGCTGGCCCCGTCCAACCCGGTGGTGAGCATCGGCGCGATCCTCGCGGTGCCCGGTATCCGCGGCGCGCTGCGCACGGGCCGCGCGAAGGTCGTCGGCCTCTCCCCCGTGATCGACGGCAAGCCGCTGCGAGGCATGGCAGACGAGTGCCTCGACGTGATCGGGGTCGAGACCTCCGCCGAGGCGGTGGGCCGGTACTACGGCGCGCGTTCGTCGACCGGCATCCTGGACGGCTGGCTGATCCACGACACCGACACCGCCGAGGTGCCGGGTGTCGAGGTTCGGGCCGTGCCGCTGCTGATGACCGACCCTGAGGCGACGGCCGAGATGGCGCGCGCAGCACTGAAGCTGGCCGGAGTGGACCTGTGAGCACCGACCACGGCACCAACGGAATGGTCGCCGACCACGGCGTGAACGGGGCGATCGACGACCACGGGGCGAGCGCGGGAATCGAGATCCTGCCCGTGCCGGGGCTGCCGGAGTTCCGGCCCGGCGACGACCTCGCGACCGCCCTTGCGGGCGCGGCGCCGTGGCTCGTGGACGGCGATGTGCTGGTGGTCACCAGCAAGATCGTCTCGAAGGTCGAGGGCCGAATCGTGGCCTCTCCCACCGACCCCGAGGAGCGCGACGCCGCGAGGCGCCTGCTGGTCGATCAGGAGGCGGTGCGGGTGCTGGCCCGCAAGGGCCGCACGCTGATCACCGAGAACCGCCTCGGCATCGTGCAGGCCGCCTCGGGCATCGACGGCTCCAACGTGCACCCGGCCGAACTCGCCCTGCTCCCGGAGGACCCGGACGCCAGCGCGCGGGCGTTGCGCGCGCGACTGGGCGAGCTGCTCGGGGTTCGGGTCGCGGTCGTGATCACCGACACGATGGGCCGGGCGTGGCGCAACGGGCAGACCGACGCGGCGATCGGATCGGCAGGCGTGCCCGTACTGCACGGGTACGCGGGATCGGTCGATGCCCAGGGCAACGAACTGATGGTCACCTCGGTCGCCGTCGCCGACGAACTCGCCGCCGCAGGTGATCTGGTGAAGGGCAAGACCGGCAGCATGCCGGTCGCGGTGGTGCGCGGACTGTCGCTGGGCGACGACGGGTCGAGCGCGTCGGACCTGATCCGGCGGGGCGAGGAGGACCTGTTCTGGCTCGGTGCGAACGAGGCGATCGAACGCGGCCGCGGCGAGGCCCTGCTGCTGCGTCGCTCGGTGCGCACCTTCGGTCCGGATCCCGTTGCACCCGAGCTGATCCAGGACTCCATCGCGGAGGCCTTGACGGCACCCGCCCCGCACCACACCCGGCCGGTGCGGTTCGTCTGGATACGCACCGGCGAGGTGCGGCTGCGGCTGCTGAACGCGATGCGCGAGAGATGGCGCGCGGACCTCACAGCGGACGGGTTGAGCGAGCAGGCGATCAGCACACGGCTCGACCGCGGCAAGATCCTGTTCGACGCCCCGGAGCTGGTGATCCCGTTCTGCGTTCCGGACGGTGCGCACAGCTACCCGGACGCCGCGCGCACCGCGGCCGAGCAGACGATGTTCACCGTCGCCGCCGGCGCCGCTGTGCAGGGACTACTGGTTGCGTTGGCCACCAGGGGAATCGGCAGCTGCTGGATCGGGTCGACGATCTTCGCACCGGACCTGGTTCGTACCGAGCTGGGACTGGCCGACGACTGGCAGCCGCTCGGTTCGGTCGCGATCGGGCACCCGAACGAACCGCTGTCGCCGCGGCCTCCGGTCGTTCCCGGCGAGCTGCTGGTGGAGCTGTGACCGCACAGTCGCTGCACCGGTCGGCGCACGCGGCGCTGTCGCACTGGCAGACGCCGAACGAGGCCGACGAGTCGCTGCGGCACACGATGCTCGCGTTCCTCGACGCCGCCCCGTTGGGGTGTCTGCGCGAACACGAGCCGGGTCACATCACCGCGTCGTCGCTGGTGCTCTCCGAGGACGGCACTCAGGTGCTGCTGACGCTGCATCCCAAGGTGGGCAGGTGGATTCAGCTCGGTGGGCACTGTGAGCCCGGCGACGAGACGGTGGTCGACGCGGCGCTGCGCGAGGCCACCGAGGAGTCCGGGATCGACGGCCTGCGCATCGAACCGGCGTTGTTGTCCGCGCACACCCATCCGATCACCTGCTCGCTCGGCAAGCCGACCCGGCACCTGGATCTGCGATTCCTGGTGTGGGCGCCGGTCGGCGCCGAGCCGGTGCGCAGCGAGGAGTCCGACGACCTGCGCTGGTGGCCCGTCGACGCCCTGCCCGACTCCGCCGAGCACGAGACGATCGACCACCTCGTCACGCTCGCCCGATCGCGGAGATAGACGCTCAGGCGTCGAGGCGCGCCTCGAGCCCGCGGCGAACGACGGGCCAGTCCTCGGCGATCACCGCGAACATGACGGAGTCGCGGATCGTGCCGTCCTCACGGCGGAAGTGCCGCCGCAGGGTTCCTTCGTAGCGGGCGCCGAGACGCGCGATGGCCTGCTGCGAGCGCTGGTTACGGGTGTCCGTCTTGAGCTGGACGCGGCCGGCGCCCAGGGTGTCGAACGCGTATCCCAGCAGGAGCAGCTTGGCTTCCGGGTTGACCACCCCGGCCCACACCGCCGGCGTGTAGAGGGTGTAGCCGATCTCGATCCTGGCGTCGTGCTGGTTCGCGTCGAGGTAGCCGCTCACACCGACGACCGCGCCGGCGGGTGTGTCGCCGACGGGAACTCGGGTGCGGACGGTCCACAGGTGCCAGTCCGCGCCGGCACTGCGGGCGGTGAGTATCTCCGCGAAGTGCTCGGCGTCGCGCGGTCGCCCCGGGACGTGGGCCCACACCGCGTCGTGGTCGAGCGCGCGGAACAACTCCGCCGCATCCGCCACCGGGTCCAGCGGCGCCAGCTCCACGGCCTTCCCGATCAAGGCGGTTCCGGGATCGACCGGCCACGTCATCTGCGGCCAGGGACCCTCTTCCGGGCGCGGGTCCGAGATCGGGACGAATCGGTCCGGCACTGAATTCTCCTGCACCCAACCACCTTACGGCTCCGAAACTCGACGGCGGCCGCCACCCCACCGGCAGAACCCCCGGTACACAACCCGGTTGCCGCACCCACACAACCCCTGGACGCCGAACACCCACGTGCGCACCGCAACACCCGTGTGCACACGCCCGTCCACCGACCGCCCCGCAGGGAATCGTCAGTCGGTGACGGAGATCGGAGCGAGAGCGGGCCTGCGCGGGGTCACCTCGTCGCCGGACGACTTGCCGGTGAGCCGGCGTCCGATCCACGGCATCAGGAATTCCCGGCGCCAGGTCGACTTGATCTTCTTCTCCTCGGCCGCGCTGCGGACCGGCGCGGGTCCGAGGTCCGGAACCACCAGACCGTGCGGGACCCGGAGCGCGTCGAGCACCTCGACGGCCATCCGCTGGTGCCCGTGGGTCGACATGTGGAGCCGGTCCCAGTCCCACATCCGGTCGTCGTCGTAGCCGTCGAACCGCCAGAAGTCGATCAGCGTGGCGCCGTGCCTGTCGGCGACACCACGAACGAGTTCGTTGTAGATCGCGGTCCGGCCGCGGAACATCTTGAACACCGAGTCCCAGCCGGCGTCGTAGGCCGTCCAGATCGCGACGGTCGCGCCGGCGGCGGTG
Organism: Rhodococcus sp. NPDC003348; assembly: GCF_053589375.1. NCBI lineage: Bacteria > Bacillati > Actinomycetota > Actinomycetes > Mycobacteriales > Nocardiaceae > Rhodococcus > Rhodococcus sp. NPDC003348. Next base: position 56,336 of record NZ_JBSFRT010000033.1, read on the forward strand.
AGCCTGCCGACCGCGTCGTCGTACCGGGCGACGAGTGCGTCGATGTCCACGGACGGGCGCATCAGGTCGTTGCCGCCCGCGTACATCGTCACGAGGTCGGGCGACATCGTCAGCGCCGCATCGAGTTGGTCGTCGAGCACCTGCCCGAGCAGCTTGCCGCGCACCGCGAGGTTTGCGTAGGCGAAGTCGTCGGTCCGGTCGGCGAGCTGCTCGGCGACCCGATCCGCCCAGCCCCGAAGCTCGTTCGGCCGGGACGGTGCCGGGTCGCCGAGGCCCTCGGTGAACGAGTCACCCAGGGCGACATAGCGGTGAAAGACAGGTTCCGGCGCACTCACGCCACCCATACTGCCAGCGTGCGTCAGGTCACATCCGACAGGGTTGCGCCATGCAACATGGCGCGGACGTCAGACGTCGGTGGAGAACCGCACCCCGCCGTCGGGCAGCGTGACACCCGGCCACACCCGCGCCCCGCGCAGCAGTTCGCAGCGGGCACCGACGTCTGCACCGTCACCGATCACCGCATCCCGCACCAGCGCCCGCGGCCCGATCCGGGCGCCGAAGCCGATGATGGACCGCTCGACGGTCGCACCGGCCTCCACGACCGCACCGTCGAACAGCACGGCACCGTCGAGACGCGCCCCGGCACCGACCTCGGCGCCGCGACCGACAACGGTGCCGCCGATCAGCACGGCACCGGGACCGATACCCGCGCCGGGATGAACCAGCGACTCACCGCGTTGCCCGTTCAGTGCCGGTGACGGCGCGATGCCCCGCACCAGGTCCGCGGACCCGCGGACGAAGTCCTCGGGTGTGCCCATGTCGCGCCAGTACGAGTTGTCGACGAAGCCGTACACGCGACGGCCGTCGGCGAGCAGGTTCGGGAACACCTCGCGTTCGACGGACACCGGGCGACCCGACGGGATCTTCTCGATGATCTCGCGCCTGAAGACGTAGCAGCCTGCGTTGATCTGGTCGGTCGGCGGGTCCTGCGTCTTCTCCAGGAAGTGGGTGACGCGGTCGTCCTCGTCGGTGGTGACGCAACCGTACGCGCGCGGATCGCCGACCCGCACCAGGTGCAGGGTCACGTCCGCCTCGTGCTCCGAGTGGGAGGCGAGAACGTCACGCAGGTCGGTGCCCCCGAGCACGTCGCCGTTGAAGACGATGACGTTGTCGGCGCGCAGCTTCGGCAGCACGTTGCGGATGCCGCCGCCGGTGCCGAGGGGTTCGGTCTCGGTGACGTATTCGATCTCCAGCCCCAGCTCGGAGCCGTCACCGAAGTGTTCCTCGAACACCTCCGCCTGGAACGAGGTGCCGAGAACGACATGGGTGATGCCCGCGGCCTTGATGCGCGCCAGCAGGTGCGTCAGAAAGGGCAGTCCCGCGGTCGGCAGCATCGGCTTGGGCGCGGACAGGGTCAGCGGCCGCAGCCGGGTTCCCTTCCCTCCCACCAGCACAACCGCGTCCACCGCACCGACTTCCAGTTTCTCGGCGGTGTCGTTCGTCACCGTCATGTCAGTTCCCCTCGTCCTTCGCTCTGCTTCGTACGGCCGCCGCAACAGCCATTTTCGATCGCACCGCCAAGCCCCCCTTGAGCGCCCAGCGCAGCGGTGCCTGCCACCAGTGTGGATGACGATCCGCCTGGAATCGGTATGCACTCTGGTGGTGTGCGGGCAGCATCAGCTCCGGATGCCGTCCCGCCGCATGTCCTTTCGCGTGGGTCACCTCGGCGGACGGCACGTACACGTTGTGCCACCCGGCCCGGCCCAGCCGGTCGCCGAGGTCCACGTCCTCCATGTACATGAAGTAGCGGGAGTCGAAGCCGTCGATCGAGTCGAACGCGGCGCGCCGCACCAGCAGGCACGACCCCGACAGCCAGCCGACCGCCCGCTCCGAGATCTGCTCGTCCTCCTGCCGGTACCGAGTGGTCCACGGGTTCGACGGCCACACCGTGCCGAGCACCGCGTGACCGGCACCGGACACCAGACCCGGGACGTGCCGCGCCGACGGGTAGACGGTGCCGTCCGGTTCGAGAACCAGCGGTCCCAGCGCCCCGGCGCGCGGCCACCGCGCCGCCGCCTTGAGCAGCTCGTCGATCGACCCGGCACCCCAGCGGATGTCGGGGTTGGCGATGACGACGAACTCCGCCGACGGATCGATCTCGGCCACGGCCCGGTTGATCGCACCGCCGTAGCCGATGTTTCCGCCGGTCCGCAGGAGCCGGACGTGGTCGTTGGCCTCGGCCGCGGCCTCGGGCGCGCCGTCGGTGGATCCGTTGTCCGCGAGGATGACCTGCGTCGACAGCTCGGTTGCGTCCTCGAGGGTGTCCAGGAAACCCTGGAGGTGTTTGCCGGGCGAATACGTCACCGTCACCACGGCCAGCTGCGAACTCACGCCCGTCACCCTATCCGCTGCCGGTCGGCAACTGATCCAGGGCCGCTGCCAGTGCCTCTTCCCAGGGACGCAGCGGCGTCAGGCCCGCCGCCGCCCACGACGACGGGGACAGGACCGAATAGGCAGGCCGGGGTGCCGGTCGCGGGAACCGGTCGCTGCTGCACGGGCGCACCCTCTCGGGGTCGGCGCCGACCCCGGCGAACACGGCTCGCGCCAGGTCGAACCAACTGGCTCGCCCCGCGTTGGTGGCGTGCAGCACCGTGCCCGCCATGCCCGGCCTGGCGGCCAGCTCGAGCAGCCCGTCGGCCAGGTCCCCGGCGAACGTCGGCGACCCGATCTGGTCGTCGACGACGTCGACGGTGTCGCGCTCACGTTGTATCCGGAGCATCGTGGCGACGAAGTCGGAGCCCGTCCCGGTGTACACCCAGGCGGTGCGCACCACGACGGCGGACGGGTCCGCGCTCCGCACCGCGCGCTCCCCCGCCAGCTTGGTGCGTCCGTACACGGTGCGCGGCCCGGTGGGGGCGTCCACGTCGTACGGCGCGACCGCGTCACCGGCGAACACGTAGTCGGTGGACACGTGCACCAGCCGGGCACCGGCCCGGGCCGTCGCCTCCGCGAGGATCCGGGGCCCGGTCACGTTCGTCGCGGTCGCGGCCTCCAGCTCGGTTTCGGCGGCGTCGACCGCGGTGTACGCGGCGCAGTTCAGTACGACGGCGCCGGGCCGGACGACGTCCCGTACGGCGGCCTCGTCGGTGATGTCCAGGTCCGTCGACGTGAGTCCGGCGATCTCGATGCCTGCCGCGCGGGCACTGTCCCGGCGGCGCAGCAACTGGGTGCCGACTTGCCCGCCGGCACCGGTCACAACGATATTCGTCACACCGCAAAGTCTGGCACGCCGGTTTCGGCTCACCGGGTCGCCGGGTGTTCGCCAGTAGCCTAGGACCCGGATTGGTGGAGAACGGTTAGGGGCAGCGTTTGCCGGACAACAGGGTGCCGGGCGAGAGACGAGCGCGCCGGTCGACCACGAGCGACCGGCGCTCGAGGACGGCCGACGGCGCACGAGACGGGGCCCGGACCTCACGGGCCCGGCCGCTGCAGGTGGCGATCGCTGCGGTGGCGGCCCTCGTGCTGGTCGTCACCGGATTCGCGTGGCGCGGTGTAGACGCGCTCGAATCGAATCTCGCGACCGCGAGACTCGGACTCGGCGGGACGAAGGACGGCGCGCTCGACCTGTTGCTCGTGGGCACCGACAGCCGCACCGACGCGCACGGCAACCCGCTGAGCCAGCAGGAACTCGAGTCCCTGCGCGCCGGTGACGCGGAGGCCGACAACACCGACACGATCGTGCTCGTCCGGATTCCGAGCAACGGCGAGTCGGCGACCGCGATCTCCATTCCCCGCGACTCGTACGTCAAGGTTCCGGGCATCGGGATGTCGAAGATCAATGCCGCGTTCGGGGCGACCAAGGCGACGGAGAAGCAGAAGCTCGTCGACGAGGGCACCGACGACGCGACCGCCGAGAAGGAGGCCACCCAGGCCGGCCGGGAGGCGCTGATCAAGTCGGTCGCCGACCTCACCGGCGTCACCGTCGACCACTACGCCGAGATCGGCCTGCTGGGGTTCGTGCTGCTCACCGATGCGGTCGGCGGCGTGGAGGTGTGTCTGAACAACGCCGTCGACGAGCCGTTGTCCGGCGCGAACTTCCCCGCCGGCGAGCAGTCCCTCTCCGGCGCCCAGGCGCTGTCGTTCGTGCGGCAGCGGCACGAACTGCAGCGCGGCGACCTCGACCGGATCGTGCGGCAGCAGGTGTTCATGGCGTCGCTGGTGCACGAGGTCCTCAGCGCCAAGACGCTGAGCAACCCCGGCAAGCTGTCGCAGTTGACGTCCGCCGTGCAGCGGTCGGTCGTGCTGGACGAGGACTGGGACGTCATCGGTTTCGCGCGGGAACTGCAGCACCTCGCCGGCGGGCAGATCCGGTTCGAGACCATCCCGGTGGTCGACATCAACGCCATGACCGACTACGGCGAGTCGATCGTCCAGGTCGATCCGAAGGCCGTCCGCGCGCACGTGGCCGGACTGGCCGGGGACAGCGACACCGACAAGGACACCGAACCGACGCCGACCGTGGATCCGTCCACCGTCATCGTCGACGTCTCCAACGACAGCGGCATCGGCGGTCTCGCCGCCCGGGTCTCGGATGCCCTGTCCGCCAAGGGGTATCGGCCCGGCGTCGTCGGCAACAACACCGGTGACACGGTGTCGGAGAGCCAGGTGCGGGCCGCCGACCCCGACTCCGACGCCGCGAAATCGGTGGCCGCTTCACTCGGCGGACTGCCGGTGGTGCAGGATTCCGCACTGACGAAGAACACGGTGCGGGTGGTCCTCGCCACGGATTACGACGGTCCCGGTTCCGGGTCGACGTCCGCGACGACCTCGACCGACCCGACCTCCGACATCGTCGACCAGGGCACCAGCCCGACCCCGGTCCCGCCCGGCCCGCCGATCGACGCGGGGCGCACGGGCCCGCAGTGCGTGAACTGAATGCGTGAACGAGCGCGTGAACCGAGGGAGCAGGGCCAGACCATGACAGCAGCGACGAACCTCACCTCGGCACTGCTCGACCCGATCCTGCAGCGCGACCCGGCCGGTCCCCGCGTCACCTGGTACGACGACCGGTCCGGCGCCCGGATCGAACTGTCGGCGCTGACCCTCGCGAACTGGGCGGCCAAGACCGCCAACCTGATCCGCGACGAGTTCGGACTGGTGCCGGGGTCGCGGGTGTGCGTGCTGCTGCCCGCGCACTGGCAGAGCGCCGCAGTGCTCCTGGGCTGCTGGTGGGCCGGCGCCGAGGTGGTGCTCGAGCCGGACCCCGACGCGGACCTGGCCCTGATCACCGCGGATCGCCTCGACGAGGCGGCGGACGCCGCCGAGATCGCGGTGCTTTCGCTGGACGCGTTCGGACGTCCCGCCGAGAACCTGCCGGTCGGGGTCACCGACTACGCGACCTCGGTTCGGGTGCACGGTGACCAGTTCCGCCCCGACGCCGCGCCCGCAGGCGCACCCGCCCTGGACGGACGATCGGTGGTCGAGGTGCTCGGTGCCGCGACCGAATCGGCTTCGGCACAAGGGTTCTCCGCGCAGGACCGGGTGCTGTCGACCACCGACTGGACGACGGCCGGTGAGCTCGTCGACGGACTGCTGTCGATCCTGGCCGTCGGCGCGTCGCTGGTGCAGGTGACGAACCCGGACCCGGACCGGACGGAGCGTCGCATCGAGGCGGAGAAGGTCACCGCCCGCCGCGGCTGACGGCACCCGATCGGCCCGACCGGCAGACTCGACCACCCGTCAGCGGTTCCCGTCCGCGCCGCGCAGGTACCCGCCGTCGCGCAGTCCGGCCTCGATCTCGAACCTGTTGCGGTGCCTCGGCCGCCGGATCTCTTCGGCCAGGTAACGCACCGCGAAGGTGAGCCCGTACCGGGCCCACTGCTCGGCGTGCACGGACTCGTGCCGCAGCATCGCCGGTGACACGTTGGTTCGGGTGAGGTAGACGGCACCGACGGTGGTCCCGCCGCGGGCGAACCCGAATCTCAGGTCGGTGCACACGAACAGGCCGTGCGCGTGGTCGTACCGGATCCGGGCGCCCAGCGCGGCGGCGTAACCGAGGGCCGCGCCCGTCGCCACCAGGGCACCGACGCTCCCGCGCGAGTCCCGGACCAGTCGGGTGCGACCGGTCCGGGCCCGCTGACGGAGTGTCGCCGGACGCATCACGCCAGGCTAGCCCCGCTCAGACGGCAAGCGCCTGAACCGGAGTGGCCCGCGCCGCGGTTCGGGCAGGCACCACCGCGGCGATCACCCCCGCCACGCCGCCGACCAGCACGATCAGCGCCAACTGCAGCCACGGCATCGAACCCTGGGCCAGTCTGTCGATGCCGAACACCGAGGCCGTCCCGGCGGCGCCGAGGACCGACCCGAGCACCACCCCCAGCGCCGACGCGACAACCGCGACCAGCACGGCCTCACAGATGAGCAGGCATCGAAGACCGGACCGGGTCACGCCGAGTGCCCGCAGCAGACCCGACTCGCGCCGGCGCTCGATCACCGACAGCGCCATCGTGTTGCCGACACCGATCAGCGCGATCAGCACCGCCACCGACAGCAGTCCGACCACCACCAGCAGCAGGACGTCGAGGATCGAGTCGATCGCCGCACGCATCGACACCGCCCCTCCCACCTCGGCGGTGGGGGCGAACTCCTCTGCCACGTCGGTGATCTCGCTCTGCGCGGCCACGAGGTCGCGGTCGGGCAATCCGTCCACCAACCGGATCCACAGCGACTGTGGAACCGCCGCCAGGGCAAGGGCGTCGGCCCGCTCGACCAGCGCCGGCTGTCCCTCCCGGCCCGCCACCACCGTCAGGGACCGGCGGATACCCGCGCGCTCGACGTCCAGCCGGCCGCCGGGCGCGGCGCCGACCGCCTCCGCCTGTTCCGGCGACAGCGAGATCTCCCCGGCCGCGGGCAACGTCAACGGGATCCGCAGGGTCGCGGCCGTCTGCACCCGGTCGACACCGAGGACGGCGAGCCGGGTGCCGTCACCGGCGACCACGTCGGCCCCAAGCAGGGGTGCTGTCGAGGTCACCGACTCGATCCCCTCGATCCGCCCCTCGAGGCCCGGCGGCAGACCGGTGTCGGCGTCGATCGTGACGTCGACCGGGAACTGCTCGTCCAGCGCCCGCGGCGCCGCCGCTCCGACCGTGGCGATCCCGACGACCATCGTCGCGGTGACCGTCACCCCGACCAGCAGTGCCGTCGCGGTCGCGGTGGTCCGACGCGGGTTCCGCAGCGCATTGCCAACCGCCAACTCCCCCAGGGGTCCGACCAGCCGCGCAGGCACCCTGCCCACCGCGGCCACCAGCGGCGGCACGATGCTCCGGCCGAGGACGACCACACCGAGCGCAGTCCCGATGCCGCCAGCGCAGGCGACCGCCACCTGCTCGGCGTACACCCCGAGTCCGAGCACCGTGATTCCGGCGAGGAGTCCGGCCACCCCGGCGACCAGCCGTGTCCTCGAGGTCGCCGCCGATTCGGCGGTCGCCTCGACGGGCGCGAGCGCGGCCAGTGGGGAGACGCGAGTGGCGGCGCGGGCCGGTGCCACCGCGGCCAGGTAGGTGACGATGATTCCGACCGCGAGACCGGCCAGGACGGCGGCCGGGGTGACGGCCAGTGTGTCCAGCGGCACCGGTGCATCGAACGCCGCGGCCGCCCGGGTCACAGCCCACGCCAGCCCGATTCCGGCGAGCACCCCGGCCGTCGACGCCGCGACCCCGACGGCGAGGGCCTCGATCCCGGTGCTGCGCCGGATCTGACGCGCGGTGGCGCCGACGCACCGCAGCAGCGCCAGTTCGCGCGTTCGCGCGGCCAGCAGCACCGCGAACGTGTTCGCGATGACCAGTCCCGCGACGACCACCGCGACGGCGGCGAAGGCCAGCAGCACGTTGCGGATGGCGTCGGTGTCGCCGAGGTACGCCTTCGACGCCAGCTCGGCCCGCTCGGATCCGGTGTGCACGGTGACGTCCGGCCCGAGTGCCGCGGCGACCGCGTCCCTCAGCGCGGCCGGATCGCCGTCGCCGGCCACCCGGATCTCGTGCGCCACCGCACCATCCGGCCCACCGTCCCCCGCCCAAGCCTCGAGCTGCTGGTTCGTCGTGTACACCGCCGCACCACCGAGACGCTGCGCGCTGCCGGACAGGTCGATTTCGCCGACCACCGTCGCCGTGCCGGTGACCGCTTCCGTCCGCTCGTCGGCGCGCGCGCCGCGCACGGTCACCGCCACGCTGTCCCCGATCGCGAGTCCCGCGCCGGATCCGACCGCGATCTCCCCGGGCCCGGTCGGGTAGCGGCCCTGGGCGAGCCGCTGCCAGCGCAGGTCCGGCGCCTCCGCGAGCGAGGTGATCGTGCCGAACAGCTTGCCGCGACCGGCGGCGGCGACCTTCACCGGCGCCTGCGCGTCGACGGTGACCGCCCGCACTCCGGGGAGGGTCGCGACCTGCTCGGCCGCGGCTCGCGCCCGCCCGGCGCCCGCGAGGTCGTCGACCACCACCGTGGTCGTCCGGTACTGACCGGCGAGCGAGTTGGTCACGCTCGCGGAGGTCGTCGAACCGAGTACCAGCGTCGCGACCACGAAGGCCACCGCGATCAGGATGGCGGCACCGGAGGCCAGGTAGCGGCCGCCGTGGGCGCGGACCTGCGCCAACGTCAGGCTCAGCATGCGCGCGCCCCCAGGCCTCGCATCGTCTCGATCACCGAATCCGGCGTCGGAGAGTCGATTTCACCGGCAACGTGGCCGTCGGCGAGCAGCACGACCCGGTCGGCGTAGGACGCGGCGACCGGGTCGTGGGTCACCATCACCACGGTCTGCCCGACCTCCCGGACGCTGGCGCGCAGCAGCGCGAGCACCTCGGCGCCCGCGTGCGAGTCCAGGTTGCCGGTGGGTTCGTCCGCGAACACGACGTCGGGTCGGGGCAGCAGCGCCCGGGCGACCGCGACCCGTTGTTGCTGGCCACCGGACAACTCGTGCGGCCGATGCGCCAGCCGATCGCTCAATCCGAGCCGGGTGACGATCTGATGCATCCACATCCGGTCGGGCTCGACGCCGGCCAGGCGCATGGGCAGCAGCATGTTCTCCTCCGCGGTGAGCACCGGCAGCAGGTTGAACGCCTGGAACACGAACCCTATCCGGTCGCGGCGCAGTTCGGTCAGGCCCCGGTCGTCGAGTCCGGTCAGGTCGGTCTCCCCGAGATACACCCGGCCGCTGGACGGCTCGTCCAGGCCGGCGAGGCAGTGCATCAGAGTCGACTTGCCGGACCCGGACGGGCCCATGATCGCGGTGAAGGCGCCGCGGCGGAACTCGACGTCCACCGCGTCCAGCGCGCGGACCGCGGCCTCCCCTTCCCCGTGCAGTTTGGTCAACGCGACCGCGCGTGCCGCCGAAATGTCCAGTGTGGTCATGCTTTCCACGCTAGGTGCGCGGACACGTCCGGGTCGTCGCCGTGCGGGGGGATCTTCGATGGTGCCGCGTCATACCCACCGCCGGTGGTGTGTCATACCGGAGGGGGACACCGCTGACGCCATCCCGCGGGACGGGGCCGAGATCGGCGGAACGCGCGGGCACTACCCGCGGAGCAGGTCCTCGGGCCGGACCAGGCCGATCCGGTACGCGAATACCACCGCCTGCACCCGGTCGCGCGAATCCGTCTTCGAAAGTACCCGTCCCACATGCGTTTTCACGGTCGCCTCCGAGACGTGGAATCGCGCCGCGATCTCGGCGTTGGACAACCCGTACGCCATCGCCTCGAGCACCTCCACCTCCCGCGGGGTCAGATCGTCCGGAAGACGCTGCGGCGGACCGGACAGGATCGGCCCCACGTGCTGCAGCAGCCGGCGAGTCGAGCGGGCCGCGATCACCGCGTCACCGCGGTGCACCGTCCGCAGTGCGGCGAGCAGTTCCTCCGGCTGGGCGTCCTTGAGGAGAAATCCGCTGGCCCCGGCCGAGATCGCACCGATCACGTACTCGTCGTTGTCGAAGGTGGTCAATACCACCACCTTCGGGGCCGGCTCGCCGGCCGTCATGCGCCGGGTCGCCTCGATGCCGTCCAGGTTCGGCATCTGCACGTCCATCAGCACCACGTCGGCCCGGACGTCGGCCAGCTCACGCAACGCCTGCGCGCCGTCCGATGCCTCGACCACCACGGTCATGTCCGGCTGGGAGTCGATAACCATCCGGAAGCCCGCCCGGACCAGTTGCTGGTCGTCGACCAGGGCCACCCGGATCGGGTTCCCGTCATCCGACATCGTGTTCTCACACCCTTCTCGTGTACGGCAATTCGGTTCGAACCCGGTACCCGCCGCCGGGGATCGGACCGGCGTCGAAGTCGCCGCCGTGCAGTTCCGCTCGTTCCCGCATCCCCAGCACTCCCTGCCCGCCACCCGTCGAGGGGACGAGCGCTCCGGCGGCCCCGCGACCGTCGTCGACGATGCTCAACTCGAGCCCGTGGTCGGCCCACCGCACCGTGACCACGACCTGCGCGGCCGGTCCCGCGTGTTTGAGCACGTTGGTCAACGACTCCTGCACGATCCGGTACGCGGTCAGTCCGGCGCCGGTGGACAGCTCGCGCGGCTCCCCCTCGACCTGCAGGTCGACCCGCAGTCCGCCGCGCCGCACGTCACCCACCAACTCCTCGATGTCCGACACCTGCGGCGTCGAGCGCGTCTCCCGCGGGGCGTCCTCACGCAGCACCGACAGCAGCGCGCGCATGTCCGTCAGCGCCTGCCTGCCGGTTTCGGCGATCGTCTCGAGTGCGGCGACCGCGGCCGCGGGATCCGAGGGCGCACCGTAGCGTCCGCCGTCGGCCTGGGCGATCACGACGGTCAGCGAATGTGCCACGATGTCGTGCATTTCGCGGGCGATGCGGGTGCGTTCGCCCATCGCCGCCAGTTCCGCCTCCTGCGCCCGCTCGAGTTCGAGCAACCGCGCCCGCTCGGTCAGGCCCTCGAGTTCCTGGTTGCGTACCCGCCGCAGATCGCCGAACGCCCACACCGCGACGACGATCACGATCAGGAACGCCGTGGTGAACGTCGTTCCCTGCCAGTTCATGGACTCGCCGCGGAAGTAGCGCAACCCGGCCGCCAGTGCGCCGAGGAGCGCGACGGCCAGTCCGGTGCTGCTCGCCCACCGGGGACCGTAGGCGGCGAGCGCGTACAGCGCGATCGGGACCGCGATCACCGACGGCAGCATCATGTTCGGCACCAGGATCACATGCGCGACCGCGAAGGCCGCCACCGTCATCCCGGCCGCGGCCACGTGGGTACGCCGCCAGGCCAGGGGCACCGTCATGCCCAGCGTGATCAGGACCGCGACGAGGTCGACGCCCTCGCCGGTGAACGCCACCAGGGTGCCGCAGAGCAACGTCAGCAGCACCGCGACCGTGCGGTCGATGCCGACGACGTGCTCGGCACTCCAGCGGTACCACCGCTCGCTCAGCGGGAATCGGGGCATGGGCACCAGCGTAGCCACCGTTCCCGGCATCCTCCCCGGAGACGACAGTGCCCGAATGGCCCATCCGTTCAGTTCGATTGAACGAATGGGCCATTCGGGAACGCTGGGGGTGTTGTGCGTCAGCTCACTTGAGCAGGGCGCGCGACATGACGACGCGCTGAATCTGGTTGGTGCCCTCGTAGATCTGGGTGATCTTGGCGTCGCGCATCATCCGCTCGACCGGGAAGTCGGTGGTGTAGCCGGCGCCACCGAACAGCTGCACCGCGTTGGTGGTGACCTCCATCGCGACGTCGGAGGCCAGGCACTTGGCGGCGGCGGAGATGAAGCCGAGGTTCTTCTCGCCGCGCTCGGCACGAGCGGCCGCGGTGTAGACCATGAGGCGGGCCGACTCGATCTTCATCGCCATGTCGGCGAGCATGAACTGGGTGTTCTGGAACGACGCGATCGAGGTGCCGAACTGCTTGCGGTCCTTGGTGTACGCGAGTGCGGCGTCGAACGCACCCTGGGCCAGACCGATCGCCTGCGCGCCGATGGTCGGGCGGGTGTGGTCGAGGGTCTCGAGGGCGGTCTTGAAGCCGGTGCCTGGCTCGCCGATGATCCGGTCGCCCGGGATGCGGCAGTTCTCGAAGTACAGCTCGGCGGTCGGCGAGCCCTTGATGCCGAGCTTGTGCTCGAGCGGGCCGACGACGAAGCCCTCGTCGTCCTTGTGGACCATGAACGCGGAGATGCCGTTGGCGCCCTTGTCGGCGTCGGTGACGGCCATGACGGTGTACCAGGTGGACTGGCCGCCGTTGGTGATCCAGCACTTGGAGCCGTTGAGGATCCAGTCGTCGCCGTCGGCCTTGGCGCGGGTACGCATCGCGGCGGCGTCGGAGCCGGCCTCACGCTCGGAGAGCGCGTAGGACGCCATCGCACCGCCGGCGATCTCGGGGAGCACCTTCTTCTTCAGCTCCTCGGAGCCCTTGAGGATCAGGCCCATGGTGCCGAGCTTGTTGACGGCGGGGATCAGCGAGGAGGAACCGCAGACACGCGCGACCTCTTCGATGACGATGCACGCGGCGACGGAGTCGGCGCCCTGGCCGTCGTATGCCTCGGGGACGTGGACGGCGTTGAAGCCGGACGCGATGAGGGCATCGAGCGCCTCCTTCGGGAACCGGGCCTTCTCGTCGACCTCCTTGGCGTACGGCGCGATCTCCTTCTCGGCCAGCGCGCGGATCGCGGCCCGCAGCTCGTCGTGCTCGTCAGCGAGCTTGAACAGGTCGAAGTCCGGGTTTCCAGCCATCAGTCGCTCCTTGGTGGGAAGTCGCGTCACCGCATGTGGGTCAGACGATCAGCGCGGCACTCAGTGCCATTCACGGGCCATCATACCGCACACCCTCCGACGAGCTCGGGGTACTACGTGCCAGGGCGCGGCACCGAGTGCCACCCTTTACGACCGATGACCGTCCAGCCTGCGCTGGAGCAGGTCCGCCACGCGCTGGGGCGCGGTCCCGCGCGGGAACACCGCGACCACGACGTCCTCGTCCCGATCGGATTCGGTGTCCGCCGGGTCCACACGCCGGCGGATCTCGGCGAGCGCTGCCCGCAACTCCGGGGAGGTGGTCTCGGCGCCGTCGCGCACCATCCGGCGCAGCAGGTAGTTGTGCGTCGCGGTCACCGATGCCGCGAACTGCACGCGGGCGAGGTCGTCGGCGTCGGGCAGCGCACGACGGAGGTACTCGACGAAGAGCCGCTCGTAGCGGTAGCCGGTGACGATCTCGCGGTCCCGCAGTGCGGGCACCTCGTGCACCACCGCGTACCGGCGGGCGGCGACGTCGTCCCAGTGCGAGAAGCGCTCGAAGACGATCACGGCCGCATCGCACACCGCATCCCAGGGGTCGGCGTGGTCCTCGGCGAGGAACCGGGACGCCTGTGCGAGCAGGATCTCGTGGTCGGCGAAGACCACGTCCTCCTTGGACCGGAACTGCCGGAAGAACGTCCGGCGCGAAATGCCCGCGGCGTCGGCGATCTCGTCGACGCTGGTGGCCTCGTACCCCTGCTCGGAGAACAGCCGTAGCGCCTCCGACACCACCTGAAGCCGAAAGCTGTCTGAATCGTCGGGCATGGCCTCAGCGTAGAGGCGCTTCGCGCCTGTGCGCCTTTTCGGTGGCTGGAGCCACCGAAAAGGCGCACAGGCGCCTACGGTGC
>NZ_JBSFRT010000034.1:0-69218 GCF_053589375.1 Rhodococcus sp. NPDC003348
CCCGGTACCTGGGTACCGGGTCCTTCGTTCTTGGTAGCGGGGACAGGATTTGAACCTGCGACCTCTGGGTTATGAGCCCAGCGAGCTACCGAGCTGCTCCACCCCGCGCTGCATGAACGAAGTTACACGAACGGAAGAACCGAACACAAATCGCCTGCACAACCGGGGAAACCGGCCGCCGATCGCGCCACCGCGCCACCGACGCGCGCCCGGGGCGACGGAAACCTGTGGCGCACTTCACCGAAATTCGGTGATCCCCACCACATTACGACGGGATAACGGAGCTGCCCGCGAGACGCAACGCGCCGGGATGACCTGGCGAAAGCCGCGTTACATCGGCGACTTGCGTTGCGGCAGGCCGAAGTTCGACGGATATGACCCACAGCAATTTGTTGGCTAGCGTCGATCCCGGCCCGAAACCACCGGGCCCAGCCGACCCGCCGCTGCTCGACCTGCCCCGCGGGATCGGAACCCCCAAACCTTCGAGGGGCAGGGACGGGCGTGCCAGTGACGATGCCGGGCGACGAACAGCAGTCTGTCCGCCACGGCCACACCGGCACCGATCGCACCACGCGGCCCCGTCTGCAAGCGCGGAGAGGATTCACCCCGCATGACCATCCGTAAGACAACCACGCGCACGCTCGGCGCCGTCGCCGCGACCGCCGCCCTCGCCGCGGTCCCGATGGCCCTGAGCACCGCCACCGCCTCCGCCGCCACCTACAACTGGGACGGCGTGGCGCAGTGCGAGAGCGGCGGCAACTGGGCGATCAACACCGGCAACGGCTACTACGGCGGCCTGCAGTTCTCGCAGAGCACCTGGGCCGCGAACGGCGGCAGCGGCTCCCCGCACACCGCCTCCAAGGCCGAGCAGATCCGCGTCGCGGAGAACGTCCTCGCGACCCAAGGCGCGGGCGCGTGGCCGCACTGCGGTCAGTACCTGACGGCCGCCGAGCCCGAGCCGGCTCCCGAGCCCGCCCCCGCGCCTGCCGTCGACCTGCCCGCCGCGGTTCCGCCGGTCGCGACCGTGCCGGCCCTGCCCGAGAACTTCCCGGCCCCCAGCGCCGACCAGGTGCAGCAGGCCACCGACGCCGCTGTCGCCACCGCCGACCAGTACGGCTACGGCGACCAGCTGCGTGAGCTGATCGCCGCCAACAGCATCTACCTGGCCGGCATCACCCGCTGAGCCGAGCACACGAAAAAGGGCGCCCCGCCGATCGAATTCGATCGGCGGGGCGCCCTTTTCGCCGGTTCCGGCCCGACTACTTCGGCAGGCTCTGGTAGTCGGTGACCGCCTTCTGCAGCCGGTCGAGCGCCGCACCGTAGGCACCGAAGTCGCCACTCTGCTGGCTCGACCGCACTGCGGCGAGCGCGGCGTCGAGCTCGGCAACCACGGCATCCCGGTTGGTGGTTCCACCCGGTTGCGGTGCCGGCTGCTGGGTCGTCTGCTCCGGCGCCGGGACCACCGGTGCGGGCGTGTTACCGGTCGACTGCTGCTCGGTGACCGTTCCGCCGGGAGCCGTTGCGGCGCTGCCCGTTCCGATCTCGAACACCTGGTTCAGGGCATCGGCCAGGGTGGCCGAGTACCCCACCCGCACGCGACCGGTCGGCCCGGGCTCCTGGTAGCTGACCAGCACCCTGGTCAGCTGCGGGAACGTCGCGTTGTTCGCGCCGCTGCGCTCGGTGAACATCGGCTCCACGTACAGGATCCCGCCGTCCGCGATCGGCAGCGTCAGCTGGTTGCCGAACTGGATCTTGTTGGTGCGCTCGAGGAGTGCCTTCTCCGAGCCGACTCGGGCGTCGGAGATCATCGAGTTCTGCGCCTGCGCCGGACCCTGTGTCTGCTTGTCCCGCGGCAACTGCAGCACGGTGATCTTGCCGTAGTTCTCCGGGTCCGAGTCCGCCGCGATGTACGCGGACAGGAAGTCGCGGCGGAAACCGACCATCGGGCTGGTCAACCGGAACACCGGCTTGCCGGTTCCCTCCTGACCGACGAGCACGTAGTACGGGGGTTCGTTGAGCTTCGAGCCCTCGACCGTCGGCTCGTTCGGCACCGACCAGAAGGCGTTGTTGGTGAAGAACTCGCCCGGATCGTCGACGTGGTACTTCGCGAGCATCTCCCGCTGCACCTTGAACAGGTCCTCCGGGTAGCGGAAGTGCGAACGCAGGTCGTCGTTGATCGCGCTCTTCGGCTGGACCGTGTCCGGGAACACACCCATCCACGCCTTGAGCACCGGATCCTGGTCGTCGACCTGGTACAGCGTCACCGTGCCGTCGTACGCGTCGACGGTCGCCTTCACCGAGTTGCGGATGTAGGAGACCTCCTTGCGCGGCAACGGCCGACCGGTCGTCTGGTCGATGCTGTCCTCGACCATCCCCTCGAGCGAGCTGCGCTGCGCGTACGGGTAGTTGTCGAGGGTGGTGTACCCGTCGACGATCCAGACGATCCGGCCGCCGACCGCCGCCGGGTACGGATCACCGTCGGTCGTCAGCCACGGCGCGACGTTCTCCACGCGCGTCTTCGGGTCCCGGTTGTAGATGATCTTCGAGTCGGAGCCGATCACGCTGGAGAACAGGATGTTGCGCTCGGCGTACTTCGCCGCGAACGTCAACCGGTTGAACCAGTTCCCGATCGGGACGCCGCCCTGCCCGGTGTAGGTGTACTTCGAGGTGTCGGTGTCGTACTCACGGGCAGCCGAGCCGTCGCCGCTGCCGACGATCGCGTAGTCGGCGTCACCCTGGGCGATCACCTCACCGAAGTAGACGCGCGGCTGATCGACCTTGATGACCTGCGTCCCCTGCTGCTGGGACGCGATGTCGCTCACGGTGTAGATCGGGTAGCCCGCGTTGTTGGACGTGTCCTGCGTCGGGTCGAGCACCGGGGCGGTGACCCGGTTGGCGGGCGCCGCGACCAGACCGTCACCGTGGGTGTACACGGTGTGCTTGTTGATCCAGTCGGTCTGGTTGCCCTGCAGGTTGTTCGGCGACAGCTCGCGCGCCGCGACCACGTAGTCCCGCTTCTCGCCGCCCAGGTCGTAGCGGTCGATGTCGAGGGTGGGCGGGAACCCGTAGAAGTTCTGCCGCTGCTGCTGCTGGGTGAACGTCGGCGAGAGGACGTTGGGATCGAGCAGTCGGGCGTTCGCGATCGTGGTGACATCGGCCGGCACGTCCTGCGGGGCCTTCGTGCCGTCACCGGAGTACGGCTGATACGTCACCTTGTCGTCGGAGATCCCGTACGCCTGCCGGGTCGCCGCGATGTTGCGCTCGATGTACTCGCGCTCCTTGACCGCGGCGTTCGGCTTGACCGAGAACTGCTCGACCAGCAGCGGATAGACCGCGCCGACCAGGATCGACGAGAGCACGAGCAGCGCGGTAGCGAGCGCCGGAATCCGCATGTCCCGCAGGAAGATCGCCGCGAAGAACGTGATTGCGCAGATGATGGCGATGGCCATCAGGATGAGCTTCGCGAGCAGCACCGCGTTGATGTCGGTGTAACCGGCGCCGGTGAACGTCGGTTCCTTCCGACTGCTCGACAGCAGCGAGTAGCGGTCGAGCCAGTACGCGACGGCCTTGAGCAGGACGAAGGTGCCCGCAAGGACCGCCAACTGGATGCGCGCCGCCTTGGTCAGGGCTCCCTCGTGCCCGGTCAGCCGCAGACCACCGAAGATGTAGTGCGTCACCAGGTTCGCGAAGAACGCGATCAGCACCGCGACGAACAGCCAGTTCAGGACCAACCTGTAGAACGGCAGATCGAACGCGTAGAACCCGACGTCGAGGTTGAACTGCGGGTCATGCTGCCCGAAGTCGCCGCCGTGCATGAACATCTGCACCGCAACCCAACTGGACTGCGCGACCAGCCCGGCCAGCACGCCGATCACGACCGGCACGACCACGCCGAACAGCTTGAGCCTGCTCATCACGGTCGTCCGGTACCGGGCGATCGGGTCGTTGGGCCCCGCGGCCGGTACGAACACCGGACGGGACCGGTACGCGAGCAGCAACGCGCCGAACACGGCACCGCCGACGAGGAGGGCGACGGCGAGGAACAGCAGGATCCGGGTGACAAGGACCTTCGTGAAGACGCCTCGGAACCCGACCTCGCCGAACCACAGCCAGCTCGCGTACGTGTCGATCAGCCTCGGCCCGATCAGCAGCAGTACGGCCACAACAAGCGCCAGTACCAACAACACTCGGCTCCGTCTGGACAACGAAGGTAATCCGGTGGGGGGCCGCATGCCCACGTGTCACGCTCCCGTGGTCGGGCGGCACGACGAGCGGGCCGCAGGGTGTTTTGTCCCACTCTACGTGGGTTACCGATGTGACCACCGGCGTCGTCCGGGTTGTCCGGGTGCGTCGTCCGGGTTGTCCGGCTGCGTCGTCCGGGTGCGAGGATGAATAGGTGAGCGACTTCGACGGCACATCCCACCCGGACCCGATCTCCGACGACGCCCTGCCGCGGTGCGTTCAGGAGGTCGCAGGCCACGTCGAGCCCGACGGCTGGGGGCAGCCACCGCGGATGTTCGCACTCGTCCCGACGGCGGCGATCGCCGTGGCCGAACCGCATCTGATCGACCAGCTCGAAGCCGGGTCCGAGCTGACGCCCATCGAACAGCATCCACTTCCCGACGACCTGCACGGCGGAGCCGCCGCGCTCGAGGAGTACCTCGGCACCACCAGCTGGTCGCACGGGGTGGCCGGATGCCTGCTCGTCCAGGAGATCCTGGTGCTGCCCCCGACCGCCGAGGTGGAGCTGGACTCCGCCGTCTCGGTCGCCCTGTCCGGCGACAACGCCGCCGACGACGTCATCCGCGCGGCAGCGGGCTCGCATCCCGACCGCCGTGCGGCGAGGCTGTTCGCCGCGGTCCTGCGGGACGGCCGGTCCGAGTGCGCGATCGCGCTGGCGCCCGACGAGGACGACGACCCGTTCGCCGAGCCGGAACTGCGCACCGGGGACAACCTGGCCCCCGGACTGGTCCACGCACTGCACGCGACCTTCGAGGCCACCGACGACGACTGGTGACCCCTGTCCCCCGCCACCCGACCCCCACCCTTCCGACCGAATGTGGGATTCGGTCGGTCTGACTGACCGAATCCCACATTCGGTCGGTCAGCGGGAGCGGGTCGGTCAGCGGGAGCGGTCGGTCAGCGGGAGCGGCCGGTCAGCAGGACGGGGCGTCGCCGCCGGAGTTCAGCGACTCGAGCGCGTCGACCGCGCCGGTGAGGTTGTCGACCTTCACCAGTCGCAGCCCGTCCGGAACCCGCTGCTTGGCCTCGTCGCAGTTCTTCGCCGGCACCAGGAACGTGGTCGCGCCGGCTTCCCGGGCCGCGATCAGCTTGTACGGAATGCCGCCGATCGGGCCGACGTCACCGTCCGAGTCGATGGTGCCGGTGCCTGCGACGAACCCGCCGCCGTTGAGTTCGCCCGGCGACAGCTTGTCGATCACGGCGAGCGTGAACATCAGCCCGGCCGACGGGCCGCCGATCTCGGCGAGGTTGAAGTCGACGGTGAACGGCACGTCGGGCTTCTCGGTGGGGGTGATCCCCAGATAGCCCACGTCGTCGTGTCCGGGCCGGGCGCCGAGCGTGACCGGCACCGTCACCTGACCGCCGTCGCGTTCGACGACGATCGTCGCGACGGTTCCCGGCGCGAGGTCCGCCACGGAGCGCTGCACCTCACCCACGGTCCGGACCGGCGTCCCGTTGATGCTCACGATGCGGTCACCTGTGCGCAGCAGGTCGTGGGACGGACCGTCGGCGGAGACGTCGGTGACCTCCAGCGCGACCGGCTTGTTCAGGAAGTGCAGTGCGGCCAGTTCCGCGGATTCCTCGGACTGGGCGAAGTCGGCGGCGTTCTCCTCCTGCACCTGGTCACGGCTGCGGTCGGCCGGGTACACCTCCTCGCGGGGCACGAGGCCGTAGCGGCCGCTGAGCCAGAACCCGAAAGCATCGAACACGGTCAGCCCGTCGCGCACGGACACCGTCGTCATGTTCAGGTTCCCGGTCGTCGGATCCAGTTCGGTGCCCTCGATTTCGACGACCTGCTTGCCCTCGACCTCCCCGAGCGTGTTGAAGGTCGGACCGGGTCCGAGCGCCACGAACGGCACCTGCACGACCGTCCCGAGCCCGAGCAACGCCACGACCGGCACCAGCGCAGCAACCAGGGTGAGCATCCGTCGATTCACTCGGCCCAGCGTAGAGGGCGGCGGTCGGCGGCCGCCGTTGCACCGGCCGCACGCGGGCCGGTTTCTCCGTGTTCTCGGTCCGCGTGTTCGCGCTCGGCGTGATTTCCGCTGCCACCGACGCCCGCACGGCCTTGTACCGTTGACGTATGAGCAATCCGCCGTTTGGCTTCTCGAACTCCGACGACGACCCCGACCGCGACAAGAACACGGGCGGGGGCAGTTCGGGTGGGGACAACACCGGCGGCGGTCCGACGGGGCCGGGCGGGATGCCGTTCGGCTTCAACGCCGAGGGCTTCGACCCCGCCGCGCTCGGTCAGATGCTGACCCAGTTCGGGCAGATGCTCAGCGGCATGGGCAGCGCGATGGGCACCGGCGGCCAGTCCGGTCCGGTGAACTACGACGTGGCGAAGAAGCTGGCGCTGCAGCAGATCGGTTCCGTCACCTCGGTGTCGTCCGGGTCCGCGTCCGCGATCGCCGACGCCGCGCACCTCGCCGAGCTGTGGCTCGACGGCGCGACGCAGCTGCCCGCCGGCGCCACCCGGACCGTCGCGTGGACGCCGGTCGACTGGCTGGAGAACACCATCGACACCTGGAAGCGGCTGTGTGACCCGGTCGCCGAGCAGGTGTCGGGTATGTGGGTGTCCGGACTGCCGGAGGAGGCCCGGCAGATGGCCGGACCGATGCTGGGCATGATCGGCCAGATGGGTGGCCTCGCGTTCGGCTCTCAGCTCGGGCAGGCCCTCGGGCAGCTCGCGTCCGAGGTGCTGACCTCCACCGACATCGGGCTTCCCCTCGGTCCGAACGGGGTGGCCGCGCTGCTGCCTGCGGCCGTGGAGAAGTTCAGTGAGGGCCTCGAGCAACCGGACCGCGAGGTCCTGGTGTTCCTGGCCGCCCGCGAGGCCGCGCACCAGCGGCTGTACGTGCACGTGCCGTGGCTGCGGCAGCGCCTTCTCGCCACCGTCGAGGAGTACGCGCGCGGCATCAAGATGGACTTCTCGGCGATCGAGGAGGCGGCACAGGGTCTCGACCCGAGCGCGCTGAGCGACCCGTCGAAGCTCGAGGAGTTGCTGCAGCAGGGCACGTTCGAGCCGCAGACGACGCCGGAGCAGAAGCAGGCGCTGGAGCGGCTGGAGACGCTGCTCGCCCTGGTCGAGGGCTGGGTCGAGGTCGTGGTCGCGCAGGCTCTCGGCGAGCGACTGCCCGGGGTGGCGGCGCTGAGCGAGACCCTGCGCCGCCGTCGCGCGACGGGCGGCCCGGCGGAACAGACGTTCGCCACCCTGGTCGGACTCGAACTCCGCCCCCGCAAGGTCCGCGAGGCGGCGCAGTTGTGGCGACAGCTCACCGACGCCTCCGGCGCCGAGGGCCGCGACGGGGTCTGGGCGCACCCGGACCTGCTTCCGGACTCGAGCGACCTGGACAGCCCGGCCGGATTCGTCGACCGGGTGGTCGGCGGTGGATCGAGCACGTTCGACGATCCGATCGCCCAGCTCGAGGCGCTGCAGGCCCGCGAACGCGAGGAGCGCGGCGAGACCGGCGAACCCGACTCCCCGAGCAATTAGCGGATAGGGACGAAACCGCAGGTCCACGGTGTTGCCACCCTGTGGACAACCCGCCGCGGGGCACCTCCGCGGCGGGTGTGTGCTGGCACGCTGCCCGCATGACCCGCGTCGCCACCACCCCGCTCGACGGCCCGCGCCTGGACCCCCGCACCCCGGTCCTGACCCGGCCGAGCGGCACCCTTCAACTCGGCTGGAACCCAGAGACCGCGCTGCTGCTGCGGCCGCCCGCCGGCGTCACCGCCGCCGCGCTCGCCGACCTGCTGCGACTGCTCGACGGGCACCACAGCCGCGCCGAGATCGTCTGGCAGGCCAACCGTGTGGGCGTCGACAGCGACGACATCGGGCAGATCCTGTCCGAGCTCGCCCGGGTGGGCGCCTTGCTGCCGTTCCGCCGGAAGCCGACGGTGCGCAGCGTGCACCTGCACGGCCGCGGCCCGCTCGCGGACGGTCTCACGACCGCGCTCGGTGACGGCCGCGTCCGGATCGGACGGTCGGTCCCGGACCGTGCCGGGGTCGGCCCACCGACGGACGGCATCGACTGCGTGGTGCTCACCGACGACCTCGTTCCGGATCCGCAGACCGTCGCCGACCTGATGGCGGCGGGCACCGCGCACCTTCCGGTTCGGCTGCGGGACGGACGCGGGGTCGTCGGGCCGCTGGTGGTGCCGGGCCGCACCAGCTGCCTGCGCTGCGCCGACCTGATCCGCACCGGCCTGGACGCCGAGTGGCCGCACCTGGCGGCGCAGCTGCTCGGCCGGGTCGGGACCGCCACCCCGGACGCCGTGCTCGCGACCGTCGCGCTGGCCGTGAGCGAACTCACCGCGCTGATCGACGGCGACCCGAGTCGCCCTCCCGCCAGCCTCGACGCGACCCTGGAACTCGACCTTCGGTCGCCGCGGCTGGTGCGTCGACCGTGGCCGACACACCCGGACTGCGGCTGCTCACCTGAGGTGTAGGCGAAGGCGGCGATCGTCCGCCATGATTGAGGGCGTGCCCGACATTCCCCGCCGCAGCTCAGCCCGCACCGCCAAACTCGCGAGCATCCCGCTGGGGATCGCGGGGCGTGCGGCCGTCGGCTTCGGTCGCAAGCTCGCCGGCGGCGACCGGGACGAGATCGACGCGAAGCTGACCCAGCAGGCGGCCGAACAGTTGTTCACGGTGCTCGGCGAGCTCAAGGGCGGCGCGATGAAGCTCGGCCAGGCGCTGAGCGTGATGGAGGCGGCGGTCCCGGAGGAGTTCGCCGAGCCGTACCGGGACGCGCTGACGAAGCTGCAGGCCGAGGCGCCGCCACTGCCCGCCCGCAAGGTGCACCGCGTCCTCGACGCGCAGCTCGGCACCCGGTGGCGGGAACGGTTCGCCAGTTTCGACGACGCCCCGACCGCGTCGGCGAGCATCGGGCAGGTGCACCGGGCGGTGTGGTCGGACGGTCGTGACGTGGCGGTCAAGGTCCAGTACCCCGGCGCCGACGAGGCACTGCGGGCCGACCTGAAGACGCTGTCCCGGATGGCGGGCATGTTCACCGCGGTGATGCCGGGCGCCGACATCAAGCCGGTGCTCGACGAACTCAGCGCTCGCACCGAGGACGAACTGGACTACCGGATCGAGGCGAACAATCAGCGCGCGTTCGCCGCCGAGTTCGCCGGCGACCCGCAGTTCGCGATCCCGAAGGTGGTGGCCAGCTCCCCGAAGGTGGTGATCACCGAGTGGATGGACGCGACCCCGCTGTCGACGGTCATCAGCAGCGGCACGGCCGAGCAGCGCAACATCGCCGGTGCGCGGCTGGCCGAGTTCCACTTCGCCTCCCCCGCCCGCGTCGAGCTGCTGCACGGCGACCCTCACCCGGGCAACTTCATGCTGTGCGACGACGGCCGCCTCGGCGTCCTCGACTTCGGTGCCTGTGCCCCGATGCCCGGCGGACTTCCCCCCGTCCTCGGCAGGATGGTCCGGCTCGCCCTCGAGGAACGGTTCGACGAGCTGACGGAGTTGTTGCGCGGCAACGGTTTCGTGCTTCCCGGGCGCAATGTCACCGAGGCCGAGATCGCGAACTACCTGCGCCCCTTCACCGACCCGATCCACACCGAGTCGTTCCACTTCACCCGGTCGTGGCTGCAGCGCGCGGCAGGCACCGCGACCGACTTCTCGTCGGAACACTTCCGGACCGCCCGCGCGCTGAACATGCCGCCCGAGTACGTGATGATCTTCCGGGTGCTGTTGGGGTCGGTCGGTATCTGCGCCCAGCTCGACGCCGAGGCCCCTTACATGGGGATCCTGACGCGGTGGCTGCCCGGCTTCACCGAGGACGTACGGCGAGCCGAGTAACACCTGGGGTCCGGTCAGTGCGCGCCGGCCTGTGACCGGATTCGGTCCACAGCAGGGGCGACCCACTTCCTCAGGTAGAGCCGCAGTTCGTCGCCGCTGCGGGGTGGACGACCGGGATCGATGACGAACGACTGCACGATGCGGAGCATGTGCTCGACCAGTTCGTCGAGGTTCGCACCGGCCAGACCGGCCTCGGCCCAGTCGACGGCGAACCGTTCGAGGATCGACCGGCCGAACGCCAGCGCGGTGTCCGAGGTGACGCCCGCAGAGAAGGCACTGGCCCGTCCGGGCGCGAGCACCATGTTCAGGTACTTCTCCTCGGGTATCTGTTCGAGGGTGTAGGCGATGCCCTCCACGACGGCCTCCGCGGGGTCGCGGATCCCACCGAGATGCGTGGCGAGAATGTCGAGGAACGGGCCGGCCTGGGCGATCGCGGTGGCGCCGAGCAGTGCCTCCGCGGTCGGGAAGTACCGGTAGACGGTCTGCCGGGTGATACCGAGGTCCCGGGCCACCTCCGTGATGCTGATGTCACCGCCGGAGCGGTCCACGGCGCGGCGGGCCGCGGCGAGGATGCGGGCGATCGCCTCGTCGTCGTCGGCGGGGGTGGCGCCCGACCAGCCGTGTGTGCGCATCGGCCCGTCATCCCTCCTGTCCAGCGAAGTTGTCGGTCGAACCCTACCCGTGCGCGATCACGCCGGGTGGACCTCGGGCGGCGGCGCGGATCCACCGAAACCAGGCCATACAAACATGCCCTGTTGTATGGTCTCGACACTGCGGCCGACCGGCGCGGGAAAGGACAGACGATGACCACACAGCCCGACACCCGACACTCCGACACGGTGGACGACCTCACCCGGCGCGCGCTCCGGCATGTGCTGGACGGCACGACCGACATGGCGGACTCACCGCTGCGCGTGCCGCTGCACTACTACCGGGACCCGAAGATCACCGAGGTCGAGGAGGCGCAAATCCTGCGTCGCACCCCGCTGGCCATCGTGCCCAGCGCGCAGGTTGGGCAACCGAACGACTACGTCGTGCGCAGCGTGCTCGGCGACTCGTTGCTGGTCACCCGGGACGGCGCAGGCACAGCGCACGTCTTCCTCAACTACTGCCGGCACCGCGGCGCGATGCCCGCCTGCGGGTCCGGCAACACCACCCGGTTCACCTGCCCGTACCACGCCTGGACCTACAAGAACACCGGGAACCTGATCGGCGTACCGGGCAAGGAGGGCTTCACCGGCATGGACCGCGCCGACTACGGACTGGTGGAACTCCCGAGCCAGGAGAGGCACGGATTCGTCTGGGCGGTCCTGAACGCGGACGAATCCATCGACGTGGACGCACATCTCGGCCCCCTCGGGCCGGAACTGGCCCGGTTCGACTACCGGTCCTACGGTTACCACGACGAGCGCGAGTTCGAGTCGGACGTCAGCTGGAAGGGTGCGCTCGAGGCGTTCGCCGAGAGCTACCACTTCCCGTTCGTCCACTCCGAGAGCGTGATCGGCCAGAACACCGTCGCCAACACCTCGATTCACGACGCGTTCGGCAGACACCACCGAATGGGCTTCCCGTTCAACTGGATTGCCGACCTGGACACCAATCCAGAGGGTTCGTGGGACCCGTTGGCGAACATGGGGGTGATCTACTGGATCTACCCCAATCTCATCCTCGCGAACAGCCCGGTCGGCGTCGAGATCCTCGACATGCTTCCCGCCGGATCCCCGACGCGGTGCACCCTTCGCCACAGCTGGATGGCCCGCATCCCCGCGACCACCGACGAACAACGCGACCTGTACGACACCGTCTTCGCCCAGGTGCACGGCGCGGTCCGCGACGAGGACTTCGCGATGCTGCCGCAGTGCGGCGAGGGGGTGCGGCGCGGCCAGCACGACCACATGATCATCGGCCGCAACGAGATCGGCGTACAGCACATGATCAAGACCTTCGCCGCCGAACTCGGCGTGGCGCTCGGGTGACGACGCCGACTCGAGGCCTGGCGGCATGAAGAGGGCTGCCGACCTGCACAGAAAGGTCGCAGGACACCGCAATCTGCCGTTCGACGAAACCCGGTCGACTGTCCGACACGGCAAAGGGCGAGAAGGGCGCACGGCCGGGGGTCGCGGCTCTACCCGCGCCGGTCGAACACGGTCGCCCAGTCGTCCTTGATGCTGACGGCTGTCCAGTCCCTGGTGCCTGCGAGGTCGATCGCCTGTTCGGCGCCTTCCCGGTAGTCGAACTCACGGGTTGAGTCGTCGTGGACCACCAGCAGTTGCAGCGAGGGCCGGTCCGGCTGCTCGGAGAACCGCAGCATCGGGATGTCGCCGTTGCTGTTCCCGGCCGCCAGCAGGGGCCGTCGGCCGACGCGGCTCCAGATCCGGATCGGCTTCTCGGGACCGTCGACCAGCACGTCCAACTCGGGTTGGTGGATCAGCGCGCCGCCAGGGCCGTCGCCGCTCCAGGTCAGTGAGGCGCTGCTTCCGATGACCCGTTGGCGGGGCACCCCGTACACGTCCTGACTGATCGGCCGCATGAAGTCGCGGCCGCCGCCGGAGACGATGTAGTTGCGGAACCCGTGGGCGTCGAGGTAGCCGAGCAACTCGATCATCGGCGAGTAGCCGCACGTCAGGTAGGTACGACCGAGGGTGGGATGGTCGGTGGTGCGGAGGAATCGGTCGGCCTGGGTTTCGAAGTCCTCCACCGTGATGTCGGCGAACGCCGTCAGTACCCCGACGGCGAACACCTTCACCCCGCTGTCGTCGCCGCGGTAGTGGTCGGTGAGGACGCCGGTCAGCCAGCCGTAGTCGCGGGCGCAGGCGGCCTGCCAGGGCTGGCGGCTACGCAGCGAGGGATCCTGCTCTGCCATGGCGACGAGGCGACGCAGGATGAAGTCGAGCTGGATGGGCATCGGCTTCTCGCACCACAGCGTGCCGTCGTTGTCGAAGACCGCGATCCGCTCCTCGATCGGGACGGCGGAACCCTCGGCGGTCACGGATCGGACGAAGCCGAGGATGGCCCGCTTGGTGGCGCCCTCCCGCCAGCTCGGGAGCGGATCTCCGCTCCCGAGCCGGCGGGACTCCCCCTGCGGCGAGCCCGCAGCGGGTGCGGCCGGCGCCGCGTCCGTCATGGTGACGCCCCCGTCATTCACGGGAGAGCATCGCGACCGCCTCGCGTTCGAGGTCGACGTACGGTTCGCCGCTGACATCGATCGCCACCCGGTCCAGGGTCCCGCCGGTGAACGCCCACGGTGCGGTGCCCGGGTAGTCGTCGGTGACCGTCTCCCCGGTGCTGCGACCCACCGTGAGACCCTCGCCGGCGATGCCGAACTTTCCGGGCTGGGTCCGGATCCGGCCCTCGCCGACCTGGCGGTCGCCGTAGTAGAGGCGCAGCACCCCGTGAGCCGTGCCGGGCGGGTCCTCGCCCTCCTTGTCGAACGACGCGGCCAAGACCAGTTTCTCCCCGGTCGGCAAGTCCTCGGTCGCACTGATGCGCTGCTCCTCGCTGCCGAGGAAGTTGTACACGTAGTGCAGCCGGTTGTCCTTGACGTACAGGGCATGCCCGCCGAACCGGCTGCCGTGCGAGAGCAGCACCCCGGCAGCTCCCGGTCCGGGCAGATCGACCAGGGCCCCGATCGAGTAGGACCGGTTGCGGATGTTGACCGCGACCGACTCGGGCACCTCGGCACCCCCGCCCCGATACACGTAGCGGTTCCGGGGCGCCGCGAGCTGCGGACGCGGGGTGGTGAGAATCTCGACGGCCGAGCGGTCGTCGAGCGGGAACGCCCGGTTGGCGCCTGCCTCGTGGAACCACAGGCCGACGAGTTCGGCGAGCTTGCCGGGCTCCTCGGCGGCGAGGTCGCGCAGCTCGGCCCGATCCACGTCGGTGTGGTACAGCTCCCAGGTGTCGTCGGGGAAATGACTCCACCCACTGATCGCCGGATGGGTGGTGACGGCCTTCCACCCGTCATGCCAGATCCCCCGGGTGCCGAGCATCGAATAGAACTGGGTGTGCTTCGCCGTCGGGATGGTCTTCGCGTCGAAGCTGTAGCGCATGCTCACACCCTGCAACGGATGCTGCGTGTAACCCTTGATCGCGTCGGGCAGTTCGAGGCCGAGACAGTCCAGCACGGTCGGCACCAGGTCGATGGCGTGGTGGTACTGGTCTCGGGTCTCACCGCGGGCGGCGATGTTCGCCGGCCACGAGATGATGCACGGATCGCAGGTACCGCCGTTGAACGAGTACCGCTTCCACATCTTGAACGGGGTGTTGAACGCCATCGCCCACCCGTTGGGGTAGTGGTTGTAGGTCTTGGTGCCGCCCAGCTCGTCCAGCTTCTCGAGGTTCTCGGCCAGGTCGTCGGGCACACCGTTGGCGATCTTGTTCTCGTTGACCGAGCCGTTGGGACCGCCCTCACCGCTGGCACCGTTGTCGGCGACCAGCATGATCAGCGTGTCGTCGAGCTGGCCGATCTCCTCGAGATAGTCCAGCATTCGACCGATCTGGTCGTCGCAGTGCGACAGGAAACCGGCATACACCTCGGCCATCCGGGCGAACAGCCGCTGCTCGTCGGCGGACAGGGTGTCCCAGGGCCGCGTGTAGTCCAACGGGGGGAACGGCTGCCCGTCGGGACCGGTCCGTCCGTCGGGGGTGCCGATCGGGTTCAGCGGCGGCAACTCGGTGTTCTCCGGGACCAGACCCAGTTCCTTCTGCCGGGCGAGGGTGCGCTCGCGGATCGCCTCGTATCCCTCGTCGAACCTGCCGCGATACCGGTCCGCCCACTCCTGCGGAACATGGTGTGGGGCATGGGCGCAGCCGGGGGCGTAGTACAGGAACACCGGCCGGTCCGGCGCGATCGCCTTGACGTCGTCGATGTACTCGATGGCCTTGTCGGTGATGTCGACGCTGAAGTGGTAGCCCTGCTCCGGGGTGGCAGGCTGCTCGACGGTGTGGTTGTCGTGCACGAGGTTCGGGTACCACTGGTTAGTCTCGGCACCGAGGAAGCCGTAGAAGCGGTCGAAGCCGCGGCCGGTCGGCCAGTGCCGTTTGCTGGACGCCATGTTCATCTCGTCCTCGGCGCACAGATGCCACTTGCCGACCATCGCGGTGCTGAAACCGTGATCGACCAGGATCTCGGCGAGGGTGGCGCATTCGGGTGGGATGTGACCGTTCGCGCCGGGGAAGCCAACAGCTGCCTCGCTGATGCACGCCATACCGTTGGTGGTGTGATTGCGGCCCGTCAGCAGGCAGGATCGGGTCGGTGAGCACAGGGCGGTGGTGTGCCACTGGCCGTACCGCAGCCCGTTCGCCGCGATCCGATCGATGTTCGGTGTCTCGATCGGGCCGCCGTAGCAGCCCAGGGCACCGAACCCGACGTCGTCGAGAACGATGTAGAGCACGTTCGGCACACCTGGCGGGGCCTTCGGCTGCTCGTACGGTCCCCAGTCCGGGACCGAGTCACGAATGTCGAGATTGACGACGCCTCGGAATGGTTTGGCCATGATGTCGGCTCCTCATCGGGGTCCCCTCTTCCAGCCAAGCACGATCGGTCCGACGATCGCTAGAGTCGACACGAGACCGGTATTCGCGAACCCGGACACGCAATTCCGGGTCGACACACCGCGCAGCCGCCATCCGGGTGACCGCCTGGCGCGGCTGCATACACTGGGCGACCGTGCGGATCGCGACCTTCAACATCAACGGAATCCGGGCCGCGCAGCGTCGCGGTTTCGAGGAGTGGCTGGCCGAGCGGGAACCCGACGTGGTCGCGTTGCAGGAGGTGCGCGCACGCGCGGCGGCGATTCCCCCCGGAGTCTTCGGTTCCTGTCACCTCGCCTACGACGAGGGCGTGCTGGCCGGACGCAATGGCGTCGCGGTCCTGACGCGGCACGCTCCCGTCGCGGTGCGGACGTGGAGCGGCACGGCCCTGGTACGGGCACCCGGCGAAGTCCACACCGACACGACCGAACTCGACCCGGTGCCGCTGGCCCGGGGACTACGGGAGTTCGCCCCGCAGGGCCGGTACGTCGAGGTCGACCTCGCCGACGCGCCGATCACCGTCGCGTCGCTGTACCTGCCGAAGGGGGGCCTGCCCGCGCATCTCCAGAAGCCGGGGCGGATGCGGGAGGCACCGGACGGCGGTGCGCGTTACGAACGCAAGATGCGTTTTCTCGACGGGTTCGCGCGCCAGCTGACGCGCTCGCGTCTGGACGCGCGTGCCCGCGGCCGGGAACTGCTGCTGATGGGTGATCTCAACATCGCGCACACCCGCCACGACGTGCGGAACTGGCGGCGCAGCAACCAGGCCGAGGGATTCCTCCCCGAGGAACGGGAGTGGTTCGGCTCCATCCTGTCGCCCCGCACGCTGGTCGACGTCGTCCGCAGCCACCATCCCGACACCGACGGCCCGTACTCGTGGTGGTCGTGGCTGGGGCAGTCGTTCGCCAACGACACGGGGTGGCGTATCGACTACCACCTCGCGACGCCCGGGCTCGCGCGGGCGGCCGTCGCCGCGGGCACCGACCGCGAGCCGAGCGCGGACCGCCGGATGAGTGACCACGCACCGGTCGTCGTCGACTACCAGCTCGATTCGCTCGGCCCCACCCCCGGCTGAAGGGCACCTTCGTGCGCCTGAAGCGTACAAAGGTGCCCTTGAGCCGAACGGCGGTGCGGCGGTGCGGCGCCGCCTCAGGCGCAGACGGCGACCTTGCGGGGACGGCCGCGGGGGCGCTTGCGGGCGATCACGACGCCGTGGTCGAGGATCTCTCCGCCCCACACACCCCACGGCTCGGCGCGGTCGAGGGCCGCGCTCAGGCAGCGCGCCCGAACCGGGCACTGTGCGCAGAGGGACTTGGCCGTTTCCAGTTCGGCGGGGGTCTCCCCGAACCAGAGGTCGGGATTGTCGGCACGGCAAGGCAATTCGCGCTGCACCGGCCCGGTGATGGTGGGTTCGGTGATGGTGCGGACTGTCGCGGTGGACACGTCGTGCTCCTTACGGACTCGTCGATGGGTTCGGGGTGCGAACCGGTGACCTGTCCTGGAGCGTCGTCCCCTTCCGGGGAGGTACTCGAAAACACGAATGGCCACGGTCCGCTGGGGCGTCCGTGGCCGGGGAGGAGATTGCTACCGAGTGTGGTCTCGGTGTGCGATCCGGGGCACGGACGACAGGGCTGCTGCATGTGTGCGACGGCGGACGACGCGCTTCGGCGCCTCCGCCCACATGGCGGCGGGCAAGTGAGCGGCGCCGCCGACAAGAACGGACGACGCGTATCCCTGCGCGCTGCTGTTCCGATCGATCATGGTTCCGATCACCTCCCTCTCCTGTGTGCGACCGCTGTCGTTCGTGCGACAACTGTCGTTCGTGCTATCCCGTCGATGCGCGAGCATCGCAGGCCGGCCGTGACGGCAGGCCGAAAGCCCGCAACGTCGAAAACCAGGGTAAGCGGTACCGCCGGAACCGCACAACCCATTTTTGACCTGCGGTTATGCGCCCTCGATGAGGGTCGGCTGCGCGACGGAGAGCGGATCCTCCCCGCGCACCACCGCCAGGACGTCGGCGCCGAACCGTTCCAGTTTCTTCGCGCCGATCCCCGGGATCGCGACCAGTGCACGGTCGTCACTGGGCTGTTGCTCGGCGATCGCGGTGAGGGTGGTGTCACTGAAGACGACGTACGCGGGCACCTTCAGTTCCTTCGCCTTCTCCAGCCGCCACGTCTTGAGCGAGGCGAACAACGCGGCGTCGATGTTCGACGGGCAGGTCTCACAGCGGCCGAGCATCGTCGCAGCCGTGCCGAGGAGTTGTTTTCCGCAGACCCGGCAGCGGGGCCGCTTCTTCTGCGCGACGGGTGCCGCGATCCGGGAGGCCGGCGAATCCTCCGGAACGAGGTCGTACAGGAAC
The DNA here is from genome assembly GCF_053589375.1 of Rhodococcus sp. NPDC003348. Lineage (NCBI taxonomy): Bacteria > Bacillati > Actinomycetota > Actinomycetes > Mycobacteriales > Nocardiaceae > Rhodococcus > Rhodococcus sp. NPDC003348. The sequence continues at coordinate 17,949 of NZ_JBSFRT010000034.1, forward strand.
CTCGACCGGCGGCGTGAGCGGCGTCCACCCGCCGTTCGGGACAACGCCCACGACAGCTGCAGGTGCTCGCGGGCACGGGTGACCCCGACGTACAGCAGCCGGCGCTCCTCCTCGACCGCCGCCTCGTCGGGCGGAGTCGACTTGTCGCCCAACGCATGCTGGATCGGCAGGGTGCCGTCGGTGAGCCCGACCAGGAACACCGCGTCCCATTCGAGACCCTTCGCGGCGTGCAACGACGCCAGCGTCACGCCCTGGACGGTCGGAGGGTGCCGGGACTCGGCGCGGGCGGCGAGGTCGCGTAGCAGCCCGGCCAGGTCGAGGTCGGGCTGGTGAACGAGCAGCTCCTCCGTCAACGTGACGAGCGCGGTGAGCGACGACCACTTCTCTCGGGCCTGCGCACCGGCGGGCTCGGTGTCGGTCAGGCCCATCGGCACGAGCACGGCCCGCACCAGTGTCACCAGAGCCTGGCCGCGGTCCGCGCCGTCCGGCAGGTCCTCGCGGGATGCGGTCTGCCGCAACGCGCCGACGGCCTGCCGGACCTCCGGCCGGGTGAAGAACCCCTCGCCACCTCGGACCTGGAACGGGATGCCGAGTTCGGTGAGCGCCTGCTCGTGCGCCTCCGACTGCGCATTGATCCGGTACAGCACCGCGATCTCCGCGGCGGGCACTCCGGAGTCGATCAGCTTCTTCACCGACCGCGCGACCGCCGCGGCCTCCGCGGGCTCGTCGTCGAACTCGGCGAACGTCGGCGCCGGGCCGGGCGGGCGCTGGCCGATCAGTTGCAGCCGGGTGCCTGCGATCCGCCCGCGTGCGGCCCCGATGACCTGGTTCGCCAGCGAGACCACCTCGGGCGTGGACCGGTAGTCGCGTTCGAGACGGACGACCGTCGCGTCCGGGAACCGCCTGGAGAAGTCCAGCAGGTAGCGCGGCGACGCTCCGGTGAACGAGTAGATGGTCTGGTTGGCGTCGCCGACGACGGTCAGGTCGTCGCGTTCGCCGAGCCAGGCGTCGAGGACCCGCTGTTGCAGCGGCGTGACGTCCTGGTACTCGTCGACGACGAAGCAGCGGTAGCGGTCCCGGAACTCCTGCGCCACCGCGGTGTGTTCCTCGAGGGCGCCTGCGGTGTGCAGGAGGAGGTCGTCGAAGTCGAGGAGCATCGTGTCGCCGCGGACCTTGAGCGACTCGTACGCTGCGTACACGTCGGCCACCTTCGCCGCGTCGGCCGGGGGCTCGCGGCGCATCCGGGCCGCGGCGGCCGGGTAGTCCTCCGGCGCGACCAGCGACGCCTTCGACCACTCGATCTCCCCGGCCAGGTCCCGCACGCTCTCGGTGTTGGTCGGCAATCCCACGCGGTTCGCCGCCTGCGCGACGATCGCGAACTTGCGGTCCACCAGCTCCCACTGGGTGTCGCCGATCACCTGCGGCCAGAAGTACCGCAACTGCCGCAGCGCCGCGGCGTGGAAGGTACGGGCCTGCACCTGGTTGGCGCCCTCGCCGATGCCGAGGGTGCGCAGCCGGCCACGCATCTCGCCCGCGGCTCGCGCGGTGAACGTCACGGCGAGGACCTGACCGGCCGCGACGTGACCGTCCGCGACCAGCCGGGCGATCCGGTGCGTGATGGTGCGGGTCTTGCCGGTGCCCGCACCCGCGAGGACGCAGACGGGACCGCGCGGCGCGAGGACGGCGGCGGATTGCTGCGGGTCCAGGCCCTCGACGTTGTCACCGGTGACGTTGTCTCGGGAATCCTGGGCGCGCGCTGACATGGACTCCATCATGACAGGGCGGTCCGACAGCCTGATGCGCCTGCGCCGCATGTGAGTGTTTTTCACCCTCGTTGGGGTGAAGATCACTCACCGGCGGCGACGCGGCACGGAACAATTCGCCGCGACCGTGGTGTTATAAGCCGCGTGACCGCAACCGAGACCGCCCCCGCCCTGACCATGTACTCGACCACCTGGTGCGGGTACTGCCGCCGGCTCAAGAAGCAGCTGGACGAGAACGGCATCAGCTACGTCGAGATCGACATCGAGGACGATCCCGCCTCGGCCGAGTTCGTCGGCAGCGTCAACGGCGGCAACCACGTCGTCCCGACCGTGAAGTTCGCGGACGGCAGCACGGCCACCAACCCCAGCCTCGCCGAGGTGAAGAAGGTCCTCGGCGTCTGAGCCGGACCGCACGACGGCCGCCCCCCGGGAGGAGGCGGCCGTCGCCGTGTGTCCGCCGCGCAGGCGGAGCCGGCTACTTGGCCACGCCGGCGGAGCCGGCTATTTCGCCGCGCAGGCGGAGCCGGCTACTTGGCCGCGCCGGCGGAGCCGGCTACTTGGCCCACGCCTCGAGCATGCCGCGGGCGATGGAGACCGAGCCGGGGACCAGTAGCGGCGCCTCCGCGGGCGACGACCAGTCCCCCAGCGCGAGCGCGTCGCGCACCTCGTCGCGACCGAACCAGCGGGCCTCCGCGATCTCCCCGTCGGCGAAGATCAGCGGCGCATCGGGATCCGCAACCGCCGAGAAGCCGATCATCACCGACCGCGGGAACGGCCACGGCTGACTACCGAGGTATCGGATGTCGTGAACCGTCACCCCGACCTCCTCCGCGATTTCCCGCGCCACACACGACTCCAGCGATTCCCCGGCCTCCACGAACCCGGCCAGCACCGAGAACCGCCGCTCGGGCCAGGTTCCGTTGCGCGCCAGCAGCACCCGATCGGCGCCGTCGTGCACCAGGCAGATCACGGCCGGGTCGGTGCGTGGGAACTCCTCGTGGCCGGTGCTGCTGCTGAGCCGTGACCAGCCGGCCATCGTCGGCGTGGTCGTCGCCCCGTCGATTGCGCTGAATCCGGCGGCGGCGTGCCAGTTCAGCACCGCGACCGCGGTGGTCAGCAGGCCCGCACTGGAATCGTCGAGTCGGTGCCCGATCATGCGGAGGTCGGCGAGTTCGCCGGTCATCGCAGGCACGCGCACCGCCCACAGGTGACGGCCCTCGCGTCGGCCGAGGAACACCGCGCCCGAGACGGGTTCGTCACCGAGCGAGATGGCCGGTTCGAGCACCAGGTCCGTTCCGTCGACACGCGCCTGTCCGCGATGGTTGATCCGCAACACCAGCGCCTCCGCCCATCCGGCGCGCAACGCGTCGGTGTCGGAACGCAATTCCTCCGCCCGATCGAGCGCCGAGCGCGACAGCAACGGGACCTCGGTCATCACGAAATCAGCCACGCACCCACATTAGGTGGACACGGCGCGGACGTCGGCAGCAGGCGCGTGGAGAGGCGGTGGCGAGCAGCGGAACCGCGCGTCGCCCCCGGGCGGATTCTCCGTCGCCGACATTGCGGTCGAACTTGCCGCCGGTGGCATGCGCGAACGTTCCGTTAGACTCGGCGGGTTGCTTCAGGGTTCGGCACGGCGGGAGGCAGGGACGCCGCGCGTGGTTTCTCCATGGAGAAAACCGTCCGAAAAGGTGCGGATGACCCACAACTCGAACCCTTCCCACTTCCGTGCCATGCACGATCTCGTCGGAACCGCGTACTTCCCGATATCGGCGTTGGCTCGACTGCCGCTGTCGATGCTGGTCATGGGTGTTCTCACCTATGTCGTCGCGTCGTCGTCCGATTTCGCCGCAGCCGGCATCGCCGCGGCCGCAACGGGTGTCGGTGTCGCTGTCGGCGCACCACTGTCCGGGGTGGCATCCGATCGCTGGGGCCAACGGTTGACCCTCCTCGTCGCGACCGTGGCCTATGCGGCGGCCGTCATCGCAGTGCTCGCCACCGGGGCAACCGGCGGTGATGCTCACACCGTGTCACCGCCTCTGCTCGTCGCGGCGGTCGCCGCCGGCATCGTGGTGCCGCAGTGTGGTCCGATGACCCGAGTGCGCTGGATCCGGGGGCTGTCCGAACGCGGTTCGGAGCGGGCCGTGGCGGAAGCGCAGGGCTACGAAGGCACGATCGACGAACTCGGCTTCGTCCTCGGTCCCGCGGCCGTTGGCATCATCGCCTCGATTTTCGGCCCCGCAGCACCGCTCTATGTGATCGTCGCGCTCACCGCGATCGTGGTCCCCTGGTTTGCGCTGCACCCCAGCGCCGACTTCGCGGCTCCCGTGACGAGGAGCGGCCCGACCGCCGATCGGGAACTCGGCGACCAGCCGGTCCCGGTGCCGTGGAGCCTGGTTTCGGTTCTCCTCGCCGGCATGGTGGGTGTCGGAACGATTTTCGGCTCGCTGGCCACCACGACCGCGGTCTTCGCCGACGAGACCGGGCATCCGGGGAGCGGCGGGCTCATCTATGCGGCACTCGGATTGACGTCCGGCGCAGCTGCATTGAGCGTGTCTCGGTGGAGTCATCGTCTGACCGCGTCGACGCGGTGGCTTGCGTGTGCCGTCGTGCTGGTCCCTGCGCTGGCCTTGCTGTGGCTGCCGGGTGTTCCGTGGCAGATGGCGGTCGTCCTGCTGCTGATCGGCGCCCCGATCGGCCCGATCCTCGTGACGCTGTTCAAGGTTGCGGGCGACCGGACACCCGCGCGGCGGCTCGGCTTCGTCATGACCCTGCTCAGCGCCGGCATCACCCTGGGCACCGCGGTCGGCAACTGGTTCGGTGGGGAGGTCGCCGACTCGGGTGGCCATTCGGCCGCGATCTCGGTGGCGGTCGGGGCGGGCCTGGCGGTGCTCGCGTGCGCCGTGGTGTTCGCGACCGGTCGGTTCATGTCGGAGAAGCGCCCCGTGCCATCTGCGCCACAGGGAATTCTCGAGCCGTTGGGCTGACCCGAACCCGGCCCTGCGCACCGACGTTCACCGAACGGCGGGCGCCCGGACCGTCTGCCTCGACTCGATCCGACACCGCCGGGCCATTTTCAGGTCATCCCGGCGGTCTCCCACCATCGAGGCGGACAACTGCCGGTGGGCCGGAATCGGCGCGCGGTGCGCGGGTACGCGCGACCGGGATCAGACGCGGCGAATGTAGAGGAGTCGGTCGGTCGCCTCGACCGCGTCCACCTCGGGCGCGCCGACCCGCACGAGGTGCCCGTCGCGCACCACGGCGAGGACGATGTCGGACAGGTGCCGCGGCGAGCCGCCGACCTCGTCGGGTTCGACCTCTCGTTCGGCGATGGCGAACCCGGCCTCCGGCGTGAGCAGGTCCTCGATCATCTCCACGACCGTCGGGGTCGTCCGCGCGATGCCGAGCAGGCGGCCCGCGGTCTCGGAGGAGACCACCACCGAGTCGGCACCGGATTGCCGCAGCAGGTGAGCGTTGTCGGTCTCCCGGATCGCGGCGACGATCTTCGCCTTCGGACCGACCTCGCGCGCGGTCAACGTCACGAGTACGGCGGTGTCGTCGCGGTTCGCCGCGACGATCACCGACGCCGCGTTCTGCACGCCGGCGAGGCGCAGCACGTCCGACTTGGTGGCGTCGCCGAGCACGGTCACCAGGCCGAGCCCGGCCGCCGTGTCCAGCACCACCTGGTCGGTGTCCACGACCACGATGTCGGACGGCTTGATGCCGTCACCGAGCATCGCGTCGACCGCGGTCCGACCCTTCGTGCCGTAGCCGACGACGACGGTGTGATTGCGCATGCTCTGCCTCCAACGCTGAATCTTGTATGCCTGTCGCGACCGTTCGGTGAGCGCCGCCAAGGTCGTGCTGATCAGGATGATCAGGAACAGCACCCGCAGTGGGGTGATGAGGAGGACGTTGGTCAGCCGCGCGCTCGGGGACAGTGGCGTCACGTCACCGTATCCGGTGGTCGACAGCGAGACCGTCGCGTAGTAGATGCAGTCGAGCAGCGACAGCGGGTTCTCCTGCGCGTCCTTGTACCCGTCGCGGTCGATGTACACGACGGCGACGGCGAGTGCCAGCACCGCAGCGGCCATCATCAGGCGCCGGAAGATCAGCTGGGAGGGACTGCGCACCGCCTCCGGGATCCGCAACACACCGACCAGCGCGTAGTCGGGCCGCTCGGTGAGGTTCTCCTGGACGCGCAGTCGCTGGCGCAACTTACCGGCCATGGTTGGTACTCCAGTTCGCATACATCGGCAGGGAGCCTAACCCTCGCCACCGGCGGATCGCGCGCGGCCACGCGGTCAGTCTTCCGACCCGCCCGCGCCCGGGCCCCGCACCCGACTCCGCGACCACACGGCCCCCATCTCCCCGGCCACGACACCGTCACCTCCCCAGCCCTGGCGTGTTCCACCGCGGTGGGCCAGGGTGGAGCCGTGCCCATCTCCCCCGCCCCCGCCCTCGCCTCGCTGCTGCTCGGTTCCGGTGCGCTGCATTTCGCCACCCCGAAACCGTTCGATGCGATCGTCCCGCGCCTGCTGCCGGGGCGCGCCCGCACCTACACCCAGGTCTCCGGCGCCGCCGAACTCGCGATCGGGGCCACGCTGGCGGTGCCCCGCACCCGCCGGATCGGCGGCACCCTCGCGGCCGCCCTGTTCGTCGCCGTCTTCCCGGCCAACGTCCAGATGGCGGTCGACTGGCTACGCAGCGACAGGAAGTCGGTGCCGGCGAAGGCCGTCGCGGTGGCCCGGCTACCGCTGCAGATCCCGCTCGTCGTCGCCGCGCTGAAGGTGCGGCGCAAGGGCTGAGCCCGCCGTCGCCTCGGCGCCTGCGGTCTCGATCAGGCGCACCAGGTCGGCGGCGTCGGGCAGGTCCTCGGGTGCGATGGTGCGGCCGGTCCGCACGTAGTGGAACGCGGCCCGGACACGGGAGGGATCGACGGGGTCGCCGCCGCGGGCCAGCACCCGCGCCGACATCAGCTCCGCCCACGCGATCCGGTACGCCGCCAACTGCATTGCGACGGCATGCTCGTTCGCGGCGCTGGGTTCGGCGCCGGTCTTCCAGTCGATCACCGTCCACCCGCCGTCGGGGTCGGCGAACACCGCGTCGATCCGGCCGCGCACCACGGTGCCTGCGATGGAGGTCTCGAACGGCACCTCCACCTCGACGGGGCTGCGGTGCGCCCACCGCGACCGCAGGAATGCCTCCTGGAGTGCCTCGAGGTCACCGTCGGGGGCGCCGTCGGTGTCCGCGGCGCCGGGCAGCTCGTCCATGTCCAGTAGCCGGGTCGCCCCGAACCTGCGCTCGATCCAGGCGTGGAACGCGGTGCCCCGGCGTGCCAGCGGGTTCGGCGGGAACGGCAGCGGCCGGCGCAGGCGAGCGGCGAGCTCGTCGGGGGCCGCCGCGAGGTCCACCAGCTGGCTGACCGACATCTGGTTCGGCAGTGCCACCTCCGCCCGGGCCGCCGCCCGGGCCGCTCGCTCGGCGAGCAGCGCGTCCACGTCCGCGGCCCAGCCCTCCGGGTCCGGATTCTCGTCGGCGGCCTCGGGAGCCGCGGCCGGTTCGGTCGCCGACAGCGCGGCGAGCACCAGCTCCGACCCGTGATCGACCGCGGTACGCCTGTCCCCCAACGGGTCCTGCGGCCACTGCACGTTCACCGGGTCCGCGGTGAGCGGGTTCTCCACGTCCGGCTCGGGGTCGGGAGCCCAGTGCTCGACGATCCCGATCGGACGACCGGCCTCCGATGACATTTCGACCACCGCGCGCATCTCGGTCAGGAACTCCGACGGCCCCTTCGGCTTGCTGCCGGACTCGGACCAGTGGTACCCGGACAGATACAGCGCCCGTTCGGTGCGGGTGAGCGCCACGTAGAACAGCCGGCGGTCCTCCTCGAGCTTGCGCCGCCCGAGTGCCTCCTTGTGGGCGGTGAGCGCGTCCTCGAGATCCTTGCGGTCGCAGACGTTCTCCAGGTCCAGCACCGGCACCCCGTCGGACCCGTCACCGTCCTGGGCTCGGTCTCCGCGCAACTGCGGGGGCAGTTCGGCGACCGAGCCGAGCCAGGTGCCGGTCGCGGTGCCGGACGGGAACACCCCCTCGACCACGTGCGGGACGGCCACGACCTGCCATTCGAGCCCCTTCGCGGAGTGGACGGTCAGCACCTGCACCCGGTCCGGGGCGACCTCGACCTCGCCCGGGGCGAGTCCGTTCTCGACCGTCTCCGCCGCGGCGAGGAAGGCCAGCAGCCCGGTCAGGGTGGCGGACGGGTTGCGGCCGTAGCCGGCGACGGCGTCGGCGAACGCGTCGAGGTGTTCGCGCCCGGCGCCACCGGGGCCGGTCCACGGCAGCCGGGCCTGTGCCTCGATGCCGATGCCGAGCACCCGCTCCACCTCGGCGACGAGTTCGGTGAGCGGCTGCCCGATCCGTTCGCGCAGCGACGTCAGTTCCGCCGCGAGCGCGCCGATACGGGCGTGACCGAGGGGTGAATACCGTGACGGCGCCCCGGGATCGGCGATCGCGTCGGCCAGGCCTGCCTGCTCGGCGTACTCCCCGGGCAGCGCCGCGTCCAGGGCCTGGTCGAGGCTGGCGGCGTCGGTGACCGCACCTCCCGCGCCGCGCGCCGCGCCGACCGCGAGTTCCCGCGCCCGCCGCCACAGGGCCGCGAGGTCGGCGACGCCGAGTCGCCAGCGGGCACCGGTCAGGACGCGCACGGCCGCGCTGCCCGCGAGCGGGTCGGCGACCAGGCGGAGCATCGCGATCACATCCGCGACCTCGGGGACGTGCAGCAGGCCGCCGAGCCCGACCACCTCGACGGGCAGTCCCCTGCGGCGCAGTGCCGCGGCGATCGGCGCGGCGTCGGCGTTGCGACGGATCAGCACCGCCGCGGTCGGCGGCGCCTCGCCCCGGTTGGCGGCGTCGGCGTACTCGGCGGCGATCCGTTCGGCGATCCAGTCGCGTTCGCGGTCGACGTCCTCGTGGAGTGCGAGACGGATGTCGCCGGGCGCCACATCGGGTTTCGGACGCAGTTCCGGCACCGGCACCCCGAGTTCGCGCAGACACGCCGAGGCGGCGTTGGCGAGTTCGAGTGCCTCCGAAGGGTTTCGCCAACTGGTCAGCAACTCGAGGCGTGGCGCGGGCCGCCCGTCCGGCAGCGGGAAGTCGGTCGCGAAGCGGGGCAGGTTCGCGGCCGACGCACCCCGCCAGCCGTAGATGGACTGCATCGGGTCGCCGACGGCGGTCAGCGCGAGGGAACCGTCCTCGCCGCCACCGAACAGCGACGACAGCAGCACGCGCTGCGCGTGCCCGGTGTCCTGGTACTCGTCGAGCAGCACCACCCGGAACCGCTCCCGTTCGGAGCAGCCGACCTCGGGATGTTCGGCGGCGACGCGGGCGGCGAGGGACATCTGGCTGCCGAAGTCGAGGGCGCCCTCGCGGCGCAGCGCGTCGGAGACCCGCTGTACCAGCGGCAGCAGCGCCACCCGCTCGTGCTGGGTCTCGAGCAGGTCGAGCAGGTCCTTCTTCGGCCCGCCGCGCTGCCGTGGCCCGGCGGGCAACGTGTGGATCAGCTTGTCGAGCTCGGTGTGGGCCTCCCGCAGGTCGTCGGGTTCGACAAGGTGTTCGGCGAGCTGCCCGGACAACGCGAGCACCGCCTCGGTGAGCGAGGTGGGGTTGCGGTCGGTGTCGAGGTCGCCGTCGTAGGCGCTGACGACTCGGTGCGCGAGCTGCCACAGCGCGGTCTCGGACAGCAGTTCGGCGGACGGTTCCATCGGCAGCAGCAACCCGTGCTCGGTGAGCAGCCGGCCCGCGTAGGAGTGGTAGGTGCTGACCTCCGGTTCCCCGGTGAGGATGCGGCCGCGCAGTTCCTCGCTCAGCCCCAGCACGCCGACCACCTCGGGATGCGCGAGGCGCGCGAGGCGTTTGCGGATCCGGGAGGTCAACTGCTGTGCGGCTTTTCGCGTGAAGGTCAGGCCGAGCACCTGTTCCGGGTCGACGAGTCCGTTGGCGACGAGCCACACCACGCGCGCGGCCATCGTCTCGGTCTTTCCCGCGCCCGCGCCTGCGACGACCAGGGTCGGGCCGAGCGGCGCGGCGATCACCGCGGCCTGCTCCGGGGTCGGCGGGAACTGCCCGAGTGCGGCGGCCACCGCCGCGGGCGAGATCCGGGCGCTCACGACTGGGTCACCTGCCGTCCCTCCTCCTGGGCCGGGCAGCTCCCGATCACCGGGCAGTGCCGGCACCCGTCGTTCGGCCGTGCCCAGTATCCGGGGCCCTGGGTCGCCGCCGCTGCCGCGTGCACCACGTCGAGCCACTGTTCCTCGGTTTCCTCGGTCAGCGGTTCCTGCAGTCGCTGGGTGGCGCCGTCCTTGCGGTTCGCCTTGGCCACGAAGACCAGTCGCGCGCCGCCGGGCTGCGCGGCGGGCTCGCCGTCGATCGCGCCCCGCGCGGCTGCGAGCTGATAGGTGGCGAGCTGAGCGTGCTGCTGGGCGGTCTCCTTGCTGACCGGGGTGCGAGCGGTCTTGACGTCCACGACGACGGGGCGGCCGTCCGCGTCGCGTTCGAGCCGGTCGATCCGGCCGCGCAGCAGCACCGCCGGCTCCCCCTCCACGCGGGCCTCGAGCACCCCGTCGACTGCGACCTCCACACCGACCTCGGTCAGTTCACCGCGGGTGCGCCGCAGCCACTCGGAGAACGAGTCGATCATCTGCGCGGTCCGGTCCATCTCGCGGCGCGAATACCACTGCGATCCCAGATCGACTGCGTCCCACGCGGTCGCGAGGGCCCGGCGCACCTGGTCGGGTGGCATCTTCCCGGCCACCGCCTGCACCAGGGTGTGCACGAGGGTGCCGGTGACGGCGTGCGTGTTCTCCCCGTCGCTGCCGCCGTGGCGTTCGAGCGCCCATCGCAGCGGGCACGCGTCGAGTTGCTCGATCGTGGACGGGGACAACGGGACCGGGCCGTCCTCGGGCCGCCACAGCGGCTCGGTGGTGCTGGGGTCGGCCACCCCGTACCAGTGTTCGGGGTGGGCGCCGCGCACCCCGGCGCGGGCGAGCCGGGCGAGCTGGGTTGCCGCGCGGTGCTGCTTGTCGGGATCGGTGTCGGCGAGCTCCGGGTCGCACACCACGCGGCGCAGTTCCGCGATCAAGGACGGCAGCGCCAGCACCCGGCTCGGCAGGGCGGGTGCCAGGTCGGCGGCCGAGTCGCCGAGTTCCTCGTCGGCGCCGAGCAGCTCGTCGACGAACCGGGACGGTTCCAGGTCGGCGTCGCCGGTGGCCGCGCGCACCGCCGTCACGAGAAGGGTGCGACGGGCGCGACTGCACGCCAGCAGGAACAGCCGGCGTTCCTCGGCCAGCAGCGGCGCCGTCCGCGACAGCGTGGTCTCGCCGGGGTCGGCGACGCCTGCGGTCAGGTCGACGAGGGCCTCGGTACCGAGCAGGGTGCCGCGGGCGCGCAGCCCCGGCCACAATCCCTCCTGGACGCCGGCGACCACGACGACGTCCCACTCCCGGCCCGCCGCGGCGTGCGCACTGAGCACCGACACGGCCTCCGGCCCCGCCGCCGCGGACCGCGGGTCGGACGGGATCTCCTGGTCGGCAAGGTAGTCCACGAACCCGGCGAGGCTGGCCCGGGGCAGTCGGTCGACATAGTTGGCGGCCGCGTCGAACAGCGCGACCACGGCGTCCAGGTCGCGGTCGGCCTGCGCACCGATCGGGCCGCCGCGCACGGACGCCGCCGACCACCGCTTCTCCAGTCCGGTCGCCTGCCAGCACGACCACAGCACGAACTCGACGCCACGGCCCTCGCGGTACGCCTTCCTGGACCGGGACAGCACGGTCAAGGTGCGGCGCAGGGCGCCGAATTCGCCGTCGGTCAGCTTGTCGACCACCTGCTGGTGTTCCTGCTCGCCCTCGACGATCAGGGCGCGCAGGAGTTCCGCGGAATCCCGCTCGCCCCCGGCGGCAAGTTCCACGCGGCGCAGCCCACGGCGCAACCGACGCAGTGTGACCGGGTCCGCGCCGCCGACCGGCCCGGACACCAGCGCGAGCGCGTCCTCACCGGTGAACGGTCCGCCGGCGATCGCCCGCAGCGCGAGCAGCAGCCCGCCGACCGCATGCTGCCGCGCCAGTGGCAGTTCGGAGGCGGCGGTGGTGACCGGCACCCCGGCCGCGAGCAGCGACCGTCGCAGGGGCGCGAGCACCCGCGGTACCGAACGGACGATCACCGCCATCCGCGACCACGGCACGCCGTCGCGCAGGTGCGCACGCCGCAGGGTGTCGGCGATCAGGGCCGACTCCTTGCCCGCGGTCGCGAGGACGGCGACCGAGGCGTCGCCCGCCTCGTCCGTGACGGGCCGCGCTCCCCGGTGCGGCGGCAGCCCGGGAAGCCGGCCCGCGATGCGCGCGGTGACCGCGGAGATCTTCTGGGCGCTGCGGTGATTCGTGCGCAGCACCACCTGCCGGTCGCTGCCCGGATCGGCGAGGTCGGTCAGGTACCGGGCGTCGGCGCCGCGGAACCCGAACACCGCCTGGTCGGGATCGCCGGCCACCATCGCGAGGTCCGCGCCGCGTCCGAGCAGCCGCACGAGCTCGGCCGCCTGCGGGTCGAGGTGCTGGGCGTCGTCGACGAGCAGGCACCGGATCCGGGCGCGTTCGCGGTCCAGCAGGTCGGGGTCGGTGGCGAAGGCGGTCAGCGCGGCACCGACAAGTTCGGCGGCATCGAGCGCCGGCGCGGTGGCCTCCGGTGCCTCGACACCGACGGAACCGCGCAGCAGCATCACCTGCTCGTACCGGGTGACGAACGTGCCCGCCGCCACCCATTCGGGCCGGTCGTGCTCGCGCCCGAGCCGGATCAGGTCCTCGGGGCCGAGGCCGCGTTCCCCGGCGCGGAGCATCAGGTCGCGCAGCTGCGCCGCGAACCCGACCATCGGCAGCGCCGGGCGAAGCCGCTCGGGCCAGTAGTCCGCGCCGTCCTCCAGGTCGCCGCGCAGCAGCTCGCGCAGCACGGCGTCCTGCTCGGCACCGGTGATGAGCCGCGGTGGCGGGTTCGAGTGCGCAGCCGCCTGCAGTCGCAGCACCGCGAACGCGTACGAGTGCACCGTCCGCACCAACGGCTCGCGGGTGGCCCTCGACTCCCCCGCCCCGAGCAGTGCGGTGGTGATCTGCTCCCGCACCGCAGTCGCGGCCTTACGCGAATGCGTCAGTACGAGAACGGATTCCGGGTCGCCGTCCGGTCCACCGATCCGGGCGGCGGCGAGATCGACGATCAGGGACGTCTTGCCGGTACCCGGGCCGCCGAGCACCTGCCACGGCCGCCGGTCGCGGTTCCCGCGTGCCGAGGCCGCGGCGAGCAACGGGGCAACCTCCGGCCCCCAGGTGCGACGGTCCGGGGTACGCGCGACGCGCCGCACCAGGGTGGTGCCCGGCCGATCCGCCCGCTCGTCGCTCATGACGGGCATTCCATCACGGTCCACCGACAGCCCCGCGCGAGCGTCGTCCCACCGGCGCCGGCTCCGTCGGGCTGCACGTTGCCCACCGTTGACGCCGCCACCGGGCGGGCCCGGTCTACGAGTACCACCTGTTCGTGAACCCGAGTTGGTCGACGAGCACCGCTTCAGATCGGGCGTCGTGCACCTGCACTGTCGCGAACCGGCCTGAACCACGCCCGGCCCGCCCCCGCGCGGTCGGGCACAATAACTGCCGTGTCCGACCTGAAGATCCATCGTTTCGGCCCCGTCGGCGGGCCTCCGGTCCTCGCCCTGCACGGGCTGACGGGCCACGGCAAGAGGTGGCGACATCTGGCGGACGGGCACCTGCCGCGCGCCCGGATGATCGCGCCCGACCTGCGCGGGCACGGCCGGTCGACGTGGAGCCCTCCGTGGGGCCTCGCCGACCACGTCGACTCCCTGCTCGAGGTGCTGGCCGCCGAAACCACGGAACCGGTGGTCCTCGTCGGGCACTCGTACGGCGGCGCGGTCGCGGTACACCTGGCCGCCCGCGCACCGGAGAAGGTGCGGGCGCTGCTCCTGCTCGACCCGGCGATGGGTCTCGATCCCGCGAGGATGCTCGAGATCGCCGACCTGACCGTCCGCTACCCCGACTACACCGATGCCGCCGAGGCGCGGTCGGAGAAGGTGCACGGCGCCTGGGCCGACGTCGCGGAGGGCGTGCTCGACGAGGAGATGGCCGAACACCTGATCACGCTCGACAACGGGCGCGTCGGCTGGCGATACGCGGTGCCCGCGGTCGTGGCGTCGTGGGGTGAGCTGGCCCGGCCGATGGTGCTCCCACCCGCGGACCTGCCGACGGTGCTGGTTCAGGCGATGCGGGTGCAGCCGCCGTACGTGACGCCCGCGTTCCGCGCCGCCCTCGCCGAGCGCCTCGGCGACCGGCTGACGGTGGTGGAGATGGACGTCGACCACATGGTCGCCAACTCGCGGCCCGCCGAGGTGGCCGCACTGATCGAGAAGCTGTTGTAGATGGCCGCGACCACCGAGGAGCAGGTCGAACGCGTCCGGGACCTGGTCGCGGCGATCCCTGCCGGGCGGGTCGCCACCTACGGGGACATCGCCGCGGTGGCCGGCCTCACGAGCCCGCGGACGGTCGGCTGGATCATGCGCACCGACAGCTCGGACCTGCCGTGGCACCGGGTGGTGCCCGCCTCCGGTCGTCCCGCCCCGCACCTCGCGGCACGGCAGCTGGAACGTCTTGCCGCCGAAGATGTTCCGATCCACGACGGGCGGATCGATCTCGGCGCCGCCCGGCACCGGTTCCGAATCGGGTAGCCGACACCGAACCGGTGGCCACAGGCTCGGGTCCGGGTGGATCACCGTGACGCTGGCGGCGAGAAGGCGGTCACGTTCCTGGCGAAGACCGAGTACTGCAACGGGGACGGCTTCAACGGTCGTGTTCGACGGTGGTTCTTCGCTGCCTTGGGTCAGATCCCGGTCGATCGACGGGGGCGGGGGCGTCACCGGCGCTCGAGGCCGCGGCCCGGATCATCGAGCGGAGGAGCACCCAGAGGGGACACGATCGCCCGATGGTCGTCTCCATCGAGGGCGCACGGGCACTGTCCGCATCGCGATGGACACCTGTGTCCCCCTCGTGCCGGTGAGGATCACGGGAACCCGACCCGATCCCTGTGTGCCGTGGTGGTGCCGCAGGGTTGGGGTCGAGATCCTCGAACCGTCGGAGCTGGCACCTTTTCGGAACGCAGGTGGGGACGGCGGACGCGCAGCCACGGATGCGGGCAACCCTCGCCGGCTCACGTGGTCGTGCACGATGGTCGGATGGCAGTTTCTCAGAGCGGGTTTGCGCGCGCGACCGGTGCTGTCGCATTGGCAACCGCGGCCAGTCGAGCGACAGGGTTTCTCCGCACCCTTGCGTTGGCTGCCGTGTTGGGAACAGCGGCGGTCGGCGATGCCTACAACGGCGCGAACAGCATGCCGAACATGGTGTACGAGCTTCTTCTCGGCGGCGTGATGAGCAGCGTCTTCATCCCGGTGCTTGCGCGTGCGCGGCTCCGTGGTCGAACGTACTCGCGGATCTTCACGCAGCGTCTACTGCTGGCAACGGTTCTCGCGGCCGCGGTCATCACCGTCCTGGCGGTGGCGTGCGCGCCGTTGCTGGTCGCCGCGCTGGTGTCCGATGCGGAGCAGTCGCAATTGGCGACGGTGCTGGCGTACCTGTTGTTGCCGGAAATCTTCTTCTACGCGGTCGCCGCGACCGTGACGGCCGTGCTGAACGTGCGTGACAGTTATGCGCCCGCGGCCTGGGCGCCGGTGGTCAACAATCTGATCGTGCTTACGACGGTCGGGATCTTCGCGGCGGTACCGGGACCTGTGACGTTGTTGCCGTCAACGATGACCACTACCCAAGTTCTGATTCTGGGTGTCGGAACCACGATCGGTATCGTGGGACAGGCCATCTGGACGGTGGCTGCGTTGCGACGTACCGGATTCCGGTGGAGTTGGCGGGTGCGGCCGGTGCCGTACACATGGCGACCGGTCCGCGCCGGCACGAGACTGGCCGGGTGGGTACTGCTGTACGTCGCGATCAGTCAGGCGGGGGTCGCGCTCGTGCTCGGTGTGGCGTTCAGTCACGGCGGTGTCTCCACCTACACGTACGCCGACCTGCTGTTCCAGGTGCCGTACGGGATCCTCGGAGTGTCCCTGCTGACCGTGCTCATGCCACGCATTTCCCAAGCGGTAGCTGTCGGGGACCGCGACGCGGTGGTCGCCGACATGGGCCGCGCTGCCCGGTACTCGGTGGTCGCGCTCGTCCCCGCCGCGGTCGCGATGACCCTCCTCGGTCCGATGCTGACCACGGTGATTTTCGTCGGCCGCGTCGATGTGGACGCCGCACGCCTCATCGGTGTCGCGCTCGCACTGTCGGCATTCGGATTGCCCCCGTTCGCGTTGGTCATGCTGCAACTGCGTGTCTTCTACGCGGGCGGTGACATGCGCGCACCCGCAGTGATCAACGCCGGCATGGTGGCCGCGAAGATCGCAGTCGTCGCCCTCGCCGTCGCAATGCTCCCGGACAAGGCGATCGTGGTGATGCTCCCGGTCGCGAGTTCACTGTCCTACCTCGTGGGTGCCATCAGCGGACACCTGGTCCTACGTCGCCGTTACGGGCTGCTCGGCTTCCACATCGTGCTCGGGACATTCGCGCGGGTGCTTTGGGCGTCGATCGCCACCGGAGTGGTCTGCCTCCTTCTTGTCGGGCTGTCGCACCACCTGCTCGGTAACCCACGGCAGGCCGCTGCTGCAGCCCTGACGGCGGTGGTCGTCTTCGGGGTTCCCACATTCCTCATTGCGGCAAAGAAGATCGGCATCCCAGAGGTGCGCAACGCTGCGGCTCTCTTGTCCAGTTGATCAACGAACACTGCTGGACAGATCGTGAACACAATCTGCTCGTCGAGTCCGAAACAAGCGCAGTTCAACTCGCACAGCACTCGCACAAGGCGCATCGCCACTTGGCGATTCCGGTCTCCCACGGCACATGGTGTGCAACTCCGCGAGGATCATGGACTGGGCAGCGTGCCTTCGATGGCGGCCAACTTGTTCGTCAGGTCGGCCCCCACCTTCCCGATGTACGGCTCGTCGATGATCTGGATGTGATCGCAGCCGACGTGGACGATCTCCAGGTTCTCC
The DNA here is from genome assembly GCF_053589375.1 of Rhodococcus sp. NPDC003348. NCBI lineage: Bacteria > Bacillati > Actinomycetota > Actinomycetes > Mycobacteriales > Nocardiaceae > Rhodococcus > Rhodococcus sp. NPDC003348. The sequence goes on from NZ_JBSFRT010000034.1 coordinate 34,857, forward strand.
ACGGCCTCGCCCCACCCGCCGTCGGGCTGACGGATCGCGAATGCCGGTTCGAGAGCGATCTGGTCGTCGAGGTAGGTCTCGGCCATGTAGAGCACGACGTCGCGGTCGTAGCTTTCGAGGTCGGTGGACGGGACCGCCCGGTTGTCGAGCCAGGACGTGCGCTGGTGTTCGATGATGCCGCTCGGGATCTTCGCCCCGCTCAGCTTGAGCAGGTCCATCAGGATCTTGATCTGCTCTTCGTCGCTACCGGCGGCAGCGAGTTGGTCGTACGGCAGCGGTGCATCGAAGTTGTAGGTCTTCTTCGCGAACGCGCCATACCTCTGCCAACGCGCCCGGATCTCCTCCGGGGTGTTCTCGACCTTCACCCCGGGCAGGACGGTGTCGATCAGGCCGACAAGCCGCACGTCGGCGCCTTCCCGGCGGAGTTGCTTCGCGACCGCGTACGCGAGGGCGCCACCGAAGGACCAGCCGCACAGCACATACGGGCCGTCACCTTGGATCGCGCGCAGCAACGGAACATACTCCTTCGCGCGCTCCTCGAGCGGGCCCTCGACGCGTTCGAGGCCGAACATCGGGGTGTGGTCGGGGAGCCGCTTGAGCAGCGGCTCGTATGCGACAGTCGAGCCGCCGGCGGGGTGGAAGACGAACACCGGCAAGGCGTTCGAGCCCTCGACGCGGGGGCGCAGCGTGCGGACGAGTCCGTCGATCCCGAGGCCGTCTTCGAGGTGCAGGCGCACGGTTTCGGCTAGCTGCTCGATGGTCTCGGAGTCGAGGACGTCGTCGACGCCGATCTCGCCGCCGGCACGTTCGGTGAGGCGGGCGGCCATCTTCTCGGCGGTGTCGGCGTCGAGGATCGGCAGGGTCGCGAAGATGCTCCTCGCGGACTTTCCGGTGACGACGGCCCAGGTCGCGAACGCCAGCCGTTCGGCTGCGTCACGCGGCGGCACGTCGATGTCGCCGGACTCGGGTGGCGCCCCGACCACACACTCCTCGGGGACCGCGACCGCCTCGGAGGCCTGTGCGGCTTCGCGTTCGGACTGCTGCTGCGCCGCGAGCGCTTTCACCTCCTCCCGGTTCTCGACTGCGTAGCGCAGGTAGGTCGCGACGTCGCGCAAGCTTGCGTCCTTCACCGCCGACAGTTGCAACTGTGGGATGTCGAACTCGTACTCGACGCGGTTCTTGATCCGCACCGCCATCAGCGAGTCCAAACCCAGCTCGATGAGGGGAATCTCGGTGGGCAGGTCCTCGAGTGCGTAGCCCATCGCCTCGGCAACGATGAGCGACAGCCGGCCCTCGAGGGGCTGCGTCCCCTCCGGGTCCCACCGTCCACCGAAGCTCTCGACCACCTCGGGAAGCTCCTCCACCGGCACTGCCGGCGCCGACACAGCCGAGATCGGCTTCGGAACCACTTCGCCCGAGGAGACGACGGCCTCACACAGCAGTGCGAATCCCGCCGCATTGACGATGCTCGAGGTGGTGTTCTCGGCGTTGCAGTGCACCTGGACTGCCGCCCCACCCGGGTGCCGCAGCATGATCACACTGAGGGCACCACTGGACGGCACATCGGCATGAGCCACGATCGTTACCAGGTTGACCTGTGGAAGCACCTGCGCCGCAGCGGTTGTGACAAGGTCCTCGAAGCTGGAACCGGCTGATCCCGGCACCTCCCACGCGTGACGTCCATCCGGCAGTGCAACCCGCGCCCAGGAATGCCCCTGACCGTCCCGGTCCTCCGCCGCAAGCTGCGTACCCGTCATCCTGTCATTCCCTCCCGTGGCGCCCACCCGACCGGGGTGCAGCGTCAGCCAATTCCAGTGCCGGCAACAGAATCCGAACACTCCCCGCCTCGGATTCGAAGGCGACGATCATGACACACCCACCGACCCCGCGGTCCGTCAGATTCCAAAAGTATTGCTGCGCAAAGAGATTACTGCGTCCTCGACGCCATGACCGGTGAATCGCCGCAATCGCCGAGGTGTTCACCGCCGCGACCGGCGGCGGCGAACCCCTTTCCGCCGCTGCGCACCTCGCATCCCGAGCGACATGCACTGCGTCCGCCGGCCGGGTCCGTTCGACCAAGGCCCGCCCGGGCAGCCCCAACCTCGACCGAGCCCTCAGAACGTTGCCGGATCCCAGACGAAGAACGGTAGGGGCACGACAACCTGCGCCCGGTTGATTCGGTGTTTGTTGCCCCAGGGATCGACCTGATAGATCTCGGTGACGCCGTGCCATGACGCGCAGTGCATGTTCGCCGTGCCGAACGGGCTGAGTACGACGTTCGTCGTGCGCGAAGCCGGCTCCCACGGAAGTCGGAACTGGTTGCTGCACGGCCGGTACTGCCCGAAGCTGCCGAAATCCTGAGCGGCCGCCGGCTGAGCGAGAGCGCCACCCAAGCCGACGGCCAGCACGGAAGCTGCGACAAACCCTGAGTACCTCATCCAGCCCAACCCCCGAGTACGTAGTAGTTGGTCTGTTTTTCGGCCCTGGAATCGGGAGCGTTACCCACGGCCGTTTCCTGAAGTGGTCGCCGACCGTGATCCTTTCGGCTTTCCGGGTCGGCCGGAGGCCCGGCAACCGCCCTCTCCGGGCGCCGACGTCACCCCGCAAGCGGGCGCGCGCCCGGACCGGGAACGCCGATCGTCTCGCGCGCCGTGAGCCCCTCCTCCCCGACCGGCCGAACCACCGCGTGCACGGGCAGACCGGTCGCACGTTCGCGGACCTCGATGCCGGGGCCGCGGTCGTCGGCGCAGTAACGGTCGCCCCACTGCAACAGCGAGATCAGCGCGGGCAGCAGGTCCATGCCCTTCTCGGTGAGCCGGTACTCGTTGCGGGCGCGGCTGCCCTCCTCACGGTAGGACTCCACCCGCAGCACCCCGGCGGCCACCAATTTCCTGAGCCGGTCGGCCAGGACGGACTCGGACATCCCGATGTGGCGGCGCATGTCGTCGAAGCGGCGGACGCCGTTGAAGGCCTCGCGCAGGATCACCATCGTCCACTTCTCGCCGATCACGTCGAGGGTGCGCTGCACCGAGCAGTTCTCGGTGCTCATCTCCAGCCACTCCATGGTCGCCATACTAGTGGTTGCTAACTTCTAATTCAGCAGTTAGCTTCGAGGCATGTCCTCCACCGATTTCGTCGCGGACGTCGCGTCCCGCCCCGAGAGCAAGTTCGTCGCCGCGGCAGGCCTGATCGTCGACGAGGCCACCGGCAGCCGTGTCACCGGCCACATCGACCTGTCCGCGGACCACCACACCCCGTGGGGCGTCGTGCACGGCGGCCTGTACGCGACCGCGGTCGAATCCGCGGCGAGCATCGGTGCCAGCGCCGCCGTCGCCGACCGCGGCCAGTTCGCGGTCGGTGTCCACAACGGCACCGACTTCCTGCGATCCTCGACCGGCGGCGAACGCGCCCTCGTCGTCGCTGAGCCGCTGCAGCAGGGCCGTGTGCAACAGCTGTGGCTGGTCACGATCACCAACGAGCAGACCGGAAAGGCCCTCGCCCGGGGCCAGGTTCGGCTGCAGAACGTGCCGCTCCCGGGCTGACCGGGATAGCGTCGCGCAATGACGTGCACCCTGGTCACCCCCTGGCGTGGCCGTGACCTGCCCGGGGTCGACGCTCCCGCGCGCGGGGGTGTCGACCCGACCGCCATTCTCGACTGGCGCCACCCCGCCTTCGACGCCCTCCCGCGACGCACGGCCGGCGAATTCGAGTCCGCTCTCCTGCGCGCCGTGCACCGGGCGGTCGGCGCCCGGGTCGCCGCGGTGTACGGGCTCGACGACACCCAGCCGTCGTCCGTCACCCTCGCCCGCGCCGCCGGGTCCTGCAGCCAGCGCCTGGCGGTGGTGGAGGCATGCGCCCGGCGGGCGGGCATCGCCACCCGTGTCGAGGGCCTCGTGCTGCGCGGTGAGTTCTGGTATCCGCGATTCCGGCACCTGAGGCCGTTCGTCCCGGACCGGGTGCTGCTCGCCTGGCCGAGTTTCCTGGTCGACGGCGAGTGGACCGACGCGTCGGTCGTGTTCTCCGACTCCGGGTGCGCGGCACCGCTGCCGTTCACCAACAGCGGCGAGGAAACCCTGTTCGACGCCGCCGCGCGCTCCCCCATCAGCTGGACCGCCACTAGTTCCCCTTCGTGTCTGGACCTTTCAGGTGCAGTGCTGCAGTCACTCGGCACCTTCGACTCCCGCGACGAGCTGTTCGCGACGTACGGACAGACCCTGCGCCCACTCGTCCTGGCCACGATCGACCCGGTGTTCCGCCGTCGCCGCGCACGCTGACCCGCGCGGCGACACGCCTTCCCACGACTGACTACGCGCCGCCATACCCGGCCCGGCATATCGTCGGGCAGACCAACGGACACACGGGAGCCGGTATGAAACCCACCCTCGCCGCGGTCGCGGGCGCGGCACTCCTCCTCGCGGCGGTCGCCGGTTGCGGCGACGACGTCGGCTCGGGCACGGTCACGACACACCCGGTCACGACACACCCGGTCACGACGGACCCGACAGCCACGACCATCCCGGCCGCGACGAGTGCCGAGGAGGCGAGCGAGCAGACCGCGCCGCCGCAGCCCTCCGCGTCGCCCACCACCGCACCGCCCGCGGCCGCGAGCCCGATCAGCGGCAACGGCCTGTGTCTGGACCCGACCTCGTCCGGTGTCGCCGACGCGCTGGCCTCACTCGGCCCCGATGACACCTCGTGGATCGTCGACCGGGCCGACCCCGCCGCGATCGGGAACTGCCCCGAACTGCTCTGGTTGATCGCGACACCCGGCGGCGCCACCGCGAGTACCCCGGAACACGTCGTGTTCTTCCACGACGGCCGGTTCCTCGGCACCGCGACGTCGGAGCCGTACTCCTACACCTCCGTCGCCGGGTCCACCGCGGACACGGTGACCGTGCAGTACAGGTGGTTGGGACCGGGCGACGCGAACTGCTGCCCGTCCGGCGGTCCGGCGACGGTCGACTACCGGTGGGACGGTGGCACGGTCGTGATGCAGCAACCTCTTCCTCAGGCGATGCTCGACTCGTACGGCCACTGAATCCAGGGGCGCGGAGACCGCGGCGTGGTCGCGGCGGCGATCGTCGCGTCGAACTCGCGGTCACCGCCTCTCCGACGTTCACCGGTGCGTGGGCGGCGAGAAGGTGCACCGGTGCGTGGGCGGCGAGAAGGTGCACCGGGAGCGACCGTGCGACGATGGACCGATGAGCGCCGAAAGGTTTGACGCCATTGTCCTCGCCGGCGGGTCCGGCACCCGGATGGGCGGCGTGGACAAGCCCGCGATCGAGGTCGGTGGCCGCAGCATGCTGGCCACCGCGCTCGCGGCCGTCGAGGACGCAGAGGTCACCGTCGTCGTCGGTCCGCCTCGCACCGAACTCGATTCGGCCGTCGTCCAGGTCCAGGAATCTCCACGCGGCGCGGGACCGGTGGCGGCCCTCGCCGCCGGACTGCGTGAGGTCGGGAACAGCCCGATCGTCGTGGTGCTGGCCGCCGACCTTCCGGCACTGACCGCGGAGGCGGTCGACCGTCTGTGTGAGGCCGTCGACACCTCGAGCGCCGACGCCGCCTTCGCAGTGGACGAATCCGGCCGCGTGCAATTCCTTCTCGGGGTGTGGCGGACAGCCGCGCTGACCGCGCGGCTCGCCGCACTCGACGGGCTGCCCAACCAGCCGATGAAGTCGCTCGTACCCGACAACGTGACGACAGTGGCAATGACGGACATCTCCGACTGCGACACCGAAGCCGATCTCCTCGCCGCACGCGCGCGGGCCGCCGACGCACCGGTGTCGATCGCCGATGCCCGCGAGGCCGTCCGCCGCCGGATCGAGACACTGCCCGCACTCGAACTGCCGCCGCTGGACGCGATCGGGGGCGTCCTCGCGCAACCACTGATCGCCGCCGACGCGCTGCCCCGGGTCGACGTGTCGGCGATGGACGGGTACGCGGTGTCCGGGCCCGGACCGTGGCGTCTCGACGACGCCGTGCGCTACGCGGGCTCCTCGGACGAGGTGGTCCTCGACCCCGGGCACGCGGTGCGGATCGCCACCGGTGCGCACCTGCCGACCGGCGCCACCGCCGTGATCCGTGACGAGCACGTCGATCTCGACGGACAGACACTCTCGCGCGCCGCCGACGCCCCCGACCGGGACGACACCCGGCGCCGCGGTGAGGACTGGGCACCCGGAACGTCACTGGCCGTGGGCGGTACCCCCGTCACCGCCGCGCTCGCCTCGCTCGCCCGTAGCGCGGAGGTCACCGAACTGCTGGTTCGGGGTCCGGTGCGCGCGCATGTCGTCGTCACCGGTGACGAGATCCGCCGCGACGGACCACTGCGCGACGGGCAGACCCGCGACTCCCTCGGACCCGTTCTGCCCCATTATCTTTCGTGGTGCGGACTGCACACTGCCACCGACACCCACCTCCGGGACACCGTCGGCGGTTTCGACGAACTGCTCGCCGCGGGGTCGACCGACACCGATGTCATCGTCATCGTCGGCGCCACCGGCGGTGGCGCCGCAGACCACCTGCGCCGGGCACTGGACCGGTCGGGCGCCCGGACGGTGGTGAGCCGGGTGCGGTGCCGGCCCGGGGGCTCACAGATCGTCGCGTCGCTGCCGGACGACCGGGTCGTTCTCGGACTACCCGGCAACCCCTTCGCCGCGGTGGCGACGGTCCTGCTCACCGCGCCGGCCGTGACCGCCGCCCTGACCGGAGCTCCGCGGCCGGTGCCGGTCACCGGGGTGATCGCCAACGGCGCAGAACTCGCGCCCGCCGGAAGTCGCGGGGACACCCCCCGGATCGTGCCGGTCACCCGGCGGCCCGACGGCAGCTGGCGCGGCGTCAATCAGGTGCGCACCGCACACCTGGGGGCGCTCGTCGGGGCCGAGGCCCTCGCGGTCATCGAACCGGCAACACCCGACGGAGGAGTCGTGGAACTGCTTCCGTTGCCACGCTGACGGTGGAACGCGGCTGCGCCGCAGCGGCTTCGACGGCCGAGACTCCCGCCCGGTAGCGCGCCACCAGCAGGCGCACCAACGCCGGGTGCACGCCGAGCGGTTCGGCGACCCCGTCCGCACCGGCCTCCCCGAGCCTGGTGTGGAACAGCCCGTGCGCCAACAGGTACGACGCGACGAACACCCGACGCCCCGACGCCTCGCGCACCCGGCGGACCACGTCGGGGACCCGCGGTTGCGCGGTTGCGGCATAGCCGATCTCGACCCGGTCACCGGTCAGCTCGGCGAGCATCGCCGCCGCCCGCTGCACGTCCGCGAGCGCGCGGGGATCCGACGAGCCGGCCGCGGCGAGCACCACCGCGTCGCCGCGTCGCCACCCGGCCTCGCGGAGCCGCTCGCGCAACACCAGCGCCAGCACCGGGTCCGGTCCGAGCGCCGGGGTGACGTGGGCGGCCGGGTGCCCCGACTCGGCGACCTCGCGCGGGACATCGCTGTGCACGTGGTACCCGGACGCCAGGAAGGCGGGCACCACGACGGCGGGCCCACCCAGATCACGCAGCACCTCCGCCGGAGACGGGCCAAGCACGTCGACGAACGCAACCCGGGTGATGCCGACCGATGCCGAGACCTCCTCCGCGAGCGCCGCGACCAGGTCGACGCCACGGGTCGAGCGGGTGCCGTGAGCGACGAGCACCAGCGCCGGCCGGCACCGGTCGCGCCGGCTCACGACCGCTTCCCGTCGTCGTCGCCGCAGTCGGCGGGATCGATCGCGAGCCGGTAGCCGCGTTTCACGACGGTCTGCACGATCTTCGGCGCCCCGAGGCAGGACCGCAGCCGCGCGATCGCCGTCTCCACGGCATGGGTGTCGCCCCCGCCGCCGGGCAGCACCGCAAGGAGTTCCTCACGGGAGACGACCCGACCGGGGCGCCGCGCGAGCGTGCGCATCAGCGCCATCGCGGCGGGCGCGAGCTGACGTACCTCGCCGTCCACGACGACGCACCCGCCGCGCACACTCAACTCGTGCCCGGCGGCGTTCACCTTCATCGCACGACGGGGCAGTTCCTCGGCGATGTGCCGGGCCAGGGAGCCGAGCCTGGCCCGCCCCGGCATCGTGGTGCGCACGCCGAGTGCCTCGAGCGGAGCGGCGGTCACCGGACCGACACACACCGCGATCACCCGACCTCCGAACGCGGCCAACAGCGGGTCGACGAGACCGATCTCCTTGGCGCGCATCAACATCGCCGCGACTGCGGGTGCACTGGTGAAGCTGACCGCATCCAGACCGCCACCGACGGTCAGCTCGATCAACCGATCCATCGCGCTCTGGTCGTCCGGCGGGGTCCACCGGTAGACGGGGACGGGGACGACCTCGGCGCCGGCCAGTCGGAGCACCTCGCAGAAGTCGGGCAGCGGCTCCCACTCCGTTGTGGCACCGTGCAGCTGCACGGCGATCCGCTTGCCCTCCACCCCCTCACCGAGCAGGTGGTCGAGCACCTCTGCCGAGGACTCCGACGCCGGCGACCATTCCTCGCGCAGGTCAGCGGCGCGGATGGCGCCCTTGGCCTTGGGGCCGCGGGCGAGAATCCTGGACCGGCCGAGCGCCTGTCCCAGGTCCTCGGCCAGACCCCAGCCGTCGGCCGCCTCCATCCATCCGCGGAAACCGATCCCAGTGGTCGCCACCGTGATCTCCGCGGGCCGCTCGATCAACTCCCTGCTCACCCGTTCCAGCTCGGCGTCGTCGACGAGCGGGATGATGCGGATCGCCGCGGCCTGTACGACCGTTGCGCCCCGCCGGGTGAGCAGGGTGGTGAACTCTTCGGAACGCCGGGCCGCGGTCACCCCGATCGTGAACCCCTTCAGCGGGTCACCGCCGGGGGTCCGGAGCGGTTCGCCACCGGAAACACCGAGCGGCTCGCCGCGGGAAGCCTGTGCCTGTGCCATCGCCGTCGTCACGCGGTGCCCACACCGGCCTGCAGCGGGCTGTGCACCTGCACGACACCGCCCCAGACCCGCACGTCGTAGACGGGCAGCCGCATCTCTCCGTCGTCGAGGCAGCGGCCGTCGACGAGCGAGAAAACCTGTTTGAGCAGCGGTGACGCGACCGTCGGTTCCCCGGCCCGGTCCCCCACCAGCCCGCGGGACATCACCGCGGCGCGGCCGAACGGGTCGATGTTGCCGACCGCGCGCAGCGTGCCGTCGTCGAGCAGGAACAGCGCCACCTGCTCGCCTCCGCGAAGCAGCACCGCCACGCCCAGCCCCGGGATGAGGCGGCTCAGCGGGCACGCCGAGGTCCATTCGAGTCGTCCGTCGGCGACGCTGTCGCGCCCCGATCCGGTGACGGTCTGCGCATGTGAATCGATAACGGTCATCGGCCGTCCTCCCTGTAACAGCAGGTCTTCATTTCTACGGAGCTGGTGTTACCCCGGCGTTAAGGCACGATTCCCTCGCGGTAAGCAGCGGGCGGGGCTGCGGCTACCGGGGCATCGCGGGCAGACCCATCAGCACCGGGACCTTGCGGACTCCGGATTCGTCGAACGCGACCGTCGGGTCGGCTTCCTCGGGCGCGTTGACGAAGGAGACGAACCGCGACAGCTTCTCCGGGTCGTCGAGTACGCCCGCCCACTCGTCCCGGTAGCCGTCGACGTGCTTGGCCATCGCCGCCTCCAGCTCCTCGGCGATGCCGAGGCTGTCCTCGCAGACCACCTCCCTGAGGTGGTCCAGTCCACCGTCCATCGCCTCCACCCACGGCGCGGTGCGCTGCAACCGGTCCGCGGTGCGGATGTAGAACATCAGGTACCGGTCGATGTACTTGACCAGTGTCTCGTCGTCGAGGCCACCGGCGAGCAGCTGCGCGTGCTTGGGCGACTGGCCACCGTTGCCGCCGACGTAGAGGTTCCAGCCGTTCTCGGTGGCGATGACGCCGACGTCCTTGCCCCGGGCCTCCGCGCACTCGCGGGCGCAGCCGGAGACACCGAACTTGATCTTGTGCGGCGACCGCAGGCCGCGGTACCGGTTCTCCAGGTTCACCGCCATCCCCACCGAGTCCTGCACGCCGTACCGGCACCAGGTGGAGCCGACGCAGCTCTTCACGGTGCGCAACGACTTGCCGTACGCCTGACCGGATTCCATGCCCGCGTCGACCAGCCGCTTCCAGATCGCCGGCAGCTGCTCGACCCGGGCGCCGAACAGGTCGATCCGCTGGCCGCCGGTGACCTTGGTGTACAGCCCGAAGTCGCGGGCCACCTCGCCGATCACGATCAGTTGCTCCGGGGTGCACTCCCCACCGGGCATCCGCGGCACCACCGAGTAGGTGCCGTTCTTCTGGATGTTGGCAAGGAAGTGGTCATTGGTGTCCTGGAGGCCCGCCTGCTGGCGGTGCAGGATGTGATCCGAGTCCGTGGAGGCGAGGATCGACGCCACCACCGGCTTGCAGATGTCGCAGCCGGATCCCTTTCCGTACTTGGTGATCAGCGCGGAGAAGGTGCGGGTGCCGGTGGCCTGCACGATCTCGAACAGTTCCGCCCGCGACTGTTCGAAGTGCTCGCACAGCGCCTTGCTCATCACCACACCCGACGACGCGAGCAGCTGCTTGATCGTCGGCAGGCAGCCACCGCAGGTGGTGCCGGCGTTGGTGCAGGACTTGACCGCGGCGATGTCGCAGGCGCCTTCGGCGATGGCACCGCAGATCGAGCCCTTGGTAACGCCGTTGCACGAGCAGACCTCGGCGTCGTCGGGCAGCGCCCCGGCGCCCGGCTTCTCGCCTGCCGGCGAGATCAGCGCGGCCGGGTCACCCGGCAGCTCACGACCGACCAATGGCCGCAACGAGGCGTAGGCCGACGCGTCTCCGACGAGAACGCCGCCGAGCAGTGTCTTCGCGTCGTCGGAGACCACGAGCTTGGCATAGGTGCCCTTCGCCGCATCGGAGAGCACCACCTCGAGTGCACCGGCGGTCCGGGCGTGCGCGTCGCCGAAACTCGCGACGTCGACTCCCATCAGCTTCAGCTTGGTCGACAGGTCGGCGCCCGGGAATTCCGCTGCACCGCCGAGCATCCGGTCCGCCACGACCTCGGCGGTGGTGTAGCCGGGAGCGACCAGGCCGTAACAGGTGCCCTCGACGGCCGCGCACTCGCCGACCGCGTAGATCGACTCGTCGGAGGTGCGGCAGCCGAGGTCGGTGAGGATGCCGCCGCGCTCCCCGACATCGAGGCCGGCGTCCCGCGCGAGCTGGTCCCGCGGGCGGACGCCGGCGGAGAACACGAGCAGCGCCGCGTCGATGACCGACCCGTCGGAGAGCTCAACGCTCAGGCCCGCCGGCCCCTCGGTGATCGCCGCGGTACCGACACCGGTGTGCACGGCCACCCCGAGGCTCTCGACAAGTCGGGCCAGCAGCGCGCCGCCGCCCTCGTCGACCTGCAACGGCATCAGCCGCGGCGCGAACTCCACCACGTGCGGGGTCATCCCCATGAGCCGCAACGCGTTCGCGGCCTCGAGACCGAGCAGGCCGCCGCCGACCACGACACCGACCGCACCGGGACCGGCCGCCTCGGCGCGGGCGCGGATGCCGTCCAGGTCGTCCAGGGTGCGGTACACGAAGCACTCGGGCCGGTCGTGCCCGGGGACCGGCGGCACGAACGCGTACGAGCCGGTGGCCATCACCAGGGCGTCGTAGGCCAGGGTGTCGCCTGCCGAGGTGGTGATCGTGCGGGCCGCGCGGTCGATGGTGTCGGCGCGGACGCCGGTCCGCAGGTCGACCAGGTCGTCGCCGGCGTAGTCGTTGCCTGCGAGTGCGAGTTCCTTGGGGTCCCAGGTTCCGACGTACGAGGACAGGCCGACCCGGTCGTAGGCGGGTAGCGCTTCCTCGCACAGGACGGTGACGTTCCACTGCCCCGCCTCGTCGCGCGCCCGCAACGCCTCCACGAACCGGTGTCCGACCATTCCGTGGCCAACCACGACGACGGACCGAGCACTCGTAACAGACCTGGCACTCGCAACAGACTGGGGGCTCATGCCGCACCTTCTTCCTCGATCGATCCTGTGACGCTGTCTTCGGTGTCCTGCGGGTCCGAGTTGCGCAGCCATTCGCAGATGCCCTGCACCGCCGAGCTGCAGCCGCCGCAGCCGGTGGTCGCGCGGGTCGCGGTGGCCATCGCGGCGACCGTCCGCGCGCCCTGCTTCCACGAGCCGGTCAGCTGTGCCTTGGTGACCGAGTTGCATCGGCAGATCACCGCGGATCCGGGCATGCCTGCGGGGCTGGCGATCTCGCCGCCCGTGCCGGAGCCGCGGCCGATCAGCAGCGACATCCGGTCCGCCGGGACCGGCAGCCGGGCGTCGAACAACTGGGTCAGTGTGCCCACGACGTCCGGGTTGCCCAGCAGTACCGCTCCGACGACTCGGTCGTCGCGGACGACGAGCTTCGCGTACCGGCCGCGGGTGGGGTCGGCGACGGTGAGCACCTCGCTGTGCGCGGAGTGCAGGTCGGCGTCGATCTCCCCCATCGACGCCAGGTCGATGTCGTGGGCCTTGAGCCGGGTGACGTTCGCGGTGCCGTCGTAGCGGGCCGCGGCGTCCTTGCCCGCCAGGCGCTCCGCGACGACCCCGGCCTGTTCCCATCCCGGTTGCACGAGGCCGTAGACCTCGCCGCGGTGCTGCGCGCACTCGCCGATCGCGGAGACGTGCGGCACGCTGGTGCGCAGGTGGTCGTCGACCACGATCGCCTGATCGACGTGGATCCCGGCGCCCCGGGCCAACTCGACCTCGGGCCGGATCCCTGCGGAGAGCACCAGCAGCTCGGCGGGCAGCCGGGTGCCGTCGTCGAGGACCACCGCGTCGACGTCGCGGGCAACGGCCCGCCTGCCGAGGACCACGGTCATGCCGAGCTCGGTGAGTACCCGCACCAGCACGGCGCCTGCCCCTGCATCGAGCTGGCGTTCCATCGGAAAGTCCTTGGGGTGCACCACGGTCACGTCCATGCCGCGCAGCAGGAGCCCGCGCGCGGCCTCGAGGCCGAGCAGCCCGGCGCCGAGCACGACGGCCTTCCCGCCGCTCTCGGCGGCGGCGGCGATCTGCTCGCAGTCGCCGATGGTGCGGAACGCCGCCACACCGTCGGCGAGGGTTCCGTCCGGGAGCACCGCACCCTCGATCGGCGGCAGGAAGGATCGGCTGCCGGTCGCGAGAATCAGCTCGTCGTAGCCGAGCTCGCGGCCGTCGTCGCACCCGACGGTGCGGGTCTCGGTGTCGACGCCGGTGACGTGGACGCCCGAGCGCACCTCGATGCCCTGCCGGTCCCACCAGCCGTCCGGCTTGAGCCGCGTGTCGCGGGCGGTGATCGATCCGGCGAGCACGTTCGACAGCAGGATCCGGTTGTAGGCGGGGTGCGGCTCGCCGCCGATCACCACGATCTCCAGCCGGGCATGCTCGGGGTCTCGTCGCCGCAGCTCCTCGGCGACACGGGAACCGGCCATCCCGTTGCCCACCACCACGATTCGCTTCCGGTCCGTACTCATGCCACCGCCTCCTTTTCGGCTGCCGGCTCGAGCGTCACCGCGCACGCCTTGAACTCCGGCATCCGGCTGGTCGGGTCCAGCGCCGGGTTGGTCAGCAGGTTCGCCCGCTCGTCGCCCGCGAAGTGGAACGGCAGGAACACCGTGTCCAGGCGCATCCCGTCGTCGCAGCGGACCGTCGCGAGCACCCTGCCGCGGCGGCTGCGCACCGCCGCCATCCGACCGTCGACCAGGCCCATCCGGGTGGCGGTGTCCGGGTGCATCTGCACGAACATCGGGCCCGCGGCGGCCGAGAGTTCGGCGATCCGGCGGGTCTGCGCACCGGACTGGTAATGCGCGAGCACCCGGCCGGTGGTTGCCACGAGCGGGTAGTCGGGGTCGACGGACTCGGCGGGTCCGTCGTGTTCGACGGCCACGAACCGGGCCCGGCCGTCGTCGGTGGCGAAGCGGTCCAGGAACACTCGCGGTGTGCCGGGGTGGGCGCCGTCCTCGTCGGTGCCTGCCGGGCACGGCCAGTACAGTGCCTCGTCGGCGTCCAGCCGTTCGTAGCTGACACCGGAGTAGTCGGCGATGCCGCCGGCGGACGCGGCGCGCAGCTCCTCGAACACGACTCCGGGGTCGGTGGGGAATCGCCCCTCGGGCTGGCCGAGGCGGCGCGCCAGCTCCGCCCACACCTCGAGTTCCGAACGTGCTCCGGCGGGGGCGGGAACGGCGGCTCGGCGACGCAGGACCCGGCCCTCGAGGCTGGTCATGGTGCCCTCCTCCTCCGCCCACTGCAGCACCGGGAGCACCACATCCGCCATCGCCGCGGTCTCGGAGAGCAGGAAGTCGCTCACCACCAACAGATCCAGCGCAGCGAGCCGGTCGGTGACGTGCCCGGCGCGCGGCGCGGACACGGCGAGGTTGGCGCCGTGCACCATCAGCGCCCGCGGACCCTCGGGCGTGCCGAGCGAGTCCAGCAGTTCGTACGCGCTGCGGCCGGGACCGGGCAGCGAGTCGGGGTCCACGCCCCACACCCCGGCGACGTGGGCGCGCGCGGCGGGGTCGGTGATCTTGCGGTAGCCGGGCAGTTGGTCCGCCTTCTGGCCGTGTTCGCGGCCGCCCTGCCCGTTGCCCTGCCCGGTGATCGGGCCGTACCCGCTGCCGCGCCGGCCGGGCAGCCCCAACGCGAGCGCCAGGTTGATCACCGCGGAAACGGTGTCCGTGCCGGTCGCGTGCTGCTCGGCCCCGCGGGCGGTGAGGATGTACGAGCCCGAGTCGGATTGCCTTGCCCGCCAGAGAATCTCGACCGTCCTGCGCAGCAGCGCGACGGACACCCCGGTGACCCGCTCGGTCCGCTCCGGCCACCACTGCGCGGCCGCGAGCCAGGCGTCGTCGAAACCCTCCGTGCGCTCGGCGATGTAGCCGCGGTCGATCCGGCCGTCGAGAACGGCGATGTGCAGCAGACCCAACGCGAGGGGCAGATCGGTGCCGGGCCGCAACTGCAGGTGGATGCCCCCGCCGGCGAGCGCCCGCTCCACGGTCGCGGTCCGTCGCGGATCCGCGACGATCAGGCCGCCGGCCTCGGCGGCCGCCGCGAGATGTCCGAGGAAGGGCGGCATCGTCTCCGCGACATTCCCCCCGAGCACCAGGATGGCGCGAGCGGAGGTGAGATCGCGCACCGGGAACGGCAGGCCGCGGTCGAGGCCGAACGCCTTGCCCGCCGCCGCGGCCGCGGAAGACATGCAGAACCGCCCGTTGTAGTCGATGTTCGAGGTACCGAGTGCGACACGAGCGAACTTGCCCAGGAGATAGGCCTTTTCGTTGGTCAGCCCCCCGCCGCCGAAGATCGCGACCGCATCCCTGCCCGCGGCGGCCTGCGCGGCGGCGAAGCCGTCGGCGACGACGTCGAGCGCATGCTCCCACGTGGTGGGCCGCAGCCGACCACCCCGCCGCATCAGCGGGGCGGTCAGCCGATTCGGGTTGCGCAGCAGTTCCGCGCTGGTCCAGCCCTTCTGGCACAGCCCACCCCGGTTGGTGGGAAAGCTGCGGCCGGTGACGGCCGCCGTGGCTCCGGGAGTCGCGGAGGCAGAATCACGCGAGATCGTCATCGCGCACTGCAGCCCGCAGTAGGGACAGTGGGTGGGGGTGGAGACCAGCATGTGCGAACCGCCTCAGTCTGTGACCAGTGCCGGGGACTTGGCGTCGGCGGCGTGCGTGCGCTCGGACGGGCGCCGCATGAACACCGCCCAGGTGACGACCATGCAGGCCACGTAGAAGGCGAGGAACACCCAGAACGCCATGGTCGCCGACTTGGCGTCGCTGTTGTAGGACGCGCGGAGCACCAGGTTGATGCCCACACCGCCGAGACCGCCGATGGCGCCGGCGAAGCCGATCAGCGCGCCGGACATGTTCCGCGACCAGGTCGCCTTCTGCTCGGCGTCCAGGTGGTCGAGCCCCTGGGCCTTGGCCTCGAAGATCGACGGAATGATCTTGTAGACGGACCCGTTGCCGAGGCCGGAGAGCAGGAACAGGGCGATGAAGCCGAGCACCAGGGTCACCAGGACACCGGTGCCGGCGGCGCCGGCGGTCCGATCGTCGAGCGTGCTCGCAGTGACCAGGAGTCCGGCGGCCAGGGTCATCGCGGCGAACGTGTACAGGGTGATCTTGCCGCCGCCGATGCGGTCGGCGAGCTTGCCGCCGTACGGGCGCGCGATCGAGCCGAGCAGCGGGCCGATGAACGCGATCTGCGCGGTGTGCAGTGCGGCCTGCGCCGGGCTGTCGCCGCCCGCGAGGAAGTTGATCTGCATGACCTGGCCGAACGCGAAGCTGTATCCGATGAACGAGCCGAAGGTGCCGATGTAGAGGAAGGCGATGACCCACGAGTCACCGAATCGCAGCGTCTGCCCCATCGCCCGGAGGTCGGCCTTCTGGTTGCCCAGGTTGTCCATGAACAGTGCGGCACCGACCGCCGCGACACCGCACAGGGCGAGGTAGATCGCACAGACGATCCACGCCTCGGTGTTGCCGACCGTCGCGATCACCAGCAGGCCGATGAGCTGGACCACAGGCACACCGATGTTGCCGCCGCCGGCGTTGAGCCCGAGCGCCCAGCCCTTCAGTCGCTGCGGGTAGAACGCGTTGATGTTGGTCATCGAGGAGGCGAAGTTGCCGCCGCCGACGCCGGCGAGCGCGGCCACCAGCAGGAACGTCGTGTACGAGAAGCCGGGATTGAGCATCAGGTACAGCGTCGCGAGCAGCGGCACCATCAGCACCAGCGCGCTGAAGACCGTCCAGTTACGGCCACCGAACCGCGCGGTTGCGACGGTGTACGGGATGCGCAGGACCGCCCCGACCAGTGTCGGCACCGCGACGAGGAAGAACTTGCCCGCCGCGTCGATGCCGTAGACGTCGGTCGGCATGAACAGCACCATCACCGACCAGATCGACCAGACCGAGAACCCGACGTGTTCGGCGACCACCGACCAGATCAGGTTGCGCTTGGCGACGTCCTTGCCGCCGGCCTCCCATGCCTCGACGTCCTCCGCGTCCCAGTACGCGATGTGGTGCTTGGGCGTCGACGCGGGCGCGTCGACGCCGACGGTCATTGCCGTGGCGTCGTCCGAACGTGTGGTCACCGGGCCTCCTCGTTGGATTGGATGACCCAGAAACTACGAGCGCGATGTTGCCCCGGTGCTGCCGTCGGTGACCCCGCAATGAACTTGCTCTCACCCCACGTTCAGGCCCGGTGTGAGAACATTTGCGCAGGTGAACGGCGT
Organism: Rhodococcus sp. NPDC003348; assembly: GCF_053589375.1. NCBI lineage: Bacteria > Bacillati > Actinomycetota > Actinomycetes > Mycobacteriales > Nocardiaceae > Rhodococcus > Rhodococcus sp. NPDC003348. Next base: position 52,065 of record NZ_JBSFRT010000034.1, read on the forward strand.
GTTACGCGGTGTGATCCACGCCTCGGCCCGCATCGGGGGCCCAGCTGTCCTCGAGGAACCGCGGCTTGCACGCCACGTACCCGGCGACCATGACCACCCCGACCGCGACCAGGAGCAGGGCGAACGGCCACGTCCAGCCGCCGGTGAGGTCGTGCAGGACACCGAACATCAGCGGTCCGATGCAGGCCACCGTGTAACCGAGACCCTGCGTGAATCCGGACAGGGCGGCGGAACCGGCGCCGGTGCGGGTGCGCAGGTTGATCAGCGTCAACGACATCGGGAACGTGCTCGGACCGAGGCCGACGGCCACGATCCACAGCAGCGGCGCGGTCATCGGCGCCCACAGCAGTCCGGCGAACCCGATCAGGTAGGCGACCCCACAGGCGAGCACCACCGGGTACGGGTTGGCGATGCGAATGCACAGCGACGGGGCCCCGACCGCGGCGATGAACCCGACCGCGCTGAACAGGGCAACCATGGATCCGCCGAATCCGGCACTCGCGCCGGCCTCGGCGAGGATCTTCGGGATCCAGGTGAACATCGAGTAGGTGATCAGCGACGTCATGCCGAACATCCCGGCCATGCCCCACGCCACCGGCGAACGCCACACCTGTCCCCGCGGCTCCTCGTCCGCGGCGGAAGGCCCCGCGGTGACGTCCCGGGCATCCCGGCCGCGGCGGGAGGCGACCACCGAGATCCAGGGCAGCGCGGCGGCGACCGGAAGCAGGGTCCACACGCCGAGCGAGACCCGCCAGTCGAACGCGTCGGCGAGCGGGACCGCGACCGCGGCCGGCACCATGGTGCCGATCTGCACGCACACGATGTAGACGGTGCTCACCGCCCCGAGCCGGTCGGAGAAGTACCGCTTGACCAGCGGCGGGATCACGACATTGCCGATACCCATGCCGCCGAGCGCGAGCGCGGAGAACACCAGCAACCCGGCCGTCCCGGACATCACCGCGCGGGTTCCCAGTCCGACGGCGGTCATCACCATCGCCGTCAACGCGACCCGTTCGAGCCCGAACCGCACGGTCAGGCGCGGGGTGAGCAGGCCGAACACCGCGAACATCGCGGTCGGCAGCATGCCGAAGACACCGATGACCGTGGAGTCGAAGCCGATCTCGGCCCCGATCTCGTCGAGCAGCGGGGTCAGCGAGGTGACCGCGATACGCAGGGTGAGGGCGGAGAGCACGATCGCGACGAGAACGGTGAGCCGTCCGGCGACCAGGGATCGCGTCGACAGCCCCTGCGTCGACGGTTCCGAGTCGGACCGTCTCGTGTCCTGCACCGCCACCACTCACCTCACATGTAGTCGAACTCACGCGGAATCCAGAAATCATAGGATGACTGGATGAATCCGGGCAAACGACTAAACTCGGCGCCGTCCCACCCGCCCGGAGAAAAGGCCACCGTGCAACCCGTTCGCCGTACCAGTCTGATCGCGCAGGTCACAGAGCAACTCCGCGCCGAGATCACATCCGGGCGCTGGCCCGTCGGCAGCCGGATCCCCACCGAACCCGAGCTCGCCGAGTTGACCGGAACCGGCCGCAACACCATTCGCGAGGCGGTTCAGGCCCTCGCGCACGCCGGCATGCTCGAGCGACGACAGGGATCCGGCACCTACGTGATCGCGACCAGCGACCTCGGCTGCACACTCGGCAAGTACTTCGCGTCGGCCCACGAGAGGGACGTGCTCGAGCTGCGCCAGGCCCTCGACGTCACCGCCGCCGCACTCGCCGCCCGCCGCCGCGACGAGGGCGACGTCGAGAACCTCCAGGCGCTGCTGGAGAAGCGAAACCTCCTCTGGCGCAGCACCGAACCGATGACCCCGGACGACCGGCGGGCCGCGGTCACCGCCGACGTCGCACTGCACCGGGCGATCGTCGCGGCCAGCCACAACGAGGTCTACCTCGAGTTCTACGACTCCCTTCTCCCCACGATCGAGCAGATCGTCACCGGGCACCCCGTCGACGCGGCGAACTCGTTCGAGTCCGAGCACGGCGAACTGGTGCAGTCCGTGATCGACGGCGACCCCGAGCGCGCCGCGACCGCGGCGAGCCGCTTCCTCACCGATCTGATCGAGCTGCGCCGACCCCCCGAACCGGCCTGACACTTCCTACGATGAGGCGGCGCCGTCCATCCACCACGCACCGCTCGCCCGCATCGCGCCGGCGACGTTGTACCGGATCATCAGGTTGCGCGTCGAGGTGTTCGTCCACGAGCAGGGCATCGTCTCCGAGCCCGAACTCGACGGCCGCGACCTCGAGCCGAGCACCACGCTGTACTGGACGGAGGAGGACGGCGAGATTCTCGCGACCCTGCGGGTTCTGACCGACGGTCCCGTCGCCCACCTCGGCCGGGTCGCGACCGCCGCGACCGCGCGCGGACGCGGTCTCGCGGGCGAGCTGATCGAGGCGGCGCTGGCCACCTGCCGGGGCGTGGTCGAGATCTCCGCGCAGGCGTACCTCGAATCCTGGTACGGCCGTTTCGGGTTCGTCCGTACCGGCCCGGGCCACATCGAGGCCGGCATCGACCACGTGCCGATGCGGCGCGTCCCGCCCGGCGCGGGCGGGAATCAACTCAACCGCACAGATAGTTGAAGGTTGCATGAACACCAGCGATCCCGTGCTTCAGCAGTTCCGCCTCGGCAGTCCGTGGCAGGCCGTGGACCCCTTCCTGTTCGTCGCGTACCACCACGACGCCTACCCGGAGGGCACCGCCGACCTCGCACCGGACGCCTCCCTCGCGGGACGTCCGCTCGGCCAGGACTTCGGCCACCCGTCGGGCTGGAACATGTACCACGGGCGGCACATCCCCGGCTTCCCCCAGCATCCGCATCGCGGCTTCGAGACCGTCACATACGTGCGGCAGGGCACCGTCGACCACGCCGACTCCCTCGGCGCCACCGCACGCTACGGCGACGGCGACACCCAGTGGCTGACCACCGGCAGCGGCGTCTCGCACTCGGAGATGTTCCCGCTCCTGAAGCGGGACCGGCCCAACCCCCTCGAACTGTTCCAGATCTGGCTGAACCTGCCTGCCGCGTCTAAGACCGCCGACCCGCACTTCTCGATGTTCTGGGGCGAGCAGACCCCGCGCGTGGTGCGGACCGACGATGCCGGTCGGGCCACCGAGGTGACCGTGATCGCCGGAAGCCTCGACGAGGTCGACCCGCTCGCGCCTCCGCCCGAGTCGTGGGCGTCGAACACCGACTCCGACCTGGCGATCTGGCATCTCGACCTGGCGCCCGGCGCACGTTTCGAGCTCCCCGCCGCATCGGGACCCGAGACCCACCGGGTGCTGTACGTCTACGAGGGCTCCGCGGTGCGGATCGGCGACACTCACGTGGACAGCGGATCAGGGGCACTCGTTGACGCCGCCGCACCGGTGACCCTCACCGCGGGTGACGGCGGCATCAAGATCCTGCTGCTGCAGGGCCGGCCGATCGGCGAACCCGTAGCCCAGCACGGTCCGTTCGTGATGAACGACGCCACCGGACTGCAGCAGGCGTTCGAGGACTACCGCCGCACCGGGTTCGGCGGCTGGCCGTGGCCGGCGGACGACCCGGTCCACCCCGCCGACGCAGGCCGCTTCGCCCGGCACCCGGGTGGCCACGTCGACACCCCCTGACCTCGGCCGTCGCAGCGCAGCGGCCCCGACACCGGATCGGCGTGGGGGCCGCTGCATCAGGGCGGGAGGGCGTCAGGCCCAGGCGATCACGTCGTCGTGGTCCAGCCGCGGCAACCGGTCGAACCAGGGGTCGACGCCCGGGTGGCCGATGTTGACCACGAGAATCGACTTGAACCGGCCGTCGGCGAAGAACTCCGCGTCGACACCGGAGGCGTCGAATCCGGCCATCGGTCCGGCCGCGAGACCCTGGGCGCGGACGGCGAGGATGAAGTACGCGGCCTGCATCGCGGAGTTGAAACGACCCGCGCCGGTGCGTGCGGCCTCGTCGGCGGCGTAGTAGTCCTTCATCTCCGGCCGGAACGGCAGCAGGGCCGGAATGTGCTCGTGGAACTCGGTGTCCACGGCGAGCACGGCGACCGCGGGCGCCGACTCCGTCTTGGCGCGGTTGCCCTCCGCCATGTGCGGCAGCAGGCGAGCCTTGCCCTCCTCGGTGCGGACGTACACGACACGCAGGGGCTGGGTGTTCGCGGCAGTCGGCGCCCAGCGGGCGAGCTCCCAGATCCCGGCGAGCTCCTCGTCGGTCACGGGAGCCGAGGAGAAGGTGTTCGCGGTGCGGGCCTGCGTGAACAGCAGCGCACGGCCCGCGTCGTCGAGGCGATCGGCAACCTGGTCCGCGGCGCCTTCGATGAGATCGGTCATGAGACTTTCAACTCCGATGCTTCTAGGAAAAAACTAGTACCTAGTCGAAAGGTAGCAGCTCGTGGGCTTCGGCAACACGGGAAGGTTCCCGAAATACCGGGCAGCACCGAGCCGGCACACACCCACACGGTATGCACCGTCCGGATATGCTTTGCTACAACAGATTTCGCAGTCGGACCACTAAAGCGCAGCCAGGACGTCCGCACGCTTGACCTTGCCGGTGGCGTTGCGCGGCAGTTCGTCGGTCCGGAAGATCCACCTGGTGGGGATCTTGTATCGCGCAATCCGCTCGGACATGTACCCGATCAGGTCCTCTTCCGTCACCTCCGCGTCCGGCGACCGGACCACCACGGCACAGACCTCCTCGCCGTAGTCGTGATGCTCGGTACCCAGAACGATGCACTCACGCACCCGCGGATGCTCCGCGAGCACGTCCTCGACCTCGGCCGGGTAGACGTTCTCACCGCCACGAAGAATCAGATCGGAACGGCGACTGCTGATCCGGAGGTATTCGTCCTCCATGATGCCCAGGTCGCCGGTGCGCATCCAGCCGGTGTCGTCGATCGCCGCCGCGGTCGCGTCCGGGTTGTTCCAGTAACCGAGCATGACGAGCGGACCCCGCACGTGGATCTCGCCCTCGACACCGTCCGGGACTCGGCCACCGTGCTCGCCCCGAACCTCGACGCACATCGTGGGCACGGCGGTGCCGACGGTGCCCGGACGCTCCACCAGGTCTGCGGCCGTCGCCAGGGTCGCCGCCGAGGACGACTCGGTAAGGCCGTAGGACGTTCCGAGGGATTGTCCCGCCGCGGGCAGCATCTCCCGAAGTCTGTCCTTCAGCATGGCGGAAGACGGCGCGGAACTGATCGAGATCGTCTGGAGCGACGAGAGATCGTACGCGGAGAGATCCCCGTGCTCGACGAGCCGGCTCACCATGGTGGGGACGGCGCCCCAGTTGGTGAGACGCTCACGCTCGACCAGTCGCAGGACCCGGTCGATGTCGAACCGACCGGTGGTGATCACCGCGGTGTCGCCGAAGGCGAGGCGGGGGACGGCGAGGTTGTGCAGGGCGGCGATGTGGAAGAGCGGTGTCGCGAGCAGAAATCGCCGGCTGGCCGGAACTCGGCCCAGTTCGGCGGCGAGCGAATCGTTGAACCGGTGGAAGTCCACCGCGGCCACCATGTTCCGCTGCGAGTGCGTGGCGCCCTTGGGCCGACCGGTCGTACCGCTGGTGAAGAGGATGACCGCTGGATCGTCCTCGTTCACCTCGAGTGCAGGCAACTCGGCGCCCGGACAGGCCGCCGACAGCGCCGGGATGTCGTCCTCGACCGACAGAACCGGGATGTTCACCGCACCGAGCAGCTTCCGGCGAGGAGCGTCCGCGACGACAAGGCTCGGCTCGGAAAGCTGCACCCCGTACGAGATCTCGCGGGCCGACCACAGGGAGTTCAATCCCACCGTGACGGCACCGAGCGCGGTCGCGGCCCAGAAAGTCGTGATCCATTCGGCATTGTTGGCGGACAGGATCGCAATGCGATCGCCCTTCGCGAGGGCGTATCGGGAACGCAACTCGTGAGCGAGCGACGCGACCCGGTCGAGGTGCTCGGCGAAGGTCAGCCGGAGGTCGTCGCACACCAGGTACTCGGCATCACCGTAGCGGGCGGAATCGACGAGCAATCGATGCAGGGACCGGCACCTGTTGCGAAACACCGGCATCGTGGCGCCACGCACCTGCTCCTCGACGATCTCGAAGGCGGCACCCGGCGCGGTGAGTCGCGCGATGGCTTCCGTACGCGCATCCGACGCGCGACGAAGGTCGGACATCTCTACACCTTTCGGAAGAGGGTCGATCCGGTCACACGCGCTCGATGATCGCGCCGGTCGCCATGGCACCACCCGCACAGACCGCGACGAGGGCACGTTCGGCGTCGCGACGCTCGAGTTCGTCGACCACCGCCGCGATCAGCCGCACACCCGACGACCCGACCGGGTGGCCGAGTGCGATGGCGCCACCGCCCACGTTCAGCCGGTCCTCGTCCACGCCGTGTACGCGGGCCATCGACATCGGGACGGCCGCGAACGCCTCGTTGACCTCGAAGAGGTCGATGTCCCCGACGGACAGGCCGGTTCGCTCGAGCAGGTACTCGGTCGCCTGGACCGGGCCGTCGAGGAGGAAGTGCGTCTCGGCGCCGATGAGGCACTGCGCGACAATTCTGGCCCGCGGTCGCAGACAGAGTTCGCGCGCACGTGCCTCGTCCATGAGCACCGCGGCGGCGGCGCCGTCGGAGATCTGGGAGGAGGTACCCGCGGTGTGCAGGCCCCCGTCGAGGACGGGCTTCAGGCGCGCGAGCGCCTCCATCGACGTCTCCCGCAGGCCCTGGTCGCGGGACACCACGGTGGGCGCCGCCCCGTCCGCCCCTGGCGCTTTCACCGGAATGATCTGGCGATCGAACCGGCCGTCGTCCCACGCTGTTGCCGCGCGCTGCTGGGACCTGAGCCCGAACGCGTCGAGGTCCTCGCGCGTGAATCCCCTGCGGCGCGCGATCCGATCGGCGCCCTCGAACTGGGCCGGGATGTCCACGGTCCAGCCCGCGGGCTTGGGGCTGCCGAAATCGCCGCTGATGTTGGACAGCAGAGGCACCCGGGACATCGCCTCGACACCGCATGCCATTCCCACATCGATGACGCCGGCGGCGATCTGGGCGGCGATCAGGTGCACGGACTGCTGTCCGGAGCCGCACTGGGCGTCGATGGTCGTCACGCCCGTCCGCTCCGGCAGGCCCGCGTGCAGCCATGCGTTGCGACTGACGTTCGACGCCTGCTCCCCCGCCTGGGTGACGCAGCCGCCGATCACCTGCTCGACGACCGCCGGGTCGAGGTTCAACCGCTCGAGCAGACCCGACTGGACGGCACCGAGCAGTTCGGCTGCGTGCAGGCCGGACAGCCAACCGCCGCGTCGGCCGATCGGCGACCTAGCCGCATCCACGATCACCGGTTTGCCCATTGCAGTCCTCCTCGAGCGTCGCGAGCACAACTAGAACGTGATTCTTGATACACAGGAATATTGCACGAATCACCTTCCGGTCTCACTGGATGGAAGAAGGAGCCATCAGAATTTTGTTCTTGTTTCCACCGGTGGCCGCACGCACGTGCGATCGGTTGAGATCCCGGATGTCGCGCACACCGAGCAGGGTCATGCCGCGCTCGATCTCCGACCGCAGGATCGTCAGGACGTGGTCGACGCCGCGGTCACCGGCAACCGCCATCCCGGACAACACCGGCCTGTCGACGGCGTCAAGCTTGCCGACGACTTCGTCGACCTTCTCTTCAACGGCTGGGTCACATCCGAGAGCCGCTGGCGCTCGCGGCAACACGATGCCGCCCGCTCGTGAGGAATCCGGGTTTCCACCCCGGAATCTCCCAGGCGCTCACGCGTAGTCCCCGAGGATCAGCCGCGCCACATCCTGGACGTTGCGGAGTGCCTCGGGGAACCCGATCCGACCCGTCGTCCACAGCATCAGCGAGTTCAGCATGGTGCTACCGATCGACAACGACGCGAGCCTCGCACGTTCGGCGGGTACACCGTCCATCAGGTCGAAGAGTGCCGTCCTGTTGAGAGCGGATCGCTCGTCGAGAATGTCACGCACGTACGGGTCGTCCGAGGTCTGCAGTTCCACCTCGAGACGCGCGAAGTTCGGGCCGCGCTGAAAGGCCTTCATCTGCCGCGTGTACAGGTCGACGACCCGTTCCAGGACCGAACCGTGCGCCCGCCCGCGTGTGCCGGTGGCCCGCTCATCGGCGAGCCGCTCCGCGAGAATGTCGTTCCACGCCGCCATCGATGCGGCCAGCAGGTGCTGCTTGGCCGGGAAGTACCGGTACAGCGTGCCGAGCGCGACACCCGACCGCTCCGACACCTCGCGCATCTGGATGCGGTCCGGGCTCGTCTCGCCGAGCATCCCGATCACGGTGTCGAGCAGGTGGCCTCGACGTTCCCGCTGGGCATCGGTCATGTCGTCGGGGCTCAGTGGCGCGGCAACGGATTCGGTCACGCGTCCAGCTTAGCGGTCGTCAAACCGCCACCACCTGGCCCGTTGTCGGCTGACGCGATGAGATGCCCGCCCAGCACGTCGTGCAACTCGTCCTGCGTCCACCGCGACGCCGACCGCAGGCGCGCCTCCACGGTGGGCGCCGCCATGACGTCGATCCGGTCGCCGTACGCCACCAGGACGCGACCGGTGATCGGATCGGCCGCGGGCGACGCGAGGTAGACCACGAGCGGCGTCACGTGATCGGCCGACAGCGGATCCTCCCCCGCGTCCGGACCCGGGCCGAACACCTCGCTTGTCATCGCGGTCCGGGCACGCGGGCAGATTGCGTTGGCGCGCACACCGAATGCACCGCAGCCCCGCGCCGTCGACGTCGTCAAGGCGACGACCCCGGCTTTCGACGCCGCATAGTTGGCCGCACCCGGCGGGCCGGAGGCATATGCCTCCGACGACGTGTTGACGATGCGCGCGTACACCGGCGCTCCGGTCTGCTTCGCGCGTCGCCGCCAATGGTCGGTCGCGGCCCGAGTCGTGAGGAACGTACCGCGGAGATTGACCCGCAGCACCGCATCCCATTCGTCCGCAGACATGTTGAACACCATGCGATCCCGGATGATGCCCGCATTGTTCACGAGGATGTCGAGTCCCCCGAACCGCTCGACCGCGAGGGCGATCAGCCGATCCGCGGTGGACTGCTTGCCCACGTCACCGACGCACGTGACCACGCTCCCACCGCCGCCGCGGATCTCCGCGGCGACCTCGTCGATCCGTTCACTGCGCGCATTGATCACGAGGTTCGCGCCCGCCGCCGCGAGTGCGAGGGCCTCGGCCCTGCCGAGTCCCTCGCCGGCCCCCGTGACGACCGCGGTGCGGCCGTCGAGGAGACCACCCGTCATCGCGGTTCCCGTGGCAGCCCGAGGATCTGCTCGGAGATGACGTTCAGCTGGATCTCGAGCGTGCCGCCGCCGATGAGCAGCGACGGCGTCGACAAATAGGCCTTGGCCGCACGGCCGCCCCCTGACACGTCCGCGCCCAGGCTGCCCACGGCCGCTTCCGGCCCGAACCACTCGAGCACCTGTGCGGTCGCGTCGGTGATGTGGCGCGCCGACGCGGCCTTGAGCGCGCTCGCCTCGACTCCCGGGTTCAGTCCGGACAGGCGCTTGAGAACGCTGCGATGGGCGAGCGCGTCCAGTGCACCTGTGGCGGCGGTGATCCGGCCGAGCGCAGGCAGCGCGTTGTGCCGGTCGGCCGGGTCGAGACCACGCACGACCTCGATCGGATCGAAGCGATGCCGTCCCGCGACGGGCGTCGTCCCCATCGCGACCCGCTCGTTCGCGAGTGTCGTCCGGGCCACCTTCCAGCCCTCCCCCGGCGCGCCCACCAGATCGGCGTCCGGCACGAACACCCCTCCGAGGACGACCTCGTTGAACATCCGGTCGCCGTTGGCCTCCCGCAGGGGCCGGACCTCGACGCCCGGTGCGGTCATGTCGACGAGGAAGAAGCTGATGCCGCGATGCTTGGGCGCCTCGCGGTCGGTGCGGGCCAGACAGATTCCCCAGTGCGCCTCGTGGGCCTTGGAAGTCCACACCTTGCTGCCGTCGATCCGCCAGCCGCCGTCGACCCTGCTGGCGAAGGTCGTCAGCGCCGCGAGGTCCGAGCCCGCGCCGGGTTCGGAGAACAACTGGCACCAGACGATCTCGCCGCGCAGGGTCGGGGCGACCAGACGTTCCATCTGCTCCTGCGTGCCGTACTGGAGGATCGACGGCAACGCCCACTCTCCGATGACCGTCGTGGGTTGCGGCATCCCGACGCGATCGAACTCCTCGGCGATGATGAGCTGACCGGCAGTGTCCGCACCCACGCCGTACGGTTCGGGATAGTGCGGCGACACCAGTCCCCGATCGGCGAGCAGCACGCGTGCCGCCTGCGGGTCGAGCCGAGCGGCCTCCGCGACGGTCGCGGCGACACGCGCCCGGAACTCGGGGCGATCCTCGACCCCGGGTGCCGCGTGCCGTTCGACGGTCAGTGCCAACTCGCCTGCGCTCCTGGCCCACTCGTCCTGGGATCCGCCCAGCGCGAGCAGACTCACCGCCCGCCGCCAGTACAGGTGGATGTCGTGCTCCCAGGTGTTGCCGATGCCACCGAGCAGCGTCACGCAGTCCAGGACCACATCCACGGCCTCACGCCGGCACACGGTCGCCGCGCGGGCCGCGGTCAGAGCCGCCTGTTCTCGGTCCCCACTGTCCGCCGCCGTCGCGGCATCCCACACCGCGCTGGTCATCATCTCGACACGGATGAACAGCTGCGCGCACTTGTGCTTGATCGCCTGGAAGGAGCCGATCGGCTTCCCGAACTGCTCCCGGATCTTGGTGTAGGCGAGGCTCGTCTCCTGCGCCCAGCGGGCGATGCCGACCGCCTCGGCGCACTGGAGAACGGTCGCGAGCGCGCCCACTTCCCCGGGCAACGCCCCGAGGATGTGGTCCGCCGGAATTCTCGTTTCCGACAGGTGAATCCGTCCGATGTCCCGGGTCAGGTCGACCCCTTCCTCTGCGACGCGACTGACGCCGCCCGCACCGGAGGGAACGACGAACCACACCGGCTTCTCGTCGCAGTGGCCCGCGAGCACGAGGATGTCCGCACCGACGGCACCGAGGACGGGAACCGTGGTGCCCGACGCGACGACCTCGTCGCCGTCGCCTTCGAGCGTGACCGACCCGGGTCCGAGCGCGCACGCACCGGTCGCACCCGCCGCGAAGCGCGGCAACAGCATCTTGTGCGCGGCATCCGTGCCGTGCGTCACGACCGCCGCACTCGCCGTCACCGTCGCGAGCAGCGGACCCGGCACCAACCCGTGTCCCGACTGTTCCAGCGCGACCGCCAATTCCAGCAATCCCGCGCCGGCACCGTCGAACACCTCGGGGATGTACAGCGACGGAATCCCCATGTCCACAAGTTGTCTCCAGTGGTCCGGCAGCTCACCTCGACCGAGTTCCGTGAACCGGGTCCGGGTCCGCTCCACGGGTGTCTCCCGCGCAGCGAATCGGGTGAGCGTGTCGGCGAGTGCCTCGTGATCTGCTCCGATACCGATCGGCATGTCCGAATCAACCTTTCAGTTTGAGCACCTTGCGGGCGTTCTCGTGCAGGAACTTGGGCCACACCTCGTCCTTGAACGGCACGTGCGGCATGTCGGTGAAGATCCGGTCGAGCGTCAACCCGGCCGGGAAGTAGCCCGCATAGATGATCTTGTCGGCACCACGCGTGTTCGCGTAGTCGACGATCGCCTTCGGGTAGTGCTTGGGCGCGAACGCCGACGTCGAGTAGTACAGGTTGGGCCACTTGAGCATCAGCTTGATCGCCAGGTCCTCCCACGGTTCGCAGCCGTGCCGGGTGACGAACACCAGATCCGGGAAGTCGAACATCACGTCGTCGATGAGTTCGACGTGCTGCACGGCGGACTTCACCCGCGGCCCCGCGATCCCGGCGCACGCGAAGATCGGGATGTCCAGCTCGACGCACTTGGCGTAGATCGGGTACATCTGCGGCGCGTTGAGCGCCACCTGTGGGAACGTGCCCGCGGCAAACGAGCTGACCGAGCGGATGCCGAACTCCTCGTACTCCCGAGTCATCCGGTTCAGGGTTCCCATGATGTCGTTGGGGTCCACCGCGGAACCCTGCGGCACGAATCGGTCCGGGAACGCCCGAACCGCCCGCTGACCGGATTCCTTGGCCATGCTGACCATGCCGATCTCGATGCCGTGCTTGTCCATCTCGTGCAGCGTCACCGAGATCGGATCGTCGGTCGCGAGATCCGGCACACCCTTGAACATGTACTGCGCGGGCATGTGGAACTCGTCGCGGCTCTGCCGATCCTTCGTCTGACGCGTGATGAACGCGTACTCGTCGTACCCGGCCTCCCGGAAGCCGATGTGTGTGTCGACGATCGGAATGCCGTCGTAGGGCGTCATGCGTTCTGCTCCTTCACGATCAGCCTGCCGTCGAGGCCGTGCACCGTGACCTTCTCACGTTCGAGAATGTCGAGGCTCGCCTCGACGTGGCCGGTGTGGTGCGGTGCGGCGTCGCACAACCACGTCACCGCCTCCACCATCTCCTCGAGCGATTCCGGCACGAACCACCGGGACCCGACCATGTTCGACGCGACCGACAACGCACCCGCCGTCGCGACAGCCGAGCGCGGACGCACCGCGTTCACCCGGATCCCGGTGCCGACGAGTTCCGCGGCCAGGCCCGCGGTCATCCGGTCCAGCGCGACCTTGCTCATGCCGTAGAGGGTCGTGCCGTGGATGGCGGCGTCCAGGTCGGTCTCGCCCGGAGGCAGCGCCTCCACCGGCCTGATCCGTGCCGTGCCACTGGTGATGTTGACGATCCAGCCCTCGCCACGCTCCCGCATGCCGGGGATCACCCGCTGCGCCAGGTCCAGCGGCGCATGCACGTTCACCTCGAACGTCAGGTGCGCGCGCGTGGACGGGTAGTCGCGCAGCGGCTGGAAGATCGCAGCCGCTGCGTTGTTGACGAGGATGTCGATCGGCCCGCCGAGCGCCTCCTGCGCCTCCGGGACGATCCCCGCACGTGCGTCGGCGTCCTCGAGCGCCGCGGGCACGATCACCGTCGTGCCACCGGCCGAGCGGATCACCTCGGCCGTCCGGGCCAGGGTGCCGTCGAAGCCGCGACCGGGCTCGTCGACCGTGCGCGCGACGATCGCGACGGAAGCGCCTTCCGCGGCAAGCCGCTGCGCGATACCGGCACCGATCCCCCGGCTGGCGCCGGTGACGATCGCACGACGTCCGTGCAGCCTGCCCGTCACGCGCTCAGCTCCGCCTCGAGCTGCTCGGCGAAGGACTCGCGCAACAGGACGTCGTTCGGATCGTCGGGCAGCTCGGTGAGCGGCTGCGCGACCTCGGACGGCGTGGGTCCGTACTTCGCTGCCAGCGGGGCCAGCGCATCCAGGTCGAAGTCGTAGAGCTCGGCGGCGTTCGCCGCGAACAGCTTCCGCAGCTCCGCCTCGTCCACGTCGTGCATGACCTGGCGGATGCACTCGCGCGTGAACGGGTAGGTGCCCTCGTTGTGCGGGTAGTCGCTGCCCCACATGAACTTGCCCTCGCCGAGGGTGTCGCGCGAGGCCATGTCCTGGGCCGAGGGCATCGTGGCACCGACCCACACGTTGCGCCGGAAGTACTCGCTCGGACGCAGCGGCAACTGCTCGTCCTCGCTGTAGAACAGCTCACCGATCCGTCCGGTCCGCTTGACCCGCAGGTCGACGGTGTCGAGCTGACGCATCAGGTCAGGCGCCCACGCGCAGCCCTGCTCGGACACCGCGAACTTGAGCTTCGGGAATCGCTCGAACACGCCGGACAGGATCATCTGCACGAGCGGACGCATCGAGTAGAAGCCAACCTCGTTGATGTAGAGCAGCGAGGAGGTCTTGTAGCGGCCGTAGTCCGGCAGACCCGTGCCTGCATGACTGTTCACCGGGACGCCGAGGTCCTCGCAGACCTCCCAGAGTCGGTCGTACTCGGAGTCGTACAGTGGCTTGACCCACTTGATGTCGGGCGCGAGATTGGGCAGCAGGATGCCACCGCGCAGGCCGTTCTCCTTGATCCACTCGACGTCCCTGATCGCCTCGTCGACGTCGTTGAGGAACACCTGTGCGACACCGGCGCGCTGTGCGGGAGCGTCGTTGCAGAAGTCGACGAGCCAGCGGTTGTGTGCGCGGATGCCGGCGAGGCGCTTCTCGAAGTCCTCGGCGCGCGGCGGGCCGGCCAGTACCGCGGCGCTGGGGAAGAACGGCGGCACGGTATTGGGGAAGAGCACCTCACCGACCGTGCCGTCCTGCTGCGTCTCCCGCTGCCGACGTTCGTTGTCCCAGTTGCGGGTTCGGCCGTCGTCGACCAGGTCTCGGTAGGGGTTCTTGTACTTTCCGCGCCACGCGTCGAACTCCTCGTGCCACGTGGACTCGAGGTAGCTGCGGTAGGTCGCGTGATCGGCGCCGGCATGGCTGTCCGCGGAGATGAGGATGTAGGGCGTTTCGTTCGTCACTGTGGGCGCTCCTGATCGGCGACTCAATATGAAATCGTGTTCTACACAACTGTCGTTGACATTAGCCAGATAGCGCCACATGTCAAGTGCGAGTCCCATTCCATAGTAGAACGTCGTTCCATCTCTCTTCCGCGAGGAGCGCCGAACCGGCGAGAACGCAACGAGCCCCCGACCGGAGGCCGGGGGCTCGGGCACGAGCGGACTCGGTGCCGGCGGCAACGCCGCTTGCGTGCGCGCTACGACAGCGACGCGACGAACTTGGATGCAAAGGCGTGAATGCTGGCAACCACGTGATCGAGCTCCTCGTCGCTCATGCCGTGACTCATCCCGAGGGACATGCCGCGCTCGAACACCTCGTCCGCGAACGGCAGGCCGTCCTCGGGTGTGCGGTACTCGACATTGCGCATCATCGGGTGGCGAGTAACGTTGCCGCTCCATACCGTTCGGGTGTCGATTCCGGCACCTTCGAGCGACTCCTGCAGATCCGACCGCTCGAATCCGGCGTCCTCTCGGATCGTGACGGGGTAGCACAACCACGCGGTGTAGAACCCCTCGAGCGGCCTCGGGAGACGGAACAGTGACGGGTAGGCGCCGAAGGCCGCGGTGAACGCATCGAAGATCTCGTGGCGACGCTTGTAGTTGACGCCGAGCTTGCTCAGCTGGACCAGCCCGAACGCGGCACCCAACTCGGACGGCTCGAAATTCCAGGGCAAGACGTCGAAGATGAAGTCGTTGTCGTACGCGACGCCGTCGAGACTCTCGCGGAACACCCGCCCGGTCCGCGCCTGCTCGGAGCCGAACAGGTGCGGCTCGGATCGACGACCCCACCGCCGGAGCATCAGACCCTTGTCGCGGAGCTTCTCGTCGTCGAGGCAGACCATGCCGCCATTGCCGGCGCACGTGATGATGTGCGACATCGCGAAGCTGGTGACGGTGATGTCCGACCGCGATCCAGTCTTGGTGCCGCGCAGGGTCGTTCCGATGCAGTCGCACGAGTCCTCGATGACCTTGAGGTCGTGACGGTCTGCGATCTCGCGGATGGCGTCCCAGTCGGGTGCGTTACCGGCCAGGTTCGGAACCAGGATCGCCCTGGTCCTGTCGGTGATCAGCGCCTCGATCTTGGACGCATCGACGTTGTACGTGTCCGGCTCGACGTCGACGAACACGGGGATCCAGCCACCACGGACGATCGGCGAGACGTCGGTGGAGAAGGTCAGCGGCGAGGTGATGACCTCGGACCCCTTGGGCAGATCGAGCAGTTCGAGCGCCAGGTACAGCGCCGACGACCCCGAGTTGCACATCAGACCCAGCTTCTTGCCGTAGATGTCGGCGACCCGGCGCTCCATCTCGGCGACGTTCTTGCCGATCTTCAATGCGAACGGGCCGCCGCGCAGCACCTCCATGCACGCGTCGATCTCGGCGTCGTCGTGGACACTGCGGGCGTAGACAACTCTGGTCATGAGATCTCCTCATCAAAGGTTCGGGAGGGAGGCTGCAGTGCCGATCCGCGCTGCGGTCGCGTCGGACCCCGCATCGAGTCGATGAGGAAGGCAGCCCGGTCGCACTCCAGGAACGTGTGTGCCCGAATGGGCCGGTGGTTGTGGACGCGCCGTTTCAGGCCGCCCACCCTCGTGACTGAATGACGTATTGAACGTTCATTCAAACGCAATATAGATCGGAGCGATCGGGACGTCAAGGACCGCGACACGACCCCGCTCCGGTCGCACGTTCACATGAACCATGTTGCAGTGCATCATCATTGAACGCCGCATCTCGAGTCCGTGACCACTCGTTTGACCCGAGAAAACCCGCCCACTATGGTGTTTGAATGATTGTTCAATCGGAAGGTGTCGGCGCGTCCGGAACTCAGGACCGCAGGTCCGAGATCCTCGGCGCCGCATCCGCCGCGTTCGCGACGAACGGCATCGCGGGTACGTCGATGCGCGAGATCGGTGACGCGGTCGGACTCAACGCCGGTGCGCTGTACCACTACTTCCGATCGAAGAACGCCATCGTCAACGAGCTGGTCACCGGATACCTGTCGGATCTGCTCGCCGACTATCGGGCAATGAACCTCGACGGCCTCGATCCACGTGCCCGCCTGAAGGCCATTGTCGACGTCTCGCTCGCCACCGGCGCCGCGCGGCCCGACGCCACCAAGGTCTACCACGCGGAATTCGCGAACCTGCGTAACCTCCGGGACTACGCCGAGGCCCGACAACTCGCCGACTCGATCCAGGGCATCTGGCTCGACGCGATCGAGGCAGGCAAGGACGCCGGAGTCCTTCGAAAAGACGTCCCTTCCAAAGTTTTTCACCGATTCCTGCGGGACTCCGTGTGGTTCAGCGTGTACTGGCGCAAGCCCGACGACCCGTACACCCTCGACGAACTCTCCGAGGACTGCATTTCGGTGTTCCTGGACGGCATGGCCCTGCGACCAGCACCCTAGCCACCACCCCCACCCTGTACCGCGAAGGAAGAAATCTGCCGTGAGCACCCCCGATACCGCCCCGACGACTGGAACGGCCCGCGTCAAGCGGGGCATGGCCGAGATGCTCAAGGGCGGCGTGATCATGGACGTCGTCACCCCCGAGCAGGCGAAGATCGCCGAGGACGCCGGTGCCGTCGCTGTCATGGCCCTCGAGCGGGTCCCGGCCGACATCCGCGCCCAGGGCGGCGTCTCGCGCATGTCCGATCCGGACATGATCGACGGCATCATCTCCGC
>NZ_JBSFRT010000035.1:0-65703 GCF_053589375.1 Rhodococcus sp. NPDC003348
AAAACCCCCAGGGCGGGGGGATTAAACTGATTACCTGGGTTACCAGACCCCCGGGGGGGGGGGGGCCGCCCCGGGGGGGGGGGAGCGCGGGTCCGCGCCGGACCTCGTGCTACTTGCCCGCGCCGGGGGTGCCGCCACTCAGTGAGATGAGCGCGTTGATGACCTTCATCCCCGAGTCGTTGACGCTGGTGACCAGGGGGCCGAGAACATCGCTGATCGATCCCATGCTGCTCCTCGAATTTGAGCGAGGGAAGCCTTCTGCCGCCCTCGTGTGAACACGCTGCGAAACAGATGAATTATTTTGCCGCGAGCGGTGATTGCGACGTCCGGTCAGGTTATGCGGGCGGCGTGCCGATGCTGCCCTCGACCGATCCCAGGAATACTTCGGACAGCCCGTCGGCTGCGATCATCGATCCCAGTCCGGGAATGATGGCAATGATGATGTCGGAAAGAGAACCCACGTGTGCCTCCTCGAGTCGAACCTTCGGACGGCGGTGCGCAATCTCGCAATCCACGGGCTCACGCACCGTATGGATCGTTACGACCGGTTTGTTTTCGTAACAACGGCACGGTAACAACTCTCCGTATACAACGTAAAGACCAGCAACGTAAATATTTTCGGCGTGTCGTGTCGATCACACGATCGACGCTCTGACCAGGTCGTTCAGCGAGGTCGTGAGCAGGCGCTTGTACGGCCGCGTGTCGGCCATCATCGCGGTGTCGGTGGTGAAGGTGAGGTCGACGGCACCCGGGTCCGAGGTCACGGCCAGGTGACGCAACCCGGAGCCGTCGACGACGCCGAGAACGCCGAGGATCCGTACCAGGGGCTCGCCGAGGAAGGTCAGGTCGGTACCCGCCCACGGCACGTTGCTCACCATCGTGTTGTGCAGCGCCACCGTCGCGCCGGAACTCGGCGCGATGCGGCGCGCATGCCCGGCCAAGCTGAGCAGCCAGGCCGGGCTGCTCTCGATCCGCCGGGACGCTCGACGGACATGTTCGTTGCCGTGTCGGGCCTTCTCGTTGCGCGCGGAGGTCATGATGGCGTGCAGGCGGGTGAGCGGATCGGCTGTGCCGGTGTGCAAGTCCACCGACATCAGCGCCAGGTGGGTGGCCCGAGGTCCGTCGGTGTCGGCCCCGGCTCCGGCCGCCGTCCCGCGCAGCGACATCGGGACCATCGCCGCGAGCGATCCGGTAGGGGATTCGCCGACCTCGGCCAGGTAGCCCGCGAGTGCCCCCGACACCGTGGCGAGTAGGACATCATTGACCGTCGCGCCGGGCGTTTCGGCGCGCACGGCATCGATCGCCCGGCGCGGCAGCCGCACGTGGTCGAAGGTGGGGTCGGGGGTGATCCTGCCGTTGAATCGGCACGCGGGCCTGGATGCGAGAGGTTCGACGATCTCGCCGGCAGCGGACAGTTCGCGCACCCGGCGTGCGGCCGCGCGGGTGTCGCCGAGACCTCGCCCGAACCGGACGAGTTGTCCGGGGAGGGTGGCCGCGGCCCGGGCGAATTCGGTCACGTCGCTGCCGCTGCCGGTGCCGGCCGGGGTCGGAGGCCGAGTGGCCTCCGGAGCGGGCCCGAACAGGCGCAGGCCGAGGTCGCGCGTGGCGATGCCGTCGCCGGCGCTGTGATGGAACTTGAGCACCACCGCGGTCATTCGGCCGGGGGAGTCGTCGATGTCGGTGATCCCCGTGATCACGTGCAGCTCCCATGGTGGCCGCGTCAGGTCGAGCGGCGAACCCACGATGTGGGAGATCCTGCGCCGCAACGGCTCCCACCCCGGGCCGTCGATCGGTTCGACGGTCACGTGCCGACTCGCGTCCACGCCCGGATCTCGCTCCCAGCGGGGCAGGTCGAGGTCCAACGGGACGCGGCGGATCCGGTGGGTGAACATGCGGGCCTGCCCGAGTCGCTCGCGCATCCAGGCGGTCACCTCGGCCGTGCCGACAGCGGTGTCCGAGGTGGATTCGAACAGGTAGATCGCGACGACATTCGAGCGGTGCCGTTCGAATTCGTTGTAGTAGTACTCGGCGTCCTGCGGTGCCAGGCGTGCAGGTGCCGGCTGCCGGCGAAACGATGTCACAAGTGCTCCCTTCGGACTCCCGGACAGCGCCAGGGTAGCCGCGAATGAGCGAACGGCGTGCGAAACCCGTGGCAGGCAAAGGGTTCAGCGTGTTCGCGGTGTCGATGCCACGGCGTTCGGGGCGCCCCACGCGGCTGTGGAGCGTCGCCTTGTCGTTGCAATCGTGGAACCGATCGCGCCCGCCCTGCGTCTGAGTGGTGTGAGTGGACTGTTCGTCGTTGGCGAAGGCGTGGTCCGGGCTTCGAGAAATCAGAGGGGTTGACAGTGGCAGTGTCCGATTCGGGTCGGCGCATGACCGCGGCGATCGCCGGCCGGTGGCGGTTCACCGCACTGGAGTTCGATCTGCTGTGGCGACTGCACGGGCGGGATCGGCTGCCCTATCCGATGCAGTTCCGTGGTGACGCCGTCACCGTGGCCGCGCACGATCGTGCCCGCCGCGACGCGGCCCGGAGAATCCGCACGCTGCTCGACGAGGAACTCCACGCGGCGCTGTCGGTGCTGCTCGCCCCGACCGTGCGGGTCGAGGTGTGCGGCTTCCATGGCGCCGCGCTCGCGTCGGTGACTCGCCTCCATGCAGGGATCGGCGGCGAAGTGGGAGTCGTGGCCCAGCAGTTGCCGGGAACCGACCTCGACTGTGGCGGGGAAGTGTTGGTCTCGTCAGGGCCGGCAGCGAGGGTCGCCGAGGCCGTCGTCGCGGCTGTACCCGCGACCGCTCGCGGGTCGGGTCGGGGCGTGACGCCCCGGCGGGCGGGGGCGTCGCCGGCCGCGGGATTGCTGCTGCGCCAGGTCGGTGGTCGGGACCGGGAGGAGAACCTGCGGACCTTCTTCGCTCGGCCGCGCACCGGTGTCGGTGAAATCGGCGTCCACCACGGCCCGGCGGTGGACTGGCGGCCCACCGAGGACGGCAGTGTCGTGCACTGGATCGACTTCGCGGACGGACGCTATCTCGTGCGCGGCGGCGACGAGGTCGAGGCACTGCCGGTGTCGGGGGAGGAGTTCACCGCCCACCTCCGGACGCTCATCGCCCGGACCGGCTGAACCGGTCGCGGTCAGGCGTACACCACCAGCCACACCGCGATGTAGTGGCACAGTGCGGCGACCACCGTGCCCGCGTGGAAGAACTCGTGGTGACCGAACGTCGCGGGCCACGGATCCGGCCACCTCGTGGCGTAGAGGATCGCGCCGACGCTGTACAGCACGCCGCCCACCGCGAGCAGCACCAGCGGCGCCCACCCCACCTGGCGCACCAGGTCTCCCGCGACCGGGACGATCGCCCAGCCCAGCACCAGGTACAGCGGTACGCCCACCCAGCGGGGAGCGGTGGGCCACAACATCTTCAGGGCGACCCCGGCGAGCGCCCCCACCCACACCACGGCCAGTAGGGGTCTGCCGGAGTCGGCGGGCAGGGCGAGCAACGCGAACGGCGTGTAACTGCCTGCGATGAACAGGAAGATCATCGAGTGGTCGGCCCGCTTCATCCAGGTCCGCGCCCGAACCGTCGACCAGTGCACGCGGTGATACGCGGCGCTGACGCCGAACACCCCGCACACCGTCACCGCGTAGATCGCCGTCGCAAGGGCGGCTCGGGGGGACACGGTCGCCGCGCACGCCACCAGGACCGCACCGGCGACGACGGCCACCGCGAACGCCCAGAGGTGGATCCAGCCACGCAGTCGGGGTTTGACTGGTGCGAGCGGGTGGTCCAGCACGGTCATGCGGTGCTCCCGGTGTCGACGGAACCTAACCTACGGAACCGTAGGTTAGGGATTTTCCGGTCACTGTACGCCTGTCGAGTGCCGCCGCGACCGCAATGAGACCGCGGTTACGGCGCGAGGGGCACCGGCGCCCGACGACGGCTCGCCGGCCCGGCGTAATGTGGCCTCCCGTGCTGCTCGGGAACTCGGCGGAGAAGGCGGGCTGCTCGGGAACTCGGCGGAGGAGACGGTGGTGATGTCCAGGTGATGGTCTCGAACCTGCTGTACAGCATCTACGAGCGTCGCCTGGCACGGCAGCTCGACGGGATGCAGCGACCTCGGCACGTCGCCGTCATGTGCGACGGCAATCGCCGGTGGGCGCGGGAGAACGGCTTCACCGATGTCGCGCACGGCCACCGCATGGGTGCACTCAAGATCGCCGACCTGCTGCGCTGGTGTGGCGAGGCGGGGATCGAGATGGCCACCATCTACCTGCTCTCGACCGAGAACCTGCGCCGCGACCCGGAGGAGCTCGACACCCTGATCGAGATCATCACCGATGTCGTCGAGGAGATCTCCGGTCCCGACCAGAACTGGTCCGTCAAGATCGTCGGCACCCTCGACCTGCTGCCCGAGGACTCGGCCCGCCGTTTGCGCGAAGCCGCCGACCGGACCACGGGCCGCACGGGTACCCACGTGAACGTCGCGGTCGGCTACGGCGGCAGGCAGGAGATCACCGACGCGGTCCGGTCCCTGGTGCGGCAGAAGCAGGCCGAGGGGCTAGACGGTGCCGAGCTGGTCGACGCGATCACCGTCGAGGGCATCGACGGACACCTCTACACCTCCGGTCAGCCGGACCCGGATCTGGTGATCCGCACCTCGGGTGAACAGCGACTGTCCGGCTTCCTGCTGTGGCAGAGCGCCTACTCGGAGATCTGGTTCACCGAGGCGTACTGGCCCGAGTTCCGTCGGGTCGACTTCCTTCGCGCGCTCCGGGACTACGCGGCCAGGCATCGTCGATTCGGGGCGTGAGCGCCGGGAACCAGATGTCGGTCAGCACCGCTGCTGCATCATCTCGCGGAATGTCCAGGGTGCCGTGGACGGCCCATCGGGTGAAGAACCGCTCCAGCTGCGCCACGAGCAGCTCGATCCGCAGCCGTGCCTCGTCGCGCAGCGGCTCGGGCCATCGAGACAGGTAGGACGGCATGGCGTCGGGTAGCGCGCGATAGGCGTCCCGGGCGATCTCCCGGAGGTCGGGTTCGAGTGCGATCGCCTCGTCCCAGGCGGGCAGGATCGTGCGGTGGGCGTCGAACCAGTCGAGTGCGCGCTCGAGCCACGCGGTGAACTCGGCGCGCGAGCCCGTCGCGAGTACGTCGTCGAGGTCCTCGTACACGGCCTCGGGGCGCGGTGAATGTCCCTGCACCCCGACCGTCCTCAGCACGTCCGCCTTGCTGGTGAAGTGCAGGTAGAACGTGGCCCGGCTGCACCCCGCGGCGGACGCGATGTCGTCGACCTTCACCGCGGCGTAGCCGTGTTCGGTGAACAGGGCGTGGGCGTGGGTGAGAAGGGCGGCCCGCGTCCGCAGTCGCTGCTCGTCCCGCCGGGTCGGCCGGCGACCGCCCTTCGTCTCGTTCATCGGCTCCTCCGACCTCCATCGGGCAAGGCGAGTTTCCCGGTTTCGCTTGACAGCACGTCAGCGAGTGGGCTTGTATGGCGCAGATCACAGGCCCTCGGGTACCACCGGTCCTGATCGTCGCAGGTTCACGAACGGCACGGGGTTCCAGGGAGGGAATTTCATGGCGGCAATGCCCAGGGTGTGCATCATCGGTGCCGGCTGCTCCGGCTTCACCACGGCCAAACGGCTCAAGGACCACGGCATCTCCTACGACTGCTTCGAGGAGTCGGACGAGGTCGGTGGCAACTGGTACTACCGGAATCCCACGGGCCGCTCGGCCTGCTACGAGAGCCTGCACATCGACACGTCCTCCACCCGACTTCAGTTCGAGGACTTCCCAGTCCCCGAGGACTGGCCGCACTTCCCGCACCACACGCTGATGCACGGCTACTTCCGGGATTACGTCGACTATTTCGGTCTGCGTGAGACCATCACGTTCAACACCCGGGTCGAGTCGGCCCGCAGGCAGGCGGACGGCACCTGGACGGTCACCCTCGACAACGGTGAGAGCCGGTCCTACGAGGCGCTCGTCGTGGCCAACGGTCACCACTGGGACCCGCGGATGCCGGACTACCCCGGTCGGTTCGCCGGGACGATCATGCACAGTCACCAGTACCGGAGCCCGTTCGACCCCGTGGACATGCGCGGCAAGAAGGTCGTCGTCGTCGGACTGGGGAATTCGGCACTGGACATCGCGTCCGAACTTTCACATCGTTCGATCGCCGAGCACGTCTGGGTCTCGGCCCGCCGCGGGGTGTGGGTGCTGAGCAAGTACCGCGAGGGCAAGCCGGCGGACAAGATGATGATGCCGCCGTGGATGCCGCGCAAGCTCGGACTGTCCATCGCGCGCAGGAAGATCAAGAAGTCGCTCGGCCGGATGGAGGACTACGGTCTGCCCACGCCCGACCACGAGCCGCTCGGTGCGCACCCGTCGGTCAGCGTCGACTTCCTCGCCAAGGCGGGCTCGGGGGACCTGACCTGCGTCCCGGCGATCGAGGCCCTCGACGGTGACCACGTGCGGCTCGTCGACGGACGCCGGATCCCCGCCGATGTGATCATCTGCGCGACCGGGTACCAGATGAGCTTCCCGTTCTTCGACGATCCGGCGCTGCAACCCGATGCGCGGCACCGCTTCCCGCTGTTCAAGCGGATCGTGCGGCCCGGGGTGGACAACCTGTTCTTCATGGGGCTGGCGCAGGCATCGCCGACGATCGTCAACCTCGCCGAGCAGCAGAGCAAACTCGTCGCCGGAATCCTCGCCGGCACATACGCGTTGCCCTCCGTCGCCGAGATGAACCGGATCGTCGAGGCCGACGAGGGTGCCAGCCTCGCCCAGTACTACCAGGCGCCGCGGCACACCATTCAGGTCGACTTCGCTCGCTACGTTCGTGACCTGACGAAGGAGATCGACGCCGGCCGGAAGCGGGTCAGAGCTTCCGCAGTCGTAGCCGGTTGATGGAGTGGTCGGCGTCCTTGCGCAGCACCAGGGTTGCGCGGGGGCGGGTCGGCAGGATGTTCTCCACCAGGTTCGGCCGGTTGATCGAGTTCCAGATGTCCTCGGCGGCGATCGTCGCGTGTGCGTCGGACAGGTTCGAGTAGTGGTGGAAGTGGGCGTTCGGGTCCGCGAACGCCGTCTTGCGCAGCGCCAGGAACCGTTTGATGTACCAGCGCTCGATGTCCTCCACCTTCGCGTCGACGTAGATCGAGAAGTCGAACAGGTCCGAGACCATCAGCCGGGGCCCGGTCTGCAGGACGTTCAGTCCCTCCAGGATCAGGATGTCGGGCTGGCGGATCAGGTGGTACTGGCCGGGCACCACGTCGTAGGACCGGTGCGAATAGACCGGCGCGGCAACCTCTTCCGCCCCCGACTTGACCTCGGTGACGAAGCGGAGCAGCTTGCGTCGGTCATAGCTCTCCGGAAAACCCTTGCGGTGCATGATGCCGCGCCGGGTCAGTTCCGCTGTCGGGTAGAGGAACCCGTCGGTGGTCACCAGGTCCACCCGAGGGTGGTGGTCCCAGCGGGCGAGCAGGGCCTGCAGGACGCGGGCGGTGGTGGACTTGCCGACCGCGACCGACCCGGCAACCCCGATCACGAACGGCACCTGCCGGTCCGGGTGCTTCTCGCCGAGGAACGTCGCGGTCGCGGCGAACAGGCGCTGCCGGGCGGCGACCTGCAGGTGGATCAGCCGGGACAGCGGCAGGTACACCTCGGCGACCTCGTCGAGGTCGATCTGCTCGCCGAGGCCGCGCATGCCCTGGAGCTCTTCCTCCGTGAGCACGAGCGGTGTCGACTTGCGCAGTGTCCGCCACTGCTTTCGGTCGAATTCGACGTACGGGCTGCTTTCGCTCACCCTCGCCATGCGCGCGTCCCGGCCTCGATCTGCATAGGGGAATTGTGCGCGTCCCCACACCGGAGCGCCGCGCCGGGTCCGGACACTAGGGTTCACAGGTATGGACGCCGCCACCTTCGTACGCGAGTATCTGCTGCTCGGACTCGGTTTCGATCGCATCGAGGAGGGGTTCGTCGACGCCTTCACCGGTGACCCGGCGTTGCGGCGTCAGGTGGACAACGCGCCGCCTCCGGAGCCCCGCGAACTGGCCCGCCGCGCCGCGCACCTGCGGGGCGAACTGCCGAACGTCGACCTGCCCGCCGATCGCGCTGAGTTCCTCGGCGTCCATCTGCGCGCACTCGAATGCTCGGCCCGCACGTTCGCGGGGGAGAAGATCGGCTTCGTCGACGAGGTTCACGCCTACTTCGACGTGCGGATCGAACCGGGGTCGGTCGAGGACTACCGGGACGCGCACCGGGCGATGGACGAGGTGCTCGCCGGCGACGGGAACCAGCCGCTGGCCCAGCGACTTCAGGCGCACCGTGCGGCCGACGAGATCCCACCGGAACGGCTCGCCGACTGCGTCGAGGCGTTCTCGTCCGCACTGCGCGACCTGGTGCGGGCCCGCTACCCGCTCCCGGAGACCGAACGCGTCGAGTACGAGGTGGTCGGCGACAAGCCCTGGTCGGGCTTCAACTACTACCTCGGCAACTACCGGTCCAAGGTCGCGATCAACTCGGACCTCAAGCAGCACATGGCGAATCTGCCGCATCTGATCGCGCACGAGGCATACCCGGGACACCACACCGAGCACTGCCGCAAGGAAGCCGGCCTGGTCGACGCCGGCCAGATCGAACACACCATCTTCCTGGTCAACACCCCACAGTGCCTGATGGCGGAGGGGCTCGCGGACCTCGCGCTCGGTGCGATCGTCGGGCGCGGGAGCGGAGCCGGCGGGGTGACCCAGGGGCAGGGATGGGGGAAGTGGGCGCAGGAGATCTACGCCGACCTCGGGCTGCGGTTCGACGGCGAGCGTGCGGAGGCGCTGTCGAACGCGTCCTCGAAGCTGCTCGGGGTGCGGCAGGACGCGGCGCTGCTGCTGCACGATCGGGGTCGTTCGCACGACGACGTCGCGCAGTTCCTGCAGACGTGGAACCTCACCACCCCGGAACGGGCCCGGCAGTCCCTGCGGTTCCTGTCGTCGCCGTTGTGGCGGGCCTACACCTCCACCTATGTGGAGGGGTATCGCCTGCTCGGATCGTGGCTGGACCGCGGCGGGAACGCCGAGGAGCGCTCCGAACGGTTCCGGCGGCTGCTCGACGAGCCGCTCATCCCGTCCGTTTTGCGCTGACCGGGGTCCGGTCGCATACACTGGGGCCGCTTCACGAGTGCCGTCGCCAAGCCCCGACTGGACGGCCGCCAACCCCACGCTCGCGGGTGGCTCGGGTGACGAAGTGGCTGACACCGACCGGTGCCGGCACGAGCGCCCCCGGGATTCCGGGAGGCCCGAGGAACTCGGGAGTTTCACATGCCCCATCCGTCCAACGACGTTCCGGCCGTCGACCACCGCTGCACCAGCTACGGGCCCGGTCACCAGGTGCACTTCATCCACGCCCGCAAGAGCTGGGAGGACGAGCGGTCGATCGACGTCCTCGCCGTGGTGCAGTCCGACGGTCTGATCCGACTGGAATGGCCCGACGAAGTGGTGGTTCGCTGGCACCACGACGCGCGTCGACTCGCGGCCGCGCTGCGGCGCACCGGCGGCTTCGCCCGCTGGAAGTCGGGGTGGCACGCGCTGGCTGTGCCGTCCGGCCCCGGAGGGAACCTCCTGTTCAACCTCGCCGCTCCGCAGCAGGCCGCCGTCTGTGGAGCGTCGCGGGTGGCGCCCTCAGCCGCGCGGTGACCAGCCCTCGGGGCCGGGGCCGAGGACGGCGAAGGATCCGACGTGCCCGCGGGAGAGTTTGACGCGGCGGGCCAGCAGCCACGCGTCGCCGCGCCGGACCCAGGTGTCGTGGTAGTCGCCGAGGGTCTGGAAGGTCACGCCCGCGCGCTCACCGGTTCCGAGGTGCAGATCCGAGACGTACGCGCGGCTGGTCGCGGTGTCCCCGTCGACGTCGACGACGACATTGCCGAGCAGGTGCTGCGTCGGCCCGCAGGCGTCCAGGAACGACCGGATGCTTGAGACCATCTCGACGCGACCATCCAGCTCGCCGGTGCCCAGGTTCGCGGTCGCGTCCGGGAGGACCAGGTGGTCGAGGGCCTCCCAGGCGCGGTCGTCCATCGCACGGGCGATCAAGGTCAGGGCGCGGGTGATCGCGCGTTCGGCGAGCAGATCGTCGAGGGTCATCCGTGTGCTCCCGAGGTCGGTGGCGGGTGGGATCGCCGTGGACGTTAACCGCGGCCGTGCCGGTGCCGGCGGCCCGTCCCGGCGATCGGGACGGTGCCGCGGGTCTCGTTCCCGGGAACCCGTGGTTGGGGGTCACTGACCTGGCCCTACAATGAGACCTGCCCCTGCCCGGCCTTTCGCTTGGAGATCCCTCGATGACCGCTGTGCCCAGCACCGACGTGAACAACGCTTCGCTCGCCGAACTCGACCCCGAGGTCGCCGCGGCAATGAACGGTGAGCTGGCCCGTCAGCGCGACACCCTGGAAATGATCGCCTCGGAGAACTTCGTTCCCCGCGCGGTGCTGCAGGCCCAGGGCAGCGTGCTGACCAACAAGTACGCCGAGGGCTACCCCGGCCGCCGCTACTACGGCGGCTGCGAGCACGTCGACGTCGTCGAGAACCTCGCGCGTGAGCGCGCCAAGGCCGTCTTCGGTGCGGAGTTCGCGAACGTGCAGCCGCATGCCGGCGCGCAGGCCAACGCCGCGGTGCTGATGGCGCTGATGAACCCGGGCGAGAAGCTGCTCGGCATGGACCTCGCGCACGGCGGTCACCTCACGCACGGCATGAAGCTCAACTTCTCCGGCAAGCTGTACCAGGTCGCGTCGTACGGCGTCCGCGAGGACACCCACGTCGTCGACATGGACAAGGTCCGCGAGATCGCCCTCGCCGAGCGTCCCCAGGTCCTGATCGCAGGCTGGTCCGCCTACCCGCGGCACCTCGACTTCGCGGCGTTCCGGTCGATCGCGGACGAGATCGACGCCAAGCTGTGGGTCGACATGGCGCACTTCGCCGGCCTCGTCGCCGCCGGTCTGCACCCGTCGCCGGTGCCGCACGCCGACGTCGTCTCCACCACCGTCCACAAGACCCTCGGCGGTCCGCGCTCGGGCATGATCCTCGCCAAGCAGGAGTGGGCCAAGAAGCTGAACTCCGCGGTGTTCCCCGGCCAGCAGGGCGGGCCGCTGATGCACGCGATCGCCGCGAAGGCCGTCGCGATGAAGATCGCAGGCACCGAGGAGTTCAAGAACCGGCAGGAGCGCACCCTCGCCGGCGCGAAGATCCTCGCCGAGCGTCTCGGTGGTTCCGACGTCGCCGGTAACGGCATCTCCGTCCTCACCGGCGGCACCGACGTGCACCTGGTGCTGGTGGACCTGCGCAACTCCGAGCTCGACGGCCAGCAGGGCGAGGACCTGCTCCACGAGATCGGCATCACCGTCAACCGCAACGCCGTGCCGTTCGACCCGCGCCCGCCGATGAACCCGTCGGGCCTGCGAATCGGCACCCCGGCGCTGGCCACCCGTGGCTTCGGCGATGCCGAGTTCGCCGAGGTCGCCGACATCATCGCCACCGCCCTCGCGAACGGTCAGGACTCCGACGTCGCCGCCCTGCGCGCGCGGGTGTCCAAGCTGGCCCTCGACTTCCCGCTCTACGACGGGCTCGAGGACTGGGGCATGCTCTCCAAGAACGTCTAGTTGTCACCGCCGAAACGGCCCGCACCCCTCGGGGTGTGGGCCGTTTCGGCGTTCCGTGGGGATGCGTCGAGTTCCGGAGCCGTCGCCGGACGGGCCCGGTGATCCGGGGGCCCGCTTAACCCAACGTTCACCGTGTTGCTGCCGCACGGGCGTGTGAGTTGGACGTAGCGTTCCGTTCAACGGGTGACAGGGGAAGTTGCCCGTCCGGGAGGTTCGAGTCGTGACTGACTTCGTTCAGGGCGAGGGGACCGGCGCCCGGTCCCCGTGGGTCGCAGACCCACCCGGACCGACCGGCCCAGCGAACCGCCGCCTGCGCGGGCGCCGTGCAGGTGTAGGAGCCACCGTGACCGCAAACCGCTCCGTCCGCACCTACGTCCTCGACACCTCGGTCCTGCTCTCCGATCCGTGGGCCGTCACCCGGTTCGCCGAGCACGACGTGATCATGCCGCTGGTCGTGATCAGTGAACTGGAGGGCAAGCGCCACCACCACGAGCTGGGATGGTTTGCGCGCGAGGCGCTTCGGATGCTCGACGATCTCAGACTCGAGCACGGTCGGCTGGACCAACCGGTGCCGATCGGCACCGACGGCGGCACCCTGCAGGTCGAACTGAATCACACCGACCCGAGCGTGCTGCCGGTCGGCTTCCGCACCGACTCGAACGACTCCCGGATCCTGGCCTGCGCACTGAACCTGGCCGCCGAGGGGCGCGACGTGGTGCTGGTCAGCAAGGACATCCCGTTGCGCGTCAAGGCCGGTGCCGTAGGTCTGCCGGCCGACGAGTACCACGCACAGGACGTGGTGCCCTCCGGGTGGACCGGGATGGCCGAACTCGACGTCGCCTCCGAGCGCATCGACGAGCTGTTCGCGGAAGGGGTTGTCGACCTCGACGAGGCGCGGGAGTTTCCGTGCCACACAGGGATCCGTCTCCTCGGTGGCCGATCGAGCGCTCTGGGCCGGGTCACCCCGGACAAGCGGGTGCAGCTGGTGCGGGGGGAGCGGGAGGCGTTCGGCCTGCACGGGCGCTCCGCCGAACAGCGGATCGCGCTGGACCTGCTGCTCGACGAGAGCGTCGGCATCGTCTCGCTCGGCGGCAAGGCGGGCACCGGCAAGTCGGCGCTCGCCCTGACCGCCGGCCTGGAGGCGGTGCTCGAACGCCGCACGCACCGCAAGGTCGTGGTGTTCCGGCCGCTGTACGCGGTCGGCGGTCAGGATCTCGGCTACCTGCCGGGTAGTGAGAGCGAGAAGATGGGCCCGTGGGGGCAGGCCGTCTTCGACACCCTCGACGGCCTCGCCAGCCCCGAGGTGATGGACGAGGTCATCGGCCGCGGAATGCTGGAAGTGCTGCCGCTCACCCACATTCGTGGACGGTCGCTGCACGACTCGTTCGTGATCGTCGACGAGGCCCAGTCGCTCGAACGCAACGTGCTGCTCACCGTGCTGTCCCGGCTCGGCAGCGGATCGAGAGTGGTGCTCACCCACGACGTCGCACAGCGCGACAACCTGCGGGTCGGCAGGCACGACGGTGTGGCTGCGGTGATCGAAAAGCTGAAGGGGCACCCGCTTTTCGCGCACATCACCCTGACCCGAAGCGAACGCTCCCCGATCGCGGCACTCGTCACCGAGATGCTCGAGGAGTTCGGGCCGACGCCGTAGCGCATGCCGGGCTCGTGCGGGTACCGGCGACATGCCCCGCGCGAGCCCGGGCCGGTGGTCAGCCGATGGTGACGTACGTGGCTGCCGCCACGTCGGCGAGGATCGCCGGGATCCGGGACGTCGCGCGACCGGTCTCGAACTGGACGTCGTACGGGGTGCGCAGGATCCTCTCCAGTGCAGGCCAGTCGTTCTCGACCATGGTCCGGTACCGCGGCAGCAGTTCGGTGCTGACGTACCGCCAGCGCTGGTCGTAGACCGACCAGTCCCAGCCGGGCAGCGGAGTGTGCAGCGTGGCGGTTCGCCCGTCGGGGAGGGTTGTCTCGACTTCGATCGACCGGTGGCTGCGCAGCGGTGGCACTCCCGCCACCGAGGGGGACCCGGCGAGCGTCATCACGTAGGTCAGTGCGCTGCCGACGCCGGCGCCGTAGGCACGGACCTCGTCCCACTTGGCGCCGACGACATCTCGCTGTTCACGCCGCAGCAGGCTCATGTTGCCGTCCGCGACACGGTCGGGTTCCCCGGAGGCGATGGCGTACCACGCCTCGCGGACGTCCTCCGGGATCAGCCCGGCATCGTGGAACTCGTCGATCCCGGCGAGGCCGTCGTGGGTGTAGGCGTAGTGCATGGGCATCAGGTCGGCGAAGATCGCCTTCTGCATCACCACGACCTGCTCGGTGAACCAGCGCAGGTCGGTCGGGGTGATCCTGCCGGCCGAGTTCGCGAGATCGCGCAACCCCTGTGGCAACCGGTCGACGACCTGCGGCCCGGCCACCGCGACGGCCTGGTTGATCACCGTGCTCGCCATCTGCTGCAACCCTGGGAGGCTGTAGATGTCGGAGACCAGGTCGATGTCGGCGATGCCGCCGCCGAAGTCGGCGCCGACCTGTCCGCCCATGCCCGCCCACTGGAGCTCGCGGTGGGCGAGCTGGAAGTCCTCGTAGTACCGGTAGGACCGGATCATGTTGGAGCGGTTCATCGGGAAGCCTCGAGCCGGGTCCCATCCGGCGAGGTCGATGCCGGCGTCGGTGGTGGCCTGCGCCAGCCGGTACTGGAACAGCAGCCCCGCGTACGAGCTCGCGGGCCTGCCGGACGACCGCGCCGCGTCGACGAGGGCCGCCAGCGCGCCGACGTCGGTCGGTAGTTGCGGGTTGACTCCGCCCGGGCCGCGGTCGAACGTGCGGTTCGGCATCGGCAGGTTCAGGTACTGCGAGACGTCGTCCGCGCTCGCCTGCGGGGGGAGCGCGATCGAGCAGGCGACGATCGCGGGCGCGAACAGTCCGGCGAGGACTCGGGCGGACACGCGAGGGAGCGGCATACGATTCCTTTCGGTTCGTCGGCAGCGGTCGACCACGGAAGTCGTTTTGGGGCACCGGTTGTCAGGACCCGAGTTCGGTGGCGAGCCAGTCGACGGTGTGCATGCCGAACAACTCGGTGCCCCATCGGTAGGGGTCGGTGAGCAGTACGTCCGTGCCGCACTCGAGGGGGTGGTATCGCACGTCGGCTCCTCCCGCGCGGTACCGGTCGACGAGATCTCGGG
Organism: Rhodococcus sp. NPDC003348; assembly: GCF_053589375.1. Lineage (NCBI taxonomy): Bacteria > Bacillati > Actinomycetota > Actinomycetes > Mycobacteriales > Nocardiaceae > Rhodococcus > Rhodococcus sp. NPDC003348. Next base: position 14,827 of record NZ_JBSFRT010000035.1, read on the forward strand.
AGTCCGACGCAGGTGTCACCACCATGAACGAGTCGTCGTCGGCGCACGAGCTGACGAGGACCTTCGACGTCGGTGCGCCACCGTCGCCGAGCCTGTTGTCCGCGTAGACGGGCAGGAAGTCCGCGATGTCCGCGGGATGCTCACCCGACCTGAAGAGCGCCTGTGTCGGCAGGAACGGTGTCGCGAAGTAGAGGACCTGGCAGCTACCGCGGAACGTGTCGGCAAGGATCTTGCCTGCGGGCGTGAGCTTCTCGTCGATCTGCATCTGTGGGTACTTCGCTTCCAGGCCGAGCAACGTGGCCAGGACGAATCCCGACCCGAGGCCGCCGGACGCGAACCTGACGAAGTTGCGCTGATCGGCCGCCATCGCCTCGAGGACCGTGGCCCGAACATTGATCTCCGGCGCGTACCAGGGCTGGTACTCGGCGGCGAAGCCCCCGCCGACGCCACCGCCGGCGATGCCGAAGATGCCGACCGGATTGGCCGGATTCAGCGAGGCCTCCGAAACCTGGTACGCGGCGCGAACGCCGTTGAGCAGCGCCATGGCCGCGTAGCGTCCGGCGAACACCCCGTGTGGATTCGGATCGGCGTCGTTGCCGATGTCGGAGATCACCACGCCCAGCCCGCGACCCCACATCAGTGCGAGCGGACCCAGGGCGGACCAGGCCGAGGCCTCGCTGAATGCACCGCCCGACCATTGGGCCGACGGATGACAGCCGGCTCCGACGGAGTCGTTTGCCTCCTGGTACGCGACGATCGACCGCGTGCGGTTGTCGCGGCCGTCCTCCGGAAGCATCACGACGCCGGTGGAGACATCGAGTTCGCCCTCGAGGGTCTCGGTGACGTACATCGTCTTCCACGCGGCGATGTTTCCCGGCTCGACCCCGCTGAAGAGCACGTCGAACGGCTCGGCTTTGAGTAATGTGCCCGGCGTTTCGGTGCCGAGCAGTTCGGGCTCGACGAAGAACGGATCCGACGCGAACAGGCCGTCGAAGTTCTCCTGTGGCGTCGCGAGCGCACCGTGCCGGAACGTTCCGAGGGTGAAGCCGTTGAAGACCTCGTCCGGTGTCGGCACGTCGAGTGGAACGCCGCCGGTCGGGGCGACCTGCGCGGCCGCGGGAACCGCCGCTGTGATCAGCGTTGCAGCGACGGCAGCGGCAACCGCGATGCGGCGAACGGCACGGCCCCCCTTGCAGTGCCGGCTCACCCTATCGCCCTGTGTCCGCTCGACCCAGGTACCCGTGCGAGCGGCCGCCGCGGCGGCCGAGTGCCGCTCGGACGATGCCGACAGCGGTGCCGCGAGCGAGGTCGCGGACGCTGAAGTAGTCACGCCAGACCGTGATCTTCCCGTCGCGTAGTTCGAACGTGCCGCAGACCCAGAATTCGATGCTGACCGGTCCGACGGTCAGCAGGTCGGTGCGCTCGGTCAGCACCACGCCGTCGGTCGCGGCGATGTTGTGCATGATCGCGTCGAACTTCAGCCACGGGCTGTTCATCGAGCGGATGGACCTCCCGACCAGGCGAGCGCCACGGAGGGTGGGAAACCCGACGTTGGTCCACTCGATGTCGTCGGCGATCAGCGCCAGTGCCGCGTCGGCGTCGCCGTGGGCGAGGTCGGTGAGGAAGGTCTCGACGACCGCGACCCCGTCGGTGCTGTCGAGTGCTGGTGAGTCCATGCCGGCCTCCGGAGCGGATCGGGTGTCGGGTTGCGGAGCAGATCCTTCCAGGAGATCTCCGCATTCGTGGCCGAATTCGGTTGCCCGTCCCGTCGATCCCGCGGGACGGGCAACCGTGCGAGCCGTACGACCACACGCACGTCAGTGGTCAGGTGCCTCCCCACCACCCCTGGGGTGGGCTGCACTCCCGTGCACGGTGACCGCAGCCGGCTCGAAGCCCGGCGCCCCGGGCAGCGCGAACAGGAGTTCGTCCTGGTGCCTGGCTGGTGCAGCGTGGGCGGTTCGACTGTGCGACACCCCGAGGAGAACGAGGTCGGCGGCCAGTCGCACCGACCACGGTCCCGGGTCGATCACCGGGACGGTAAGCCGATCAGCCAGCGTGCTCGCGGCCTGGTGCATCGTGGTGCTCGCGAGGACGATGGCGTCGGCGCCGTCGTCGACGACGGCCGAGTGAGCAAGGGTCGCCAGAGCGTCGATCACCTCGGGCTTGTCGGTCAGCAGCCTCGACACGTCGGGAGTCTCCGAGGACAGGGATCGGATCGAGGCGACCTTGTGGGACATCTCGTAGGTCACCAGGTTCTTGCGGCAGTTGTCCGCCCACCGCTCGAACGTGCTGACGACGGAGAAGCGCCGGCCAAGCAGGCTCGCCATGTGGGCGGCGACCTGACCGGGGCCGATGACCGGGATCGACAGTCGTGAACGAAGCACGGCCACACCCGAATCCGATGCGGTGTCGATGCACACGGCATCGTAGCCCTCGGCCTCGGCGCCGATGCCGGCCTCGACCACGAACAACTCGATCAGCAGGTTGTCGTAGGCGCTGTCGGCCAGGACGCCGCTGTTGCGGACGGGAACGTAGTCGACGGTGACGTCGGGGCCGAGCATCGTGGGTGACAGTTGCGCGGCTCGGCGGGCGATGGCTTCCTTGTCCAACGGGAAGGGCACGATCACTTTGATTCGCATGGTCGGGTGTCCCTGTCTCATTCCGGCTTGGCGGGCGCGGCCTCGGTCCCGAGCGTGCCTGCGGGTTCGAGTCCGGCGTCGAGTGTCGCCGAGCGGCCGCGCACGGCGAACGAGACCGCGCTGTATACCACGAATCCGAAGGCCAGTCCGAGGAACCAGCTGTAGGTGTAGAGGCTGCTGGTGGCTTCGACGAACTTGAGCAGGATCAGGCACACCGTGCCGGCGACGAGGGTGCCGATCGCGACCGGGTTGAATCCCTTGAAGTAGCGGTACCGCCCGTTCGGGTCGTAGAGCGCGTCGACGTCGAGGCGGCCGCGGCGCAGCAACAGGAAGTCCGCGATCAGGATGCCGGTCGCCGGGCCGAGGAAGGTGCCGAGGTTGTCGAGCAACGAGTAGAGCGAATCGGCGTCACGCATCCACACCCACGGGCAGTAGGCGAACGCCAGCAGGATGGCGACGACCGCACCGCTCTTGAAGGTGAACCGGCGGGGGAACAGGTTGACCAGGTCGTAGGCAGGGGAGATGAGGTTGGCGGGGATGTTGACGGAGATCGTGGCGACCGTCAGCAGGATGGCGCCGACGATCGTGACGAAGGGATTGCCGATGGCGGTCAGGACCTCGCCCGGATCCCAGATCGCGGTGCCGTAGGCGGCCTGCGTGCCGGAGACGATGATCGCCGCCATGCCGTAGTAGACGAACGTACCCACCGGCAGGCCGACGAAGGTGCCGATGGCCTGGGCGCGATTGGATCTCGCGAAGCGCGAGATGTCCGGGTAGTTGAGGATCATCGTGATGAAGCCGGCATTCATGAAGACGGCGACGGCGGGAATCAGTCCGAAGGCGACGAAGTTCGAGACGGTCGGGTAGTCGGAGGGGGAGTCGAAGACCGGTCCGAGACCGTTGCCCACCTTCAACGCCCAGACGACCAGGCCGACCATGACGACGAGAACCAGGGGACCGGCCCAGGACTCGAACTTGCGGATGGTCTCGATGCCGTGCCGGATGACGATGAAGTTGACCGACCAGAACACCAGCAGGCAGATCCACAGGTTCAACGACAGCCCGAAGACGTCGTGCTCGGTCAGGCTTGCCCAGAAGGGGAAGACCTCGCCGAACAGGGCGTTGAGGACGGAGGCGCCCAGATAGTTCTGGATTCCGAACCAGAAGATCGCCGTGATGCCGCGAAGTACGGCGGGAATGTTGCTGCCGTAGGTGCCGAAGGCCGCGCGGGCCCACACCGGGAACGGGATGCCGAACCGGCTGCCCACGCGCCCGGTGAGGGTGAGGAAGACGAGCTGGATGAGGCAGGCGATGAAGACCGCGGTCAGTGCCTGGAAGGCGGACAGGCCGGTTCCCATCATGCTGCCGATGACGGTGAAGCCGAAGATGTTGTGCACCATGCCCAGCCAGAGGGCGGTGAAGTTCCATGCGCCCCACGTACGTTTCGCTGCGGGGACGGGGAGCAGGTCGTCACTGGAGAGCCGGGAATCGGTTCGGGAGATGGGTGCCGGGTCGGGGGTCGATGGTGGGGCCGCAGGGTGGACGTGCACCGGTGTCAAGCTGTCGGTCATGGGAACCTCGTGTCGTGGTTGCCGGAACAGGCGACGCGAACCCGTGATCGGGGCGTCAGAAGGCGAAGAGGGTGAACCGTCCGGTAGGACGTATGTTGTATGTCAACATTTGTCTGTTAAAGATGTGTGACGCGGATGTACCTGCGCGGGAAATGATTTCGCCGGATCGGGATCAGAGCCGTGCCGCGGTCGTCGCGACGGACAGGGCGAGCGGCACGGCATCGAGAACCGGTCGCCCGAACCTCGCGCTCAGCTGTGACCCGGCCGGGCCGAGCGCGGAACACCCCAGGCAGATGCTCGCCGCGCCGTGATCACGGATGAGGTCACCGCACCGCTCCTCGATCACAGGAAGGTGCCGGTCCGGGTTCGCGGACAGCTCCCCGACCCCGACCCCGACGGCCGTCACGCCGCGGCACCAGGGGCCGAGTCCGTAGGACGCGACGAGTCGCTCCATGATCGGGACGGCATCCTGGGAGGCGGCGACGATGCCGAAGCTGCCGTATGCCGTTGCCTCGAAAGTCATTGCGGCCTGGGCCATACCGATGACCGGCTTCGATGTCAGCGTCCGGAGCACCTCGAGTCCCGGATCGCCGAAACAGGCAATGCAGATGGCGTCGAAGTCGTCCAGGTGCTCGAGTTGGGGGAGCGCCAGCACGGCCTCGACGGCACGGCGCTCGTCCAGTGCGGTGTCGATCGCGGTCGGGGCGCCCGGGGTGTGCGTCACGGTGATCGTGTGCGAGCGGTCCGAGGCGGACGCGGCGCTCCGCCGGATCGTGTCGGTCATGGTCTGCGACGAGTTCGGATTGATCACGAGAATCCGGGACATGGACTGCCTCTCAATCGTTTCGGGTGCCCTCGTGCCTCAGGCCGCGGTCGATCGCGCGGTCTTGAGCAGGTAGTTGTCCCCGGAGGTGATCGGGTCGTACCGGGCTCCGTCCGCGCCCACGCAGGTCGGGATGGCCTCGATCAGCGCATCGGCGTCGGGCTGGTGGAAGAAGGGAACCGACAGCCGCCGGCGGCCCAGCGCGATCCGAGGCGGGTTGGCCACCCGGTGCACCGTCGAGACCCACCGGTCGTTGGTCCACCGGGCCATCAGGTCGCCGATGTTCACCACGAACGAGCCGGGGATGTCGGGGACGTGCCGCCACTCGTCGTCCTGCAGAACCTGGAGGCCGCTCGGGTTCTCGTTGCGATAGAGGATCGTCACGCTGCCGTAGTCGGTGTGCGCGCCCAGCCGCGTGGTTCCCGGAGCGGGCTGGGCGTCGACAGGGGGAAAGCCGTTGGCGAACAGGACCGAGCAGTGATCCGAGCAGTAGGTGTCGAAGAAATTCTCGTCCAGGTCGAGTCCGAGTGCGAAGCCTCGCAGGAGGGTGGTGGTCAGCGACTCCATCGCTTCGAAGTACGCCGTCCAGACCTCGCGGAACCGGTCGTCGTGCGTCGGCCACAGGTTGTGGTGGTCGAAGATGCCCGTGCCGGTCCGGTGCGTCGGTCCCATCGCGAAGTACTCCACGAAGTCCTTCTCGCCCATTCCGGTGCCGGACGCGGCCAGTGATCGGGCGTGCGGTGCCATGTAGCCGCGGCTGATCGAGGGGTCGGGTTGCCGGACAGGAAGTTTCACGTCTTCGCTCTGGGCGAAGAAGTCCTCGCAGACGGTGTGCATCTCGGCGATGAGGTCGGCCGGCACGCCGTGGTCGGTGATGACCAGGAAGCCGACCCGGCGGTTGGCCTCGTCGATCCGCTCACCGACTGCTCGGCGGACCGCGGGGTCGGGGGAATGGAGGTCGGTGAGCGCGATGATCGGGATGTCGGCCTGGCGGATGACGGGTTCGTGCACGACGGAGTTCGACACGGTGTGCTCCTCTTTCGATGTCTGGTGGCGGTGGGCTCAGCGGGGCTCGGTGGCGGTGACCGGGGTGAACATCTCGACGCCCCAGCCCTTGTCGTAGGGGGTGGCGAACAGGGTGTCGACTCGCAGATGGTCGATCAGCCACTGCCCGTCACGGAGAACGAAGTCGTTCTCGTACCGCAGCCCGATCCACACCGGCATGGTGCCGCCTCGGATCGTCGACGGTTCGAAGCACAGCCAGCGACCCGTGCCGGTGCCTGCGGCGACGTCCACGTGGATCTCCGGGTTGGTGAGGTAGTGGATCGTGAACGGTTGGCGCACGTGGACGCTCCGGAAGTTGTCGGCGATCGCGGCCTTGCCGGTCGAGCGGCCGAACTCGACGTTGCGGCCGACGCCCTCCCAGACCGCGTCGTCGGTGAAGTGGCCGACGATGTCGTCGACGTTCTTCGTGATGTCGCAGCTGTGGATGTACGCGGACATCCGGTTCTCGATGGCGTTGTGGGCTTCCACTGTGGCGAGGCGTGCCTCGAGGTCGGTGGTCATGTTTCCTCTTTCGATGTCGGGTGGGAGCGGGCGAGTGGGACGCGCGCCGGTCAGGTCACCGCACGGCGGGCGACGAACCGCCCGCGTCCGGGTCGGCGTCCGGTGTCGGTGAGGACGCCGCCGGAAACGACGAGCTCGCCGCGTGACCAGACGGCCTCGATGCGCCCGTGCAGCTCCCAGCCCTCCCAGAGCGTGTAGTCCACGTTCTGGGTCTGGGTCGCGGCGGACACCGCGGTGGTTCCCCCGGGATCGAACACGACCAGGTCGGCGTCGGCGCCCGGGGCCAGGACGCCCTTGCGGGGATACATACCGAACTGGCGTGCCGGTTCGGCGGCGGTGATCGTGACGAACGTGCCGATGTCGATGCGGCCGGCCCGCACTCCCTCGGACCAGGTCACGAGCATGCGGTGCTCGACACCCGGGCCGCCGTTGGGGATCTCACGGAAGTCGTTGCGGCCGAGTGTTTTCTGTCCGTCGAAGCAGTAGGGGCAGTGGTCGGAACTGACGATGCCGAGAACGCCCGACGACAGCCCGGTCCACAGTGCCTTGCGGTGCGGCTCCTCGCGGAGCGGCGGGGTGAGCACGGCCTTCGCGCCCTCGAAGTCCGGCCGGTAGTAGATCTCCGGGTCGAGGGTGAGGTAGTGCGTGCAGGTCTCACCGCCGATGGGGCGGTTCGACAGCTTCGCCTCGCCGATCAGGTCCACCGAATCCGAGGTGGACATGTGCACGAAGTACAGCGGCGCATCGGCCATGCCCGCGATGCGGATCGCGCGTGCGACGGCCTCGGCCTCGGTGGCCGGGGGACGGGAGAGCAGGTGGCCCTCCGGCCCGCGGATCCCCTGCTTGACCAGGTCCGCGGCGAGGACGTCGATGATGTCGCCGTTCTCGGCGTGCACACACACCTGCATGCCGTTGTGTCCGGCGCGCGAGAGAACGCGAAACAGGTCGCCGTCGTCGAGCATCAGCGCCCCGCGGTAGGCCATGAACGTCTTCACGCTCGTGACACCCGAATCGGCGAGGGACCGGAACTCCTTCTCGAACCCGTCGTAGAGCCGGGTGACGCAGGCGTGCAGTCCGTAGTCGATGACCGCCCGCCCGGCGGCCGCCTCGCCGTGGGTGTGCACCGATTCCGCGACGCTCGCCTCCGGCAGCTGCGGGGCGTAGTCGACGATCGTCGTGGTGCCGCCGACCGCGGCCGCCATCGTGCCGGAGTAGAAGTCGTCGGAGGTGACCGCGGCGAACGAGCGGGACTGCATGTGGGTGTGGACGTCGACTCCGCCCGGCAGCAGGACGCGGCCGGTGCAGTCGACGACGTGGTAGTTGGACATGTCATGTCCGGCAAGCGATCCCACGGCGATGATCTCGCCGTGGTCGACGAGCAGGTCGGCGCGCGTCAGACCGGACTCGGAGGCGACGTCACCGCCGACGAAGGCGATCGGTTGAGACATGGCGTCAGGCTCCTGTGCGGGTCGCGCTCGAGGCGATGATGTCGCTGTAGGCGTCCGGGTCGGTGATGCCCTCGGTGCTGACGAGCAGGACGACGTCGTCGGGCGAGAGCAGTTCGGGTGCCCGAAGCAAACCGGCGAGCCCGGCGGCACCGCTCTCACCCGACGTGACGCCTTCGGCGTGCAGCAGCCGCATCGCCTCGCGGGCGGCGTCGTCGTCGACGGTCACGCACGCGGTCACGCCCGCCTGCAGTTCCGGCCACGCGAGCGGGGATACCTCCCCGCAGTTGAGGCCGGCCATGATCGAGTCGAGGTCGCCGTCCGCGACCGTGCGACGGCCCAGCTCGAGGCTCGGCGCGAGGCACGCCGCGGCGGTGGGCTCGACGGCGATCGCCCGGACACCCCGCGGCACGAGTGCCCGCACCATGGACGAGGCGAAGGCTCCGACACCGACCTGGAGCGAGACGACCGTCGGCTCCGGCTCGCCGGCTCCGTCGAGCTGCTCGAGCATTTCCGCCGCAATGGTCGAATAGCCCTCGATCACCCACCGGGGAATCCGGTCGTAGCCCTCCCAGGCGGTGTCGGAGACGACGATGTGCCCGGCCGTCGCCTGTGCCGCCGCCGCACGGACGGTCTCGTCGTAGTTGCCCTGGTGCACAACGACTTCGGCGCCTTCTTCTGCGATGGCCGTGATCCGGGCGGGTACGGTTCCGGCGGGGACGAGGATGCGTGACCGCAGGCCGAGCAACGCGGCCATGCGGGCGACCGCTCGGCCATGATTTCCGTCGGTCGCGGCGATCAGGGTGGTCGGGGTCCGGTCGGGGTGGGAAGCGCGCCGGGTCTCGAGTGCGATTCTCAGGTCGTCGAGGCCGGTCTCCGGCCCGCACGGGAGTTCCGTCAGGTCGGCTAGGGTCCGGAACACCGCCCACGACGCGCCGAGAATCTTGAAGGCGGGCAGTCCGAGTCGTGACGACTCGTCCTTGAGCCAGACGGTCCGCACGCCGAGGCATTCGGCCACCGCGGGGAGGGAGAGAAGCGGGGTGGTCTCGTATCCGTCCAGGTCGCGGTGGAATCGGAGGATGTCGCTCGGGTCGATCGGGTCGACGCCGGCGGGGGAGAGTGCGGTGTTGACGACGGTGACGCTCATCGCGCACCGCCCGGCAGCGACGTCACGATCGCCTCGGCGATCGCCGCGTAGCCGAGGGCCGCGCGCGCGAGGTCCGCGACGGGGACCGACTCGTCGACGGTGTGCGCCTGGTCCTCCTCACCGGGGCCGTACCCGATGCTGGGGATGCCGAGAACGCCCGCCGAACCCGATGCATTGGTGCAGAACTTGTAGACGCCGAGGTCGTCGGGCAACCCGATCTCACGCAGGGCGGAGGAGGCCACGACCACCAGATCCGAGTCCGTCGGGGTGAGCCAGGCGGGCGCGAAGTTCGGGCACACGACGGGGGTTCCGGTGTAGGTCGTGTAGTCGTCCGTGGCGATCCGGACCTCGCCGGTGGTGCCGTGCGTGGCGCAGACCCGATCGACGATGGCACGGACCGGGTCGAGCACGTTCGCCTCGGTCTCGCCCACGAGCAGGCGGCGGTCGTACGTCGCGGTGCACAGGTCGGGCTGGACGGACAGGCCCGGATACGGCCGGCTGATGACGTCGGTGAGGACCTGGATGCCGGGGCCGAGGGTCGGGTCGGTGGGCGGGGTGATCTCGCGCAGCGCGGCGATGACGTCGACCATCACCTCGGCGGCATTGATGCCCGCGGTCGGGTGGGCCGAGTGGCTCGACTTGCCGTGCACGTTGACGAGGATCTCGGCGCGGCCGCGCTGGCCGTGGTTGAGGGCGAGGTTCGTCGCCTCGGCGGTGATGACGTAGTCGGGACGGACGGTTTCGCACACCTTGACCAGGGCGGGTCCCTCCGCGAGTTCCTCGCCGATGGTTCCGGACAGCACCAGGGTGCCGATGGACCCGTCCTTGAGGGCGGCGAGTCCGTAGAGGGCGGCGGCGGTGGGGCCCTTCATGTCCATCGAGCCGCGGCCGTAGAGCCGGCCGTCCTCCACCTCGCCCCAGGGGCTGTGCTTCCATTCGGCTTCGTCGGTGACGACGACGGTGTCCATGTGGCCGTCGATCAGCACGGTGGGGCCGTCGCCGAGTCGGAGCGTGCCGATGACGTTGCCCCAGTCGTCGACGTCGACGTTGAAGCCGAGTCGCTCCATCTCGGCGCGCAGGACCTCGGCTGCGGCACCCTCCTCCGTCGAATAGCTCTGTGCGGCAATGTAACGCAGCAGGAAGTTCATCATCGCGTCTTCGTCGATGGCATGGTGGGTGGGGGTGTTCACTGGTGTCTCCGATCTCGGGGTGGATTAGTTCGGGTTGGGTGCGGCCGGTGTCAGGCCGAGCTCGTGCGGACGGTTCCGTTGCGGGTCCCGGTGTGGGCGCCGTTCTCCCACGCGGTTTCTCCGCCGACGACCACGAGGTCGATGCCGTCGGGGCCCGCGGTGGGGTCTGCGAAGGTGGCCCGGTCCACGAAGGCGGCCGGGTCGAGGAGGACGAGGTCGGCTCGCAGGCCCTCGGCGACCAGTCCACGGTCGTGCAGCCCGAGCCGTTCGGCGGGTCGGCTGGTCAGCCGGGCCACCGCTTCCTGCACCGGGACGAGGTGATCGCGGAAGACGTAGCGGCCGAGGACCCGGCCGGTGGTGCCGTACAGGCGCGGATGCGGGGACTGGTTGAACACGCCGTCCGAGCCGACCATCGCGAGGCGGTGACCGAAGATCGAGCGGACGGTCTCCTCGGCCGCGTAGTGGTCGATCATCGCTGCGTCGAGCTCGGTGTCGACGAGTAGATCGAAGACCGCTTCCTCCGGGCTGGTGTGCCCTTCGTCGGCGATCTCCTCGATCGTGCGGCCGACGTCGGTGGACCGGGAACCGGTGGCCTGGGTGACGTCGACCCGACCCGGGCCGACGCTGCCGAGGATGTTCTCCCAGCCGCTCAGCCCGGTCCGCATGTCCCGGGCCATCCGCCGGCGCTCGGACGGATCGCCCAGCCGGCACAACAGCGCGTCGGCGCCGCCCTCGAACGCGTAGGGCGGGAGCAGCGCCGACAGCAGGGTGCTGCCCGCTCCGTAGGGGTACTGGTCGAAGGTGATGTCGATGCGGTCGGCGGCCTCGTCGATCAGGTTCATCAGGTCGTCGAGCAGGTGCGCGTTCCCGATGATCTTCAGGTGGGACAGGTGCAGCGGCGCGCCGGTCCGTTCGCACACGTCGACGAACTCCCGGACGGATTGCACGACCTGATCCGCCTCGTTGCGGATGTGGGGGATCAGTGGCACGCCGTACTCGGCCGCGGCGTCCGCGACGACGGTCAGTTCCTCGGTGTTCGCGTACAGGCCGGGGGCGTAGATGAGGCCGAACGACACGGCGGCGCCGCCCGCGGCCAGGCAATCGCCGACCAGGTCGCGCATCCGGTGCAACTCGTCGAGCGTGGCCTCGCGCGCCACGTTGCCCATGACGACCTCGCGGACCGCGCTGTGGGGGACGCAGGAGACGATGCTGGTGGCAGGGCGCGCCGCATCGACCGCGCCGAGGTAGTCGGCGAACGATTCCCACTCCCACGAGGCGGTTCCGGGTTCGAGGCCGGCCAGATAGCGGCGGCGGCCGTCTCGCCCCTCGGCTCGGACCGGCGCCGGACCCAGTCCGTCCGGACAGATCAGCTCGGTGGTGAATCCGGACGAGATCTTCGCGGCGAGTTCGGGATCCGAGAACAGCCGGATCGCGCTGTGGGCGTGCATGTCGATGAAACCCGGCATCAGGTACCGGCCGGTGCCGTCGACGATGCGGGCACCGGCCCCGTGTTTCCGGGCCAGGCCGTCGCCGATGGCGCAGATCCGCCCGTCCGCGACGGCGACGTCGACGACGTCGAATCGATGTGCATCGATCACCGTTGCCCCGGTGATCACCATGTCTACGCTCATTGCTCTCCCTTCGGAGATCAATCTGTACTAGTTGTATTACGACTTACGACTGATGTCCGTTAACGCCCTGTTACGTGTGCGACACTGTCGGCATGCCTCGAGATTCCCGTTCGCCACGCCGCTCGGAGTCGTTGCCGCCCACCACTGTTCAAGGGAGCAGGAGGAGCCTTGCGACCGAGATCAGGGAGGCGATCCTCCGCGAGCTGATCCTGTCCGGAGCCGTCGAGCCGGGTAACTACCTGCCGGCCGAGTCCGAGCTGTGCGCGCGGTACGGGGTGTCTCGCATCACGGTGCGCGCCGCGCTCGCCGGCCTGAGCGAGGCGGGTTACATCGAACCCAAGCACGGCAAGGGCAGTCTGGTGTTGCCGCGGCCGCACACGCTCTCGTCCGGGCTGTCGCAGTTGTGCTCGTTCGAGGCGTACGCCGCCAAGCAGGGGCAGACCGTCACGAGCGCCAATCTGCGGATCCACGAACAGGATGCGGACGAGGACATCGCCGAGGCGATGGGGCTCGAGCCCGGCACGGGTCTCGTCTACGTGGAGCGGGTCAAGCTGTACGGCAAGAGCCGGGTCGGATGGATCGTCGACGCGGTGCCCACAGCGGTGCTCTCTCGCGACGAACTCTCCCGCGCCTTCGAGGGGTCGGTGCTCGACCTCCTCTTCGCCAAGCCGGAACTCGACGTCGCCTACAGCGACTGCACCCTCGCGGCCGTCGCCCTCGACTCCGGTATCGCCGATGCGCTCGATGTGGCGCCCGGGCATCCGGCGATGTACATGGAGGAGCTCACCTGCGACAACGACGGCAGAATCGTGAACCGCAGCCAGGCGTGGATGTTGAACGAGTACTTCCACTTCACGCTCCGCCGGCGCCGCTGAGGATCACGCTGCGCCGGCGCCGCTGACAATGACGCTGCGCCGGCGGCGCCGACGATGACGCGGCGCCGACGATGACGCCGTGCCGGCGGCGCCGAATCGCTGCAGCGTTTGACGGCGCGATGCCCGCCGGTCAGGATGTGGTGTGCGCAGTGTGATGTACGTCATACTCTCGACCGTTGTGGCGACGGTGCTCGCCCTGCTGACGGCGCCGATGGCGGCCGCGCAGGGGCCCTGGTTCGCGGATCGGGTCGGCGGCGCCAGCCAGGTGGTCGCGGTGGGCGGCACGGGTGGCTCGCAGGCGACGGTCGAGGCGTGGCAGCGGTCCCCGGTCGGCTGGCACCGTGTCTCCCCGGCGCTGCCCGCGACCGTCGGCGCGGACGGGTTCGCCGACCGCGCCCGGGACGGCATCCCCGCCACCCCGACCGGTGTGTTCACGCTCGACGAGGCGTTCGGCACGGCCCCGTTCCCCGGGGGTGGGCTCCCGTACCGCACCGTCGGCCCCGACGACTGGTGGGACGGCGACCTGGACAGTCCGACCTACAACACCCATCAGGTCTGCGTGCCCGGCACGTGCGCGTTCGACGAGGACTCCGCCGAGCAACTGCAGATCCCGGCCTACCGGTACGCGGTGGTGATGGGCGTCAACAAGGACCGGATCCCCGGCGCCGGCGGCGCGTTCTTCCTGCACGTCGCCAACGGTCGGCCCACCGAGGGCTGCGTCGCGATCGACGAGACCGCGCTGGTCTGGCTGATCCGATGGCTGCAGCCCGGTGCGGTCATCGCCATCGAGGCGTGACCGTGCAGGAAACCGGCGTGCTCAGCGGGCGCTGAGCACCCGCCGCAGTTCCTTGCGGCTGGTCTTGCCGACGCCGGTCTCCGGGAACGACTCCAGCACCTGCACCTTGTCGGGGATCTTCCACGCCGCGAGCCCGCGTTCGCGCACGAACGCCCGGATCTGCCCGGTCTTCGGCGGATTCGCCTCGTCGGCGGCGAGCACGAACGCGCACGTGCGCTCGCCGAGATACTCGTCGGGTATCGCGACGACCACCGCGTCCCGCACCGCAGGATGTGCCAGCAGGTGCTCCTCGACCTCCTCCGCGGACACCTTCTCTCCGCCCCGGTTGATCCGGTCCACCGCACGGCCGCAGACGGTGATGTTCCCGCCCGCGTCGACACGGACCACATCGCCGGTGCGGTACCAGCCGTCGGCGGTGAACGACCGGGCGTTGGCGTCGGAATTGCGGTAGTAGCCGCGAATTGTATAGGGGCCCTTGGTCAGTAGTGCGCCCTCGGTGCCCGCGGGGACATCCTCGTCATTCTCGTCCACCACACGGATCCGGTCGAACGGCGACATCGGCCGGCCCTGGGTGGTGGTCACCACCTCGTCGGGATCGTCGAGCCGGGTGTAGCAGACGAGGCCCTCCGCCATCCCGAACACCTGCTGCAACCGGGCGCCGAGCGCAGGGCCGATCCGGGCGGCCAACTCGTCGGGGCAGCGCGCCCCGCCGACCTGGACGGTGGCCAGGGTGGAGATGTCGTGCGGGTGGCCGCGTTCGGCGGCCTCGGTCCACAGCCGGGCCAGTGGCGGCACCAGTCCGGTCATCGTCACGCCGGCTCGTTCGATCATCGCGAACGCCGCGGACGGGCTGGGCGACGGCGTCAGCGCGATCGTCCCACCGGCCGCGACCGCGCCGAGGATGCCCGGGGAACTCATCGGGAAGTTGTGTGCGACAGGCAGAGTCGCCATGTACACGGTGTCCTCGGTGACGCCGCACAGTTCGTTGCTGCGCACCACGCTGTAGAGGTAGTCGTCGTGGGTGCGGGGGATCAGCTTCGGGATTCCCGTGCTGCCGCCCGACAGTTGCAGGAACGCCACCGCGCCGGGATCGACCGCCGGGAACTCGCGCGGCTCGCGGTGTCGGATGCGCGGCTCGCCGCGGTGTTCGATGCGCGGCTCGCCGCGGAGGCCGCCGAAGGCCACCGTTCCCTCCGGTGCCGCGGCGCCCGCATCGGGCACGCAGACGACGATGCGCAGCGAGGGCGATCCGGCCGCGACTTCGGCGGCGAGCGCCGCGTGGTCGAAGCCCTCGTGGTGGTGGGCGACGACGATCGCGACGGCCTCGGAGGCCGCCGCCAGCGCGGTCAGTTCCGCGGAGCGATGCGCGGGCAGGCAGAACACCGGTAGTGCGCCGATCCGGAACAGGGCGAAGACCGTCGCGACGTACTCGGCCCGGTTCGGCAGCTGCACCATCACCCGGTCGCGTGGAACGACGCCGAGGTCGGCGAGCCCGGCGGCCAGGGCGTCCACCCGGGCGTCGAGTTCGGTGTACGTCCAGGACGTCTCGGCGTCGATCACCGCGACCGCGTCGCCGCGCGCGGCCACCGTGTCGCGCAGGACCCGATCGAATGTCCGCCCGGCCCAGATGCCGTTGTCGCGGAAGCGGCTCGCCTCCTCGTCGGGCCACGGCGTGAACTCGACCGGACCCCGTGAGGACACCGACATCACTGGACTCCCATCTCGCGAAGCGCACACCGCGTGCGCGGCAAAGCGAAGCTAAGGATAGCCTAGGCTCATGGTGGTGGATGGAGTGACCGGACGGTCCGTGCTCGTGACGGGCGCCGCGGGTGGCATCGGGGCCGCCGTGGCGCGGGTGTTCGAGCAGGCGGGCGCGACCGTGGCACGGTGGGACCTCGCCGGTGACGAGCAGGCCGACCTGCGCACGGGCGGGATCCTCGCCGTCGACGTGACCGACGCCGACGCGGTCGCCGCCGGATTCACCACGACCGAGGACGCGATCGGGCCGGTCTCCATTCTGGTCCACGCCGCCGGCGTCCTGCGCACCGGCTCCGGGCTGGACCGCGGCGACGACTGGGACATCTGCATGGCGGTCAACGCGACCGGCACCCGCAATGTCGCCGGCGAAGCGGCCCGGCGTTTCGTGGCCGCCGCCGACGCGGGCGCGCAGCCGGGCGTGATCGTCGGGGTCTCCTCGAACGCCGCACCGACCCCGCGCACCTCGATGGCCGCCTACGGCGCGTCGAAGGCCGCGGCGACGGCCTACCTGCGCAGCCTCGGTCTCGAGCTCGCGCCGCACGGAGTCCGGTGCAACATCGTCTCTCCCGGTTCAACCGACACCCCGATGCTGCGCGGCATGTGGTCGCGCGAGGACGAATCCGCCGCCGTGATCGCCGGTGACGCGTCCGCGTTCCGGCTCGGGATACCTCTCGGTCGCCTCGCGCAGCCGGAGGACATCGCGCAGACGGTGCTGTTCCTCTGCTCGGACGCCGCCCGGCACGTGACGCTGCACGATCTTCGGGTCGACGGCGGCGCCACCCTCGACATGTGAACCGCCACAACCGAACTCGACCACCGAACACGACAAAGGAGTAACCGGATGGCCATTCCTCCGATCGCGCCGTACCAGCTGCCGGGCCGCGACGAAGTGTCCGCCGACCGCGTCGACTGGGCGCTGGACTCCTCGCGCTGCGCGCTGCTGATCCACGACATGCAGAAGTACTTCATCGACGCTTACGAGCCGGGTACCGAGCCGATCAGCTCGGTGGTGGCGAACATCGCCGCCATTCGGGATGCCTGTGCACGCGCCGGAATCCCGGTGATCTACACGATGCAGCCGGGCGATCAGCACCCGTCCCGCCGCGGCATCCTCGCCGACTTCTGGGGCGTCGGCATGGCCACCGGCCGTGACACCGAGGTGATCGACGAACTCACCCCGCGGCCGTCCGACATCCAGGTCACCAAGTGGCGGTACTCCGCGTTCCAGCGCACCGACCTCCGGCAGCTGCTGGGGCATTTCGGTCGCGACCAGCTGATCGTGACCGGGGTCTACGCACACATGGGGTGCATGCTCAGCGCCACCGAGGCGTTCATGAGCGATGTCGCGCCGTTCCTGGTGCTGGACGCGACCGCCGACTTCACTCGCGACGAGCACCTGATGGCGCTCGAATACGTGGCCAAGCGGGCCGGGCGGGTGCCGACGACGGCGGAGGTGGTCTCCGCGATCGACGCGACCACGGCGGTGGCGGATCCGGAGGCCGAGTCGGCCACCGCCTGACGAGGAGCGGTCAGGCGGTGACGCCGAGTGCCGCCATGATGGTGCCGAATTTCGTTGTGGTCTCGTCGAGTTCGCTCTTCGGGTCGGACGCCTCGACGATCCCGCCGCCGGCGTGTGCGGTGGCGCTGAGGCCGTCCGCGGCGATCTGCGCGCAGCGGATGGTCACCATCCACTCGCCGTCGCCGGACGCGTCGCACCATCCGACCGTGCCGGCGTAGAAACCGCGGCTGCCCTCGACGGCCAGGATCGTGCGCATCGCCTCCGGGGTCGGGGTGCCGCACACCGCGGGCGTGGGGTGCACCGCGAGCGCGAGCTCCAGCGCGCCAACGGCCCGGTCGCGCAGCGTCGCCCGGATGGGGGTGCCGAGGTGCCACAGCTGGGGCGTGTTGGTCAGCACCGGACTGCGCGGGGCGTCGATGTCGGTGCACAGCGGCTCGAGGGCGGCGCGCAAGAAGTCGATCACGTAGGCGTGCTCGGTGAGGTCCTTGGCCGAGGCCGCCAGCGCGCGGCCGCGGGCCGCGTCGATCTCCGGATCGGGATGGCGCGGTGCGGACCCGGCGAGGGGATGGCAGGTGACGAGGTCGCCGCGGCGCCGGATCAGCACCTCGGGACTGGACCCGACCAGGCGCACGCCCCGGTGCGCCTCGCCGGCTGCGCTGAGGTCCACCGAGAAGCCGTTCCCCGCGGGGTCCGCGGCGACGAGGCGTTCGAGGATCGTGGTGTGGTCGAGCGGTGCGGCGGCGTCGAGTTCGACGGCACGGGCGAGAACGACCTTCCGGAGCGCGGATTCGCGGAGCAGCGCGACCGTGTCGGCGACCCGACGGGCGTGGTCCGCGGGGGACGGGACGCGGCGCCGGATCGACACGGCGGGCACGGCGGCGTCGGGGCGGGCGACGGGCAGCGGCGCCGACGTGACGTCGAGGCGGTGCGGCACGGTGAGCGCGGCCGGTTCGCGGACGTCGAACGGCAGCGCCCCGACGATCGCGGGGATCCGTCCCGCGCGCAGGCGCGCCACCGCGTCGTTCGGGTCAATGGTGGTGTCGGCCACCCCATGCCCGCTGACGGTGCCGTGCGGCCGGGACAGGACGAAATGCGGCCCGGTCGGGTGCGGTGCGTCCTGTGTGGTGGCCGGGTTCGTGGCCGCGGCGGTTGTCATCACCTGTTTCCTCGCCGGGGTGGCGCCTGAGCCAACCCCTGTCGCACTCTACTTCGCTTAGGCTAACCTATCGGTCGTGAACCGCATCATGCTCTCCGGGAAGATCCACCGTGCCACCGTCACCCAGGCCGACCTGCACTACGTCGGCTCCGTGACCATCGACGAGGACCTGATGGATGCCGCCGACGTGCTCGAGGGTGAGCAGGTGCACATCGTCGACATCGACAACGGCGCCAGGCTGGAGACCTACGCGATCGCCGGTGCCCGCGGATCGGGCGTGATCGGCATCAACGGTGCTGCGGCACACCTCATCTCACCCGGTGACCTGGTGATCATCATGGCCTACCGGCACGTCGACACCCGTGAGGCCGCGGACTTCGTGCCCCGGGTCGTGCACGTCGACGCGAGCAACGGCATCGTCGAACTCGGATCGGATCCGGCCGAGCCCGTGCCCGGCGCGGTGGATCAGCTCGCCACCCGCTGAGCGGATCCGGCCGCGCAGGCCGTCAGGCGTGCTCGCGCCGCCGGTGGTCGAGCGACTCGACGGCCTGATCGCGGAGCGCCCGTACCCGGGCGAGCGCGCCGGCGACCGGTGCGCGCCAGTACCCGGAGGCGTCGAGCAGTTGCTTCGGCACCCCGAGCTCCTTGGCGACCGCGCGCAACTCCCGCACGATCGCGGCCTCCCCGGCGATCCACATCCATCCCTCACCGGTGGCGGGGGCGATCTGCCGCACCGCATCGGCGAGCAGCTTCGCGTCGGCGACGCCCTCGCGACGGTGCACCCAGGTGACACCGGTCAGGTCGGCCTGCTCCTCTTCGGGGCCGTCCACGAGGACGACGGCGTGCAGGATCGCGGGATCGGCGTGCGTGTCGACGTAGCGGCCGATCGCGGGCAACGCGGTCTCGTCCCCCGCCAGCAACCACCAGTCCGCGCCGGTCGGCGGGATGGTCGAGACCTTCGGTCCGGCCAGGTGCAGCACGTCGCCCGGCTTCGCGTCGCGTGCCCAGTTCCCGGCGACGCCGTGGCCGTGCACCACGAAGTCGAGGTCGAGTTCGCCGGTGACGGGGTCGAATCGGCGGACGGTGTAGGCGCGGGCGACCGGTGCGGGTTTGCGAGGCCAGTGCAGGTGGCCGTCGTGCTGCTCGGGCAGCACGGGCTCGGTCTCGCCCTCCTCCGGCAAGAAGATCTTCACGTAGTCGTCGGCGCCCTCGGTGCGGAACGCGGTCACGTCGAACTCGCCGGAGCGGAAGCCTTCCAGCTGCTCGCCGCCGACGGTGATCCGGCGCATCCGCGGAGTCACCTCGGTGGTGCGGACGACCCGCAACTCGCGCAGGACGATCGGGAGATCGAGCCGCCTGGACGGGGTGGTCACCGGCATGCGCTGGGTCCTTTCGTTGACCGAAACTCGCCTTGGGTAGGGTAGGTAATCCTAACCTGTAGGTGTCTGTGGTGGACCCCCGGGTTTTCACTGAGTGATCGCGAGGAGCCGTCGGTGGAGTCGAGTGTGCAGTACGCGCTGTCGTGCGCGCAGGCCGGTATGTGGTTCGCACAGCAGCTCGACCCGGAGAACCCGACTTTCGTCACCGGCCAGTGCATCGAGATCGCAGGCCCCCTCGACCCCGATCTCCTCGCCCGGGCCGTGGACCGGGTCGTCGACGAGTCGCCGGAGCTGCGCACTCGCATCGACACCGTCGCCGGCGAGGTGGTCCAGGTGCCCGGCGGATGGCCGGGCACGCCGACGGGCATCGTGACGACCGACGGGCTGGACGCGGCACTCGTCGACATGCGCACCCGGCTGCGGGAACCGATGGACCCCGCCGCGGCGCCCGCATTCGGCGCCACCGTCCACGTTCTCGGCGTGGACCATCACGCGCTGTTCCTGCGCGCCCACCACCTGCTGCTCGACGTCTACGGGTACAGCCTGCTCGGGCGGCGGATCGCCGCGGTGTACAACGCGTTCGCGGCCGGAGCGCAGCCCCCGGCGCCGCGTCTGGACCCGATCGCGAAGGTCGTCGCCGAGGACGCCGCCTACGCCGAGCGGATGGCCGTCGACCGCGACTTCTGGGCCGCGGAACTGCGCGGCGCCCCCGACGCGCCGACCCCCGCGCTCGCCCCGGCTCCACCCGCCTCTGCGGTGGCGTGGCGGCTGCGGCAGCGGGCCGTCACCGTCGGCGCCGAGGTCGGGGACCGGCTCGACGAGATCGGCCGCGCCGCCGGAGGTGGCTGGGTGGACGCGGTCACCGCGGTGATCGCCGCCTATCTGGCCCGGACCACCGGGGAACTCGATGTGACACTGGGCTTCCCCTCGATGAACCGGATGGGAACCGCCGCGGCGAAGGTGCTGACCACCGCGGTCAACATCGCCCCACTGCGGGTTCCGGTCGACCCCGGGGCGGGGGTGGCGACACTGACCGGGGCGGTGCGCGCGGCGATCGCCCGGACCGCACCGCACAGCCGCTACCGCGCCGAGGACATCCACCGCGACCTGCGTCTGCCCGCGACCGCCGCCGGCCCGGTCGGCCCCACGGTCAACATCAAGCCGTTCGGCGACTCGCTGCGCTTCACCGGCGCCACCGCCACGGTGCATTCGCTGGCCCGCGGGCCGGTGCGCGACATCACGTTCGTGGTCCGCCGGCTCGACGACAGCCGTGAGCTCGAGATCCAGATCGACGCCGACGCCGCGCGGTACACCGATGCGGACGTGGAACGGCACGCCACCGGACTGGCCCGGATGCTGGACGCCGCGGTCGGTGCCGACCCTGCCCTCGCCCGGGTGTCGCTCCTCGAACCCTCGTCGCCGCAGTCGGTTCCGTTCGACTGGGCGGGCACGGTCGCCGCCGATGAATGCCCGGACGTGCTGACGCGGTTCGACGAGCAGGTCGGCACCCGACCCGATGCCCCCGCCCTGGTCGCCGGCACCGAGCGGCTGACCTACCGCCACCTCGCCGACCGGGTCGACGCCCTCGCCGCCGATCTCGCGGCCCGTGGGGCCGGACCGGAGTCGCTGGTCGCGCTCGCCCTGCCCCGCACCGCGGATGTGGTGGTGGCGCTGCTCGCAGTGCTGCGTACCGGCGCGGGCTACGTGCCGCTCGACCCGCAGTTCCCCACGGCGCGACTGGAGTACATGCTCGCCGACGCCCGGCCCGCGATCGTGCTGACCGCCGGTGACTTCACGGACCGGGTCGCGGTGCCCGCCGGCACCACGGTCGGCACCGTCGCCGACGGCGTCCCAGCATGGACGGGCGACGGTCGCTCCGCGCGGAGCGCCGGTGCCCCGATCCCCGCGAACACCGCCTACGTCATCTACACCTCCGGTTCCACGGGAAACCCCAAGGGTGTCGTGCTCGATCGGCGGGCACTGGCCCGGTTCGTGCACGCCGCCACCGGCCTCACCGGAATCGACTCCGCCACAAGGCTGCTCGCGGTCACGACGTTGTCCTTCGACATCGCCGTCCTGGAACTGTTCGTGCCGCTGTGCGCCGGTGGCACGGTGGTCCTCGCCGACGAGGACGCCGCGCGCGACCCCGCCGCGCTCGGGTCCCTGCTCGCCACCGAGTCCGTCACCGCGATGCAGGCCACGCCGTCGCTGTGGGGCGCGGTCCTCGACCATCCCGCTGCGGACCTGTCGGCCGTCGCGGTCCTGGTCGGCGGCGAGGCGCTGCCCGCCCCCGTCGCGACCGGTCTCGCTGCCCGCGCCCGCTCGGTGACCAACATGTACGGCCCAACCGAGGCGACCGTGTGGTGCACCAGCGCACCGGTACCCGGGGACCGGGACTGGACCGGGACCATCGGGCGCCCCTACCCGGGCACCGCTGCGGTGGTGCTCGACCGCTTCCTGCAGCCGGTGCCGGTGGGCGTCGTCGGCGAGTTGTACGTCGCCGGAACGCAACTCGCGCGGGGCTACCGGGGCCGCCCCGACCTGACCGCTGCGCGCTTCGTCGCCGATCCGGCCGGTTCGGGCCGGCTGTACCGGACCGGCGACCTGGTGCGCTGGAGCGTCGACGGCCATCTCGAGTACCTGGGTCGTGGCGACGACCAGGTCAAGGTACGCGGACACCGGATCGAGCTCGGCGAGATCGAGACCGTCGCGGCCGCGTTCGACACGGTCGCCGCCGCCGTTGCGGTCGCCCGCCCCGACGCGACCGGGACGATGCACCTGGTCGGCTACGTCACCGCCGTGGACGGCGCGAGCGTGGACGCCGCGGCGCTGCGCGCCCACCTCGCCGACGCCCTGCCCGGCTACATGGTGCCGTCGGTGCTGGTCGTGCTCGACGAGTTCCCGCTCACCCCGAATCTGAAGGTGGACCGAAAGGCGCTGCCTGCACCCGACTTCGGTGGAGTCGACACCGGTCGTCGCGCCGACTCGGACACCGAACGGGCGCTGTCGGCGATGTTCGGTGACCTGCTCGGGCTCGACGCCCCCGGTGTCGACGCGGACTTCTTCACCCTCGGTGGCTCGTCACTGTCCGCGACCCGGCTGCTGGCACGGATCGCGGGCAC
Organism: Rhodococcus sp. NPDC003348; assembly: GCF_053589375.1. Lineage (NCBI taxonomy): Bacteria > Bacillati > Actinomycetota > Actinomycetes > Mycobacteriales > Nocardiaceae > Rhodococcus > Rhodococcus sp. NPDC003348. The sequence continues at coordinate 37,444 of NZ_JBSFRT010000035.1, forward strand.
GCTCGGGGTCGACCTGTCCCTGCGGGACGTGTTCGACACCCCGACCGTCGCCGGACTCGCCACCCTCGTCGAGTCGGCGGCGCCCGCCGCGCCGGTGGTGACCGTCGCGCCACGTGCGGACACGATGCCGCTGTCGGCCGCGCAGCAGCGACTGTGGTTCCTGCACACGGCGAACGGACCGTCCGCGACCTACAACGTGCCGTTCGCACTGCGGATCCGCGGCCGGGTCGACGAGGACGCGCTGGCCCGCGCGCTGGCCGCGGTGGTGACCCGGCACGAGGTGCTGCGCACCGTCGTCGTCGACGCCGACGGATCGGGTGCGGCCCGGATCCTGCCGCCCGGCACCGCGGCGCCGCTGGCCGTCACCGACGTCGCCGCCGCCGATCTCGACGCGGCACTGCGCGAGGCCGCCCGGGTGCCCTTCGACCTGACCGCCGAGATCCCGCTGCGCGCCCATCTGCTGCGCACCGCACCCGAGGACTCGGTGCTGCTGTTGGTGATCCACCACCTGGCCGGGGACGAGTGGTCGGCGGGTCCGCTGCTGGCGGACCTGGCCGCGAGCTACGCCGGCGCCGACCTGCCCGACGATCCCGGCCGCGTCCAGTACGCGGACTTCGCGGTCTGGCAGCACGAGGCCCCGCAGAACCCCACGTCCCTGGACTTCTGGCGGGCGACACTCGCGGGTGCGCCGGAGGAGTTGACGCTGCCGTACGACCGGCCGCGGCCCCCGGTGCCGACGCAGCGCGGCGACGACGTGTGGCTGCACGCCGGCGCGGACGTGCTCGCCGGGTTGCAGGCGCTGACCGCAGCGACCGGCACCACGATGTTCATGGCCGTGCAGGCCGCGGTCGCGGTGCTGCTCGCGAAGGTCGGTGGGGGAGAGGACATCGTGCTCGGCGCGCCCGTCGCCGGTCGCGGTGCCGCCGGGGTGGAGGACCTCGTCGGCCTGTTCGTCGACACCGTCGCCTTGCGGGTCGACCTCGGCGGCGACCCGACCGTCACCGAGGTCCTGAACCGGGTGCGGCGCACCGACCTCGACGCCTTCGCGCACCAGGACACCCAGTTCGAGCACGTCGTCGACGCCGCCGGGGTCACCCGGTCCCTGGCTCGGCACCCGCTGTTCCAGACCCTCGTCCAGCACCGCACCCCGCACGTGGCCCCGACCTTCCCCGGCCTCGACGTCGACCCGTCCTACATCTCCACCGGGACCGCGAAGTTCGACCTCACCTTCGAATTCGTCGAGCTCGGCAGTGATCCCGAGACCGGTGGACTGGACGTCCGGGTCGAGTACGCCCTCGACCTGTTCGATCGCGGTACCGCGGAGGCGCTCGCGCAGCGCCTGCGGGCGGTGCTCGAGACGTTCGCCGTCCATCCCGGCACCGCCGTGCACGCGGTGGACGTGCTGCTGCCCGCCGAGCGGGCCGCGCTCACCGCGCCGGTCGGGACCGCGCCGACCACCCTGCTGCCCGCGCTGCTCGACGACGCCGACCGCGCGTTCGCCGAGCGGGTGGCACTCGTCGCCGGCGGCGCCGAGCACACCTACGGCGACCTCGCCGCGCGCGTGAACCGGTTGGCCCGGGCGCTGATCGGCCGGGGCATCGGACCGGACGCCGTCGTCGCCGTCGCCGCCACCCGCACCGCGGCGACGGTGGTGGCCCTGCGTGCGGTGATCGCCGCCGGTGCCGCCTACCTCCCGGTCGACCCCGGTTACCCGCCCGCCCGGATCGCGCACATGCTCACCGACGCCGCGCCGGCGCTGGTGCTCGTCGACGCGGCCAGTGCCTCGCTGATCGCCCCGCTGGCCGGCAGTGCGCCGATCGTGTCGATCGGTGACCTGGAGTTCGCGGCCGCCGACCTGCCCGCCGGGGCGATCGACGACGCCGAGCGCGCGGTCCCCGTTGACGGCGCGCACCTCGCCTACGTCGTGTACACGTCCGGGTCCACCGGCACCCCGAAGGGGGTGCCGGGCACCGTCCAGGCCCTGACCAACCGGCTGTCCTGGCAGCGTGACCTTTTCGCACCGGTGGATGGGGACGTGCGGCTGGCGAAGAGCTCGCTGAGCTTCATCGACGGTTCCACCGAACTACTGGCCGGGCTCCTGTCCGGGGCCCGCCTCGTGCTCGCCGACGACGAGCGCGCCGGGGACGCGCGCGCGCTCGCCGAAATGATCGCCGCCCACCACGTCACGCAGGTGACCGCGGTGCCGAGCCTGGCCGCCGTCCTCGGCGAACGCGGAGCCGCGGTGGCCGAGCCGCCAAGTCGGGGCGTGCGGACCTGGTTCCTCAGCGGTGAACCGCTCGAGCCGCGGGTGATCGAGGCCCTGGCCGGCGAGGACGTGACCGTCTACAACTCCTACGGGTCCTCGGAAGTCGCGGGTGACGTGAACGTGTGGGCTGCAACGGATCCCGGGCGGGTGCTGATCGGCGCGGCTGTGCCCGGCGTCGCGGAACACGTGCTCGACGCCCACCTGCGCCCGGTACCGGACGGGGTGGTCGGCGAACTGTACGTCGGCGGTGTGCAGCTCGCGCGCGGCTACCTCGGCAGGCCCGACCTGACCGCCGCCCGGTTCGTCGCCGACCCCACCGGAAGTGGCGGACGGCTGTTCCGCACCGGGGATCTGGTGCGGCGCACGAACACCGGCGAACTGGCGTTCGTCTCCCGCGCCGACAACCAGATGAGCCTGCGCGGGTTCCGGATCGAGCCGGGCGAGGTGGAGGCCGCACTGGCCACGCACCTCGCGGTCGACCGGGCACTGGTGATGCTGCGGACCGGGGCAACCGGAGCCGACCAGCTCGTCGGGTACGTGTCGAGGGCCGGATCGGTCGGGAACCCGGGCGATGCCGAGCTGCGCGCACATCTACGGAATCTGCTCCCGGACTACATGATCCCGGCCGCCTTCGTGGTGCTGGACGCGCTGCCGACGCTTCCCAACGGGAAGGTCGACCGGGACGCGCTGCCCGCGCCGACCCGGTCCGAGCAGCGCCGGGAACCGGCCACCGAGACCGAGCGGGCGTTCTGCGCAGCGGTGGCGGACCTGCTCGACCTGCCGTCCGTCGGTCCGGACGAGGACTTCTTCGCGCTCGGCGGCAATTCGCTGCTCGCGACCCGGCTCTCGTCGGCGATCCGCACCCGGATCGGCCGGGAGGTGAGTATCCGGGAGGTCTTCGACCTGCGCACCCCGGCGCGCCTGGCCGCGGAGACATCGGCGGCAGGTACTCGGGCTCCGCTGGTCCGCCGCGACCACGAGGAGTTGTCCCCGATGTCGGCGGCGCAGGGCCGGTTGTGGTTCCTGTTCCAGCTGGAGGGACCGAGCGCGACCTACAACATCCCGTTCACGATGCGACTGCGTGGCCGGGTGGATGTGGACGCGCTGCGCGGCGCGCTGACGCTGCTGCTGACCCTGCACGAGGGCCTGCGCACCGTCTTCACCTCAGGCGAGGGCCACATCGGATGTCAGCGGGTGCTGCCGGTGGCCGATCTCGAGGTGCCGCTGACGGTGACCGACGTGGACGTGGCAGACGTGCCCGCCCGCCTGGCCGACGCGACCGGGTACGCGTTCGACATCGCCACCGACCTGCCGTTGCGGGCGGTGCTGTTGCGCACCTCGCCCGATGACGCGCACCTGATGCTGCTGGTGCACCACATCGCCGCCGACGAGTGGTCGGCGAGGCCCCTGATCGCCGACCTCGCCGCCGCCTACTCGCACCTGTCCGGTGCGGACGTCGCACTGCCCGGGCCGCTTCCGGTGCAGTACCGGGACTTCAGTGCATGGCAGCCCGAGGTGCTCGGCGACCCGGCCGACCCGACGTCTCCGCTGGCCACCCAACTCGACCACTGGGCGTCGGTGCTCGCCGGGCAGCCGGAGGAACTGACGCTGCCGTACGACCGGTCCCGGCCCGCGGTGTCCAGCTACCGCGGCTCCGCGGTCGCGTTCGAGGTGGGGCCGGACACCGTGCGCGCGCTCGACGCCGTGGCCGCTGCGGCCGGGGTCACCCGGTTCATGCTCACCCACGCCGTGGTCGCGGTGCTGCTGCGCGAACTCGGCGCAGGCGACGACGTGGTCGTCGGCTCTCCGGTCGCGGGCCGCTCCGACTCCGCGCTGGAGCGGGTCGTCGGCTTCTTCGTCAACACCCTGGTCCTGCGCACCGACCTCGGGGGCGACCCGACGTTCGCCGAACTGCTCGGTCGCATCCGGGCGGCGGACCTGGACGCCTATGCGCACCAGGACGTTCCGTTCGAGCAGCTGGTGGAGCGGATGGCGCCGGCCCGGTCGTTGTCGCGGCAGCCGCTGTTCCAGGTGCTGGTGCAGTACCGCGACGCGATCGACCCGATCGCGATGGCGGGTCTCGACGCGTCGCCGGTGTTCGTGGAGACGGGTACCTCCAAGTTCGACCTCACCTTCGAGCTCGCCGCATCCGAAGCAGGAGGCTTCCGCGGGCGGATCGAGTACGCGAGCGACCTGTTCGACCACGCGACCGTCGAATCGTTCGCGGAGCGGCTCGCCGCGCTGCTGCGGCAGATCGCCGCCCGCCCCGATGCGCACCTGTCGGCCCTCGACCCGCTGACCGCCGCCGATCGCGCGGCACTCCTCGCGGCCGAGTCGGGGCGGACCGTCGCCCTGGACGACTCGACCCTGCCGGAGCTGTTCTCGCGGCAGGCAGCGACGACACCCGACGCGATTGCGGTGATCGTCGACGAGACCGGGCAGGAGCTGACGTACGCGCAGCTCGACGCCGCGGTCGACGCGCTCGCGGCACAGCTGTCCGGGGCGGCCGGTGGCGTGGTCGCCGTGGCGGTGCGTCGCAGCGCCGCACTGGTCGTGGCGCTGCTCGCGATTCACCGGGCCGGGGCGGCGTACCTGCCGCTCGACGACAGCTACCCGGCGGAACGGCTCGCATACATGGTCGCCGACGCCCAGCCCGCGCTGGTGCTGCTCGGCCCGGGGGTGGCGCCCGTCGAGTACGCCGCGCCGGTACTCGAGATCGACGCCGACGGTCGCGCGTTGCGCGACCCGGCGCCGGCCCGGTCCCGTCCGGCGGTGCGTCCCGACGCGGCCGCCTACCTGCTCTACACCTCCGGCTCCACCGGCCGCCCGAAGGGCGTGCTGGTGTCGCACCGGGCCATCGCGAACCGGCTGGCGTGGACGCAGGCCGAGTACGGTCTGACCCCCGCCGACCGGGTGCTGCAGAAGACCCCGTCCGGATTCGACGTGTCGGTGTGGGAGTTCTTCTGGCCGTTGATCACCGGCGCCACCCTGGTGATGGCGCGGCCCGACGGCCACCGCGATCCGCAGTACCTGCGGGAGGTGATCGACCGGCACGCGGTGAGCACGGTGCACTTCGTGCCGTCGATGCTCGCGGCGTTCCTCGACGCCGTCGCCGAGGCCGGCGGTCCGCGCCCGAAGCCGACGCGAGTGCTGTGCAGCGGTGAGGCGCTCACCCCCGAGCACCGCGACCGCTTCCACGCCCTGATCGACGCGCAGCTGCACAACCTGTACGGCCCGACCGAGGCGGCGGTCGACGTCACCGCCGCGTCGATCGAGGCGCGTCACGAGGACGGGCCGGGGTGGGTGCCGATCGGGCGCCCCGTGTGGAACACCCGGGTGCTCGTCCTCGACGAGCGGCTGCGCCGGGTCCCGCCCGGCGTCGTCGGCGAGCTGTACCTCGGTGGCGTGCAACTGGCCCGCGGCTACCACGACCGTCCGGCGCTGACCGCCGACCGGTTCGTCGCCGACCCGCACGGCCCGGCGGGGGAGCGGCTGTACCGCACCGGAGACCTGGTGCGTTGGCGTGCCACCCCCGACGGCTCGGCCCTCGACTATCTGGGCCGCGCCGACGGGCAGGTCAAGCTGCGCGGCCAGCGCGTCGAACTCGGGGAGATCGAGTCGGTCCTGCTTTCTCACGACTCCGTCGGGCAGGCCGCCGTCGTGGCCCGCTCCGGCCGGCTGTACGCCTACGTGGTGCCGGCAGCGGGCGCCGCGGTGGCGGTCCCGGATCTGCTCGCGGCGGCGTCGATCTCGTTGCCGGACCACATGATCCCGGCCGCGGTCGTGGTGCTCGACGCGCTGCCGCTGTCCGCCAACGGCAAGCTGGACCGCAAGGCGCTGCCGGAACCCGCCCTGCCCGAAGCTGCGGAGCGCCGCGCGCCGGACGGCCCCGCCGAGACGGTGATGTGCGAGCTGTTCGCGGAGGCGCTGCGTCTCGACGAGGTCGGTGCCGACGACGACTTCTTCCTGCTCGGCGGCGACAGCATCATCTCCATCCAGGTGGTGAACGCGGCCGCCCGGCGGGGCGTCACCTTCGGGCCACGGGAGATCTTCCAGTGGCGCACGCCCGCGGCGCTGGCCCGTGTCGCCGCGTTCGAGGCGGGCGGATCGGGCGTCGACGGGGCCGGGAGCGGTCCCCGGGACCCCGCCGACGTCGGGCCGCTCCCGGTGACCGCGCTGGTGCACCGGGCGCGTGAGACCGGGGCCGAGCCCACGGGGATCGGTGCCGTCCTGTCCGTGGCCACCCCGGCCGGCGTCGGCCACGACGACGTGCGGGCCGCGGTCGCCGCACTGATCTCGGCACACGACGCGCTGCGGCTGCGGCTGACCCGGGTGGCGTCGGTGCTGTGGTCGCTCGACACGGCCCCGGCGGCCGATGTCGAGGTGCGCCACCACGAGGTCTCGGCCGACGATCTGGAGCAGCGAATCGCCACGGCCGGAACGGAGTTGGTGGCCGGGCTGGACCCGGAGGCCGGACGGGTGCTCGCGGCCGCGTGGCTCGACAGCGGTGCCGGCACCGGCACGCTGGTGGTCGCGGTGCACGCCTTCGCCGCGGACGGTCGATCGCTGGCCGTGCTGCGCGAGGACCTCGAGGCCGCATTGCGCGGCGGCACGGTGGCGCGTCCGGCGGCGACCGCGCTCGGACTCGCGCACCGGATCAACGAACGGGCCCAGGACCCCGCGTTGATGGGCGAGCTCACGCACTGGGCCCAGGTGCTCGCACCGGGCGGCTCGTTGCGCATCGGTGCGCCCGCGCTGCCACCGATGGGCGCCCGGGTGACGGTCGTGGTCGCCGCGGAGGCGACGACGGTGCCGGACCCCGATCGGGAGGCGCTCGCTCTGACGGCCCTGACCGTCGCGGTCGAGTCCTGGCGCGGGGCAGGCGCAGAGCTGACCGTGGAGCTGCCGCGGGAGGCACTCGCAGACGGCGCGGAGGAGCCCGACAGCGCGCGTACCGTCGGCCCGTTCGAGGTCGGGGTGCCGGTGCGCGTCGCGGATGCGGCAACTGAATCCGTGCGGGCCGCGCTCGCCGCAGTGCCGTCGGCCGCCGGGTACGCCCTGCTCCGCTACCTCAATGCGCAGACCGCGCCCGTGTTCGCGGCCCTGGCCCGCCCCGAGGTGAGCCTGCGGGTGGTCGATGCCGCCGATCCGGCGCCGGCCGTGGTCGATCCCCGCGTGCTGGACGTTGTCGTCACCTTCGGCGAATCGACCGCGACGGTGCGGGTCGACCACGACACCGCCCAGGTGACCGAGGTGGACGCTCGCACGATTGCAGACGCGGTGGCGTCGGCAATCGGGGCGATCGACCGGGTGGGATTGAGTACCGTCCACTAGTTTGGATAGGCTAACCAGAATTTGTGGCCGGTCGACCTGTCCGGCGCGGCGCGAGATGGTGGAGAGAAATACAGTGCAGTCGGCGTATCCGGTGACAGCGGCCCAGCGCAGCATCTATTTCGGCCACCAGCTGGATTCCGTCGGCCACCTCTACAACACCGGCATGTACACCGAGACGGTCGGGGAGTTCGACCTCGATCGCGTCCTGACGTCGATCAAGGGGGTGCTCGACCAGGCCGAAACGCTGCACGTGAACTTCGACGTGGACCCCGACGGCGTCCTGGTGCAGATCCCGCGCGCCGATCGGGACTGGCAGGTCGAGGTGCTCGACCTGCGCGCCGAGGCCGACCCGGAGGCAGCGTCGGCGGCATGGATGCAGTCGGCGATGGCGACCCCCGTCGATCTCGCCACGGATCTGCTGTTCACGTTCGCCGTGCACCTGCTCGGCGACGAGAAGATGCGGATCTACCAGCAGTACCACCACATCGTGAACGACGGCATCGGTATCGCGCTGGTCCTCGCCCGGATCGCCCGCGCCTACTCGGAGGGGGCGGTCCCGGACCTGTCCGTCGAGTGGGCGCTCGAGCGTTTCGTGCAGGCCGACCTCGAGTACACCGGCGGGCAGCAGATCGACGCCGACCGCGAGCACTGGCTCACCGAACTCGGCGACCTGCCGCCCGTCCCGCGGCTGATCGAGGCCGAGCATCCGCCTGCCCCCGGCGTCACCCACACCACCGTCACCGTCGACACCGACCAGCGCGCCCGCCTGGACGCCTACGCCAAGGCGCACGGACTGCGCCTGCCCGTCCTGATGATCGGCCTGCTCGGCGCCTACGTCGCCCGCGCCACGAACACCTCCGACGTGGTGCTGTCGATGCCAACCACGGCACGCGGAAGCCGGGACCTGCGGACGATCCCCGGCATGGTCGCCAGCGTGCTGCCGATGCGGTTCGACGTCCCCGCGCACGCCCGCATCGCCGACGTCGCGGCCGCCGTCGACACCAAGACCTGGGCGCTGCTCAAGCACGGCCGCTACCGCGGCGAGCACATCGGCGCGGCCCTCGCGGCCCGTGATCCGCACTGGCGTCCGCCGGCCGTCGGCGTGAACATCATGCCCACCTCGACCTCGCGGCACGTGATCGGTCGCGAGTCCGATGCCCACATGCTCGCTTCCGGCCCGGTCGGCGAGCTCGAGTTCATCGTGCTGCTGCACAAGTCCGGGCAGCCGATCGAGATCGGCCTCCGCAGCCACCCCGGCAACGCGGAGCGATGCGCCGAGATCGCCGACGCGCTCAGCGATTTCGTCGACGCATTTCTCTCCGACGTCGACGAGCCGGTGTGGTCGCTGCCCGCAGGCGCGCCCGTCTCCACCACACCCCACGACGAGGACGGCACCGGACCGCTGGCGCTGCCGACCGCGCTCGCCAAGCGACGCGACGCGCAGGTGCCGGTCACCGCGACGCTGCGCAGCCTGCGGATCCCGGCGCCCGAGAACCTGACCCGCGACCAGCTGGTGGCGGCGGTCGACGCCGTCGTCACCCACCACCACGCCCTGCGCGCCACGCTCACCGCCCCGGCCCCGATCCTGTGGCTGCTCGCGGTGCCCGACACCGTCGACGCCGCATCGCTCGTCCACACCTGCGACCTGGACCCCGGCGCGGCGATCGACGAACTGACCGCGCTCGACGGGGTTGTGCCCGACCCGGCGGCCGGCCGCGTCCTGAGCGTGGCCTGGGCGACCGGCGGGGCCGGCGAACTGGTGCTGCTCGCACCCGCCGGCCTGATCGACGAACGATCCTGGGACGTCGTCGCCGAGGACGTCGCCACCGCACTGCGGGCAATGCACCGGGGCCGCCCGGTGACCCTGCCCGCCGTCGCGGTCTCGCTCAAGACCCACGCTCAGCGATTCGCCGCCGAGGCCGCTGCGCCGACCCGGCTCGCCGAGCTGACGACCTGGATGTCGGTCCTCGCGCCCGGCGCCGACCTGGTGTCCCCGACGGCAGTGTCCACGACCGCGACGGGCGCGGCTTCCGGTGTCGACGTGACACTCTCGGCCGCCGAGTTCGCCGCCGCCACCGCGGCGGTGCCCGCCCTCGTGAAGGGGGCCGCCGCCGACGTGTGGGCCGCGGCCGTCGCACTGGCCGTCGCCCGCTGGGACGAGCGCGCCGCCGGCGCCACGGAACTGTCCGTCGACCTCTGGCACGACGGACGTGAGGGCGACGACCTCAGCCGCACCGTCGGACCGCTGGACTGGACCGCACCCGCGCGCCTCGTGCTCGAGGACGACCCGCTCGGTGCCCTACGGGCGGCGAAGGAACGGATCCGCTCCGCCGGCTCGGTCGGTTGGCCGATGCTGCGGTACGCCAACGTCCAGGCCGGACCCGCCCTGGCCGCGCTGCCCGCGCCACAGGTGTCGATCCGCACCGGAGGAGACCGGATCGCCGGTGGCGTCCTCGACGTGTGCATCCGGCCCGACGGGAACGGCGGGGCGCGTGTGCGTTTCGAGTCCGATCGCGGACTCGGCGACGCGGCACTCGAGCGGCTGGCGGAGCTGTGGGGCGAGGCGGTGGCCGACCTCGTCGCGCTCGCCGAGGGCGGCACCGGTTCCGCCCGGCTGACCCCGTCCGACCTGCGGCACATCGACCTGAGTCAGGACGAGATCGACCGCATCGAGGCCGTCAGTCCCGTGCTGGTCGAGGACATCTGGCCGCTGTCCCCGCTGCAGCGGGGTCTGTTCTTCCAGTCCGTCTTCGACGCCGCCCAGGACATCTACACCGCGCAGTTCTCCCTCGATTTCGGGCACCGCATCGACATCTCCCGGATGCGTGCTGCCGCCGCCGCACTGCTGGACGAGAACCCCACGGTACGAGCAGGTTTCACCAACGACGGGCTGGCGGAGCCGGTGCAGTTCATCGGCACCGGCGTCGAGGTCCCGTTCACGGAGGCGGACCTGTCCGACCTGCCGGCCGATGCGCAGGAGGCCCGCGCCCAGGAACTGATGGCCGCCGACCGCGCCCGGCCGTTCGACCTGGCGGCGCCGCCGCTGTGGCGGATGCTGCTGATCCACCTGGGCGGCGGTGTCGACCGCCTGGTGGTCAACCGGGAGTTCATCCTGTGGGACGGCTGGTCCGGTGCCCTGTTCGTGGACCAGCTGCTCGCCCGGTACGCGGGGGAGCAGGTGACCGCACCCGAGGCCGGTTTCACCGACTACCTCACCTGGCTGGCCGCCCGGGAGCCCGACGCCGCGGCCGCCGCCTGGCGCGCCGCCTTCGCCGGCTTCGACACCCCCACCCTGGTCGCCGGATCGACCAAGGGCCGGTCCCCGGTGGTGCCGACGCGGATCGAGTCGTACGTCGACGAGGACCTGACCGCTGCGCTGCGCGAACGAGCGCGCACCAGCGGAGTCACGTTGAACGCGTTGATGAATGCGGTGATGGGTCTGCTGCTGTCGGCCGAATCCGGTCGCACCGACGTGGTGTTCGGTTCGACCGTGGCCGGCAGGCCCACCGAGATCGTCGGCCTCGACCGGGTGCTCGGCATGTTCCTGAACACCGTGCCCGTGCGGGTCGCCCTGCGGCCGGACGAGACCCTCGCCGAGCTGCTGCGGCGGATGCAGGACGAGTACGTCGATCGGATGGAGCACGAGTACCTGGGCCTCGGCGAGATCCAGCGCGCAACCGGGCACGCGGAACTGTTCGACACGCTGTTCGTGCTGCAGAACTTCAAGAACGCGTCCGAGATGGCCGCGCAGTCCGCCAAGCACGACATCGTCGCCGAGGACAGCCTCGACCACACCCACTACCCGCTGGCGGTGGTGGTCTCCCCGGGCGAGCGACTGCACGTCAAGATCGACTACCGCCACGACGTGGTCGACGCCGTTCGGGCCCACGGCCTGCACGACCGGTTCGTGAACCTGCTGGAAATCGTTGCCCGCGAAGGTGAGCGGCTCGTCGCGTCGGTCCCGGCCCGCAGCGCCGGGGAGACGGCCGCGGCCCGGACCGCGTGGGCCACGCCGCTGCCCGCCGTCGAGGACGCCACGATCGCCGAGATGCTGATCGCGAAGGCGGCACAGATCCCGGACGAGACCGCGCTCGTGTTCGAGGGGGAGCAGGTCACTTACGGACAGTTGGCCCGCCGGGTCGAGGGCCTGGCCCGGCACCTGATCGGGCGCGGCGCCGGGCCGGAGGTCGTGGTGGCACTCGGGCTGCCGCGCACCGTCGACATGGTGGTCGCCCTGTTCGCGGTGCTCCGCGCCGGCGCCGCCTACCTGCCGCTCGAACTGGACCAGCCCGACGAGCGGTTGAAGGTGGTGCTCGCGGACGCCCGGCCGGCCCTCGCCGTCACCACCACCGCGGTCGCGGTGCGGCTCGACCTCGACCCCGACACCGCGATCCGGCTCGACGAGCCGCGCGACTGGGACGAGAAGGGGCTCACGGACGCCGAACTCGGCGCGTTCGCGCCCGGCAAGCCGCACCGGCTCGATCACCCGGCGTACGTCATCTACACCTCCGGGTCCACCGGGAAGCCGAAGGGCGTGGTCACCCCGTACCGGGGCCTGACCAACATGCAGCGCAACCACCAGGACGAGATCTTCGACCCGGTCGTCGCGAGCGTCGACGGCCGCCGGATGCGGGTCGCGCACACAGTCTCCTTCGCGTTCGACATGTCCTGGGAGGAGCTGCTCTGGCTCGTCGAGGGCCACGAGGTGCACATCTGCGACGAGGACCTGCGCCGCGACGCGCAGGCCCTGGTGCGGTACTGCGACCGTGAGCGGATCGACGTCGTCAACGTGACACCGACCTACGCCACCGCACTGTTCGCGGAGGGCCTGCTCGACGAGGGCCCCGGTCCGGACGGCGCCGCCGCGCACCGGCCGCCGCTGGTGCTGCTCGGTGGCGAGGCAGTACCGGACTCGGTGTGGAACCGGTTGCGCGACACCGACGGAACCCTCGGTTACAACCTGTACGGGCCGACCGAGTACACCATCAACACCCTCGGTGCCGGCACCGACGACAGCGCCACCCCCACCGTCGGGACCCCGATCCGGGCCACCCACGGCCACATCCTCGACCCGTGGCTCCGGCCCGTCGTCGACGGCGTCGCCGGTGAGCTGTACATCTCCGGTGCCGGACTGGCGCGCGGCTACCTCGGTCGCGTGGACATCACCTCGGACCGGTTCGTCGCGAACCCGTTCGAGCCCGGCAAGCGGATGTACCGGACCGGGGACTTCGTGCGCCGCCGCGCGGACCATGCGAGCGGAGCGACGGGGGGATTCGGCGGAGTCATCGACTACCTCGGCCGCATCGACGACCAGGTCAAGATCCGCGGCTACCGCGTCGAACTGCACGAGATCGAGTCGGTGATCGAGGCGCACCCGGCGGCGGCCTCCGCGGCCGTGGTCGCGGTCGACGACCCGCTGGTGTCGGGAATGAAACGGCTTGCCGCATACGTGGTTCCGGCATCCGGCGACGGCGACGTCGCCGGTGTGCTGCTCGACCACCTGCGTGCGCAGCTGCCCGACTACATGGTGCCGGCCAGCCTGCAGGCGATCGACGCGATCCCGATGACCGTCAACGGCAAGCTGGACGCGAAGGCGCTCCCGGCCCCGGAGATGCGGGCCACCGCCGGCAGCCGCGAACCGGAGACCGAGGCGGAGCGGGTGCTGTGCGCCCTGTTCGCCGAACTGCTCGGCCTGGAGAAGGTCGGTGCCGACGACGACTTCTTCGAGCTCGGCGGCCACTCGATGATCGCGATGCGCGTGGTGAGCCGGGTGCGGGCGGAGTTCGACGTGCAGCTGACCATTCGGGACCTGTTCGACGCCCGGACCCCCGCCCAGATCGCCCGCCTGCTCCCGGCCGCGGCGAGCGCGCTGCCCGCGATCACCGCAGGCCCGCGCCCCGACCGAATCCCGCTGTCCGCGGCGCAGGAACGACTCTGGATGCTGGCGCAGGTCTCCGGTGGGGCGAGCGGAGCGACGGGGGGTGTCTCCGAGAGCCTGGCCTACCACTACGCGCACGTCGCACGCCTGGACGGCGCGGTGGACACAGACGCACTCGCCGCCGCGGTGCGCGACCTGACCGCCCGGCACGAGAGCCTGCGCACCGTCGTCGCCGTCACCGACGGCGAGCCGCACCAGGTGATCCTGCCCGCGGGTGGTGACCTCGAGGTCGTGGACGTCACCGCCGACACGGTCGACGCCGTCGCATTCGAGCGGCTGACCGCGAACTTCGACCTGCGCACCGACGTGCCGCTGCGGGTCGGCCTGCTGAGGGAGGGGCCGGAGCGGTCCGTGATCGTGGTGGTGCTGCACCACATCGCCACCGACGAGTGGTCCGACGCGCCGCTGCTCGGCGACCTCACCCGGGCCTACCTCGCCCGCACCCGCGGTGCGGCGCCGGACTGGACCCCGTTGCCGGTGCAGTACGCCGATTACGCGCTGTGGCAGCGGGACGTGCTCGGCGAGAAGGGGGTCGAGGGACAGCTCGTGTACTGGCGCACGGCGCTGGCGGGCCTGCCCGAGGAGATCACGCTGCCCACCAGCCGCCCGCGGCCGGTGGCACCGACCGGTCGGGCCGGCAACGCCACGGCCGTCCTCGGGGCGGATGTGGCGCGCCGGTTGCGGGAGATCGCCGAATCCCACGGCGGCACCATGTTCATGGCACTGCACGCGGTCACCGCGGCGGTGCTGTCGAGGCTCGGCGCCGGCGACGACGTCGTGGTCGGCAGCCCCGTGTCCGGCCGGTCCGACAGCGCGCTCGACGACCTCGTCGGCTTCTTCGTCGGCACCGTCGTGCTGCGCACCGACCTGTCCGGCGACCCGAGCTTCGGCGACCTGGTGGACCGGGTGCGGGAGGCCGACCTCGCGGCGATGTCGCATCAGGACGTGCCGTTCCAGCGACTCGTGGAGGAGTTCGCCCCGGCCCGCGTGGAGGGCCGCAACCCGCTGTTCCAGGTGATGGTCAGCTACCTCCAGCGTCCGGCGGTGCTGCCCGACCTGCTCGGGGTGCCCACGACCTGGGAGCAGCTGTCCAACGTCCGGGCCAAGTTCGATCTGAACGTCACGTTCGTCGAGGCACCCGACACCGGGGACGTCACGGTCGTCGCGGAGTACGCGACCGACCTGTTCGACCACCCGGTGGTCGAGATGATCCTGTCGGTGCTGCAGCGCGCCGCCGCCGACGTCGCTGCGGATCCGGCGGTGCGGCTCGCCGACCTGTCCCTGCTCGACGCGGACCAGCAGCGGCGCAGGCTGACGCAGGGCGTCGGGGAGACCGCGGCGTACGAGGACGTCACCCTCGCCGAGATGCTGTCGCGGGGAGCCGAACTCGACCCCACCGCGATGGCCCTGACGTCCGGGGACGAGGCGGTGACCCACGCCGACCTCGACACCCGCTCCAATCGCCTGGCCCGGCTGCTGATCGCCGACGGCGCCGGCCCCGGTGAGCTCGTCGCGGTCGCGGTACCCCGCTCGATCGACCAGGTCGTCGCGATCCACGCGGTCGTCAAGTCCGGTGCGGCGTACCTGCCGATCGACACCGGCCTGCCCGCCGCGCGGATCGAGTACCTCCTCGGTGATGCGAACCCGGTGCGGGTGCTGGCCACCGCGGCCACGACGTTGCCCGGTGCGTCCGCGCGCACCGACCTGGGCGACCCGGCGGTGCGGGCGCGCCTCGCGGACCTGTCGGATGCGCCGGTGACCGACGCCGACCGGCGCGGACCGCTCACCCCCGCACATCCGGTGTACGTCATCTATACGTCCGGTTCCACGGGAAACCCGAAGGGCGTCGTGGTCGCCCACCGGTCGGTGGTGAACCGGCTGCGCTGGGTCGAGGACCGGCTGCCGCTCGAGGTCACCGACCGGGTGGTGCTCAAGACGCCGGCGACGTTCGACGTGTCGGTGTGGGAACTGTTCTGGCCCACCGTCACCGGCGCCACCACGGTGGTGGCCGGGCCCGACGACCACCGTGATCCCGCCGCCCTGGTGCGGTTGCTGCAGGAGCAGTCGGTGACCGTCGCGCACTTCGTGCCGTCGATGCTCGAGGAGGTGCTCTCCGAATCCGGCTTCGCCGGGACGAACCTGCGCCGCGTGGTGTGCTCAGGTGAGGCGCTGCAGTACCGGACCGTCGAGCGGTTCGCGGCCGCGCTGCCCGCCGCCACGATCGACAACCTGTACGGCCCCACCGAGGCGGCCGTCGAGGTCACCCTCGCCCCGGACCTGTCCTCGCGCGCCGGCGCCGTCGGCGCCTGCGAGATCGGTGGACCGGGCACCAATGTCGCGCTCTACGTGCTGGACTCGCGGCTGCGACCGGTTCCGTCCGGGGTGTCCGGCGAGCTGTACCTCGGCGGCGTGCAGGTCGCCGACGGCTACCTCGGCCGGCCCGCGCTGACGGCCGATCGCTTTGTTGCAGACCCGTACGGAAAGCCGGGTACCCGGCTGTACCGCACCGGCGACCTGGTGCGCTGGGCGGCATCCGGTGAGCTCGAGTACCTCGGCCGGATCGACGACCAAGTCAAGATTCGCGGCCTGCGCATCGAACTCGGCGAGGTCGAGACGGCACTCGAGGCGCGTCCGTCGGTGGCGCGTGCCGTCGCGGCGGTGGCGGAGAACTCAGGCGGTGCGCCCGTCCTCGTCGGGTACGTGGTGCCCGCGACCGGCGCCGCCCTCGATCCCGCCGCGCTGCGCGGCGAGCTCGTCGGAGTGATCCCGGACCACCTGGTCCCGGCGGTGATCGTGGCGATCGACAGCGTCCCCGTCAGCTTCAACGGCAAGCTCGACCGGAAGGCGCTGCCGCGGCCCGCCTTCGATGCCGTCGCCGAGTCGCGGGCCCCGCGCACGGAGCTCGAGGAACGGGTGTGCGCGCTGTTCGCCGAGGCGCTTGGTGTGGAGTCCGTCGGCATCGACGACGACTTCTTCGCGCTCGGCGGGCACTCGCTGACCGCGATCCGTCTGGTGAACGCACTGCGCTCCGAGCTCGGGGTGGATCTGCCCGTGCGGGCAGTGTTCGAGGCGCCGACCGTGGCCCGGCTGGCGCCGCTCGCGCAGCGCGCGCAGGGCGGCGGACGTCCGGAACTGGTCGTCGGCGAGCGACCCGCGGTGCTGCCGCTGTCGTACGCGCAGCAGCGCATGTGGATCCTGGACCGTCTCGGCGCCGACGGCGGCGCCTACAACGTCCCGATCTCGTGGCGGGTGTCCGGATCGGTGGACGGCGTCGCGCTGGCGGAAGCGGTGCGGGACCTGATGATCCGCCACGAACCGCTGCGCACCGTCTTCCCGGAGGTCGCCGGACAGCCGCAGCAGGTGATCCTGCCCGCCGACGACGTCGAGGTGGACCTGGAGCGGCGCAGCGTCCGCGCCGAGGACGTCGCCGCCGCGACCGCGGAGGCCGCCCGGTACCGATTCGACCTGGAAACGCAGGCACCGGTGCGGGTCTCGGTGCTCGAGACCGACGAGGCCACCGTTGTGGTGCTGGTGATCCACCACATCGCGACCGACGAGTGGTCCACCCGGGCGCTGCTGACCGACCTGATGACCGCGTATGCGCTGCGGCAGGCCGGTCGCGCCCCGCAATGGGAACCGCTGCCGGTGCAGTACGCCGACTTCACCCTGTGGCAGCGGGACCTGCTCGGTGACGGCGCCGATGAGGAGAGCGTCGCCGCCCGCCAGGCCGGGTACTGGCGGCAGACCCTCGCCGGGCTGCCCGAGGAACTGACCCTGCCCACCGACCGCACCCGGCCCGCGCGATTCGGCTATCGGGGCGGTGCGGTGTACCTCGCGCTGGAGCCCGATGTGGTCACCGGACTCCGTGAGGTCGCCCGTGCCCACGGGGTGAGCATGTTCATGCTCGTGCAGGCCGCGGTCGCGGTGCTGCTGCACAAGTCCGGTGCGGGCACGGACATTCCGATCGGCACGCCGGTGTCGGGTCGCGGGGACAGCCGGCTCGAGGATCTGGTCGGCTTCTTCCTCAACACCCTCGTGCTGCGCACCGACCTGTCCGGCGACCCCACCGTGGGCGAGTTGCTCGGGCGGATCCGCGAGACCGACCTGGAGGCGTTCGAGAACCAGGACCTGCCGTTCGAGCAGGTCGCCGACGCGGTTCTCGGCGCGGGTGCCCGCTCGCGGTCGATGCATCCGCTGTTCCAGACCATGGTCGTCTACCTCACCGAGCCGAACCCCGGAGAGGGATTCGGCGGGGACGCCGGCCTGACGCCGGAGCCGATCGAGGTCACCACCGCGAAGTTCGACCTGTCCTTCGACTTCGTGGAGTACGCAGGCACCGACACCGTCGTCGGCATGGTCGAGTACAGCTCTGACCTGTTCGACCGGAGCACCGCGGAAAGGCTCGCCGCCGGACTCGCGCAGGTGCTGCGGGAGCTGGCCACCCGGCCCGCCGATCACCGGCTCGCGCAGATCGACGCGATCCCGGCCGCGGACCGGGAGGCGACGACCCGGCGGTGGAACACCAACCCGATGGACGTACCGGCCACCACCGTGCCCGCCCTGTTCGCCGACGCCGCCCAGCGGTACCACGCCGAGGCGGCCCTGTTCGCCGGAGGCGACGAGTGGACGTTCGGGGAGCTCGCGCAGCGGGTGTACCGGCTCGCCCGCCTGCTGATCGCGCACGGTGTCGGACCGGAAGTGCCGGTGGCGCTGATGCTTCCGCGCACCGATGATGCGTTGACCGCGATGCTGGCGGTGCTCACCGCGGGCGGTGCGTACCTCGCGTGCGACCCGCAGGCCCCGGCCGCGCGGACCGCGGCGATCTTCGCGACGAGCACACCCGTGCTGGTGCTGACGACCGCGGCGCTGGCCGCGCAGGTTCCGGCCACCGGCGCCGCGGTGCTGGAACTCGACGACGCCGATCTTGTTGCGAGAGTGGCGGAGCAGGACCCGGCGCCGGTCAGTGACCGTGACCGGATCGCGCCGCTGCGCGCGGAGCACCCCGCGTACGTCGTGCACACCTCCGGTTCCACCGGCGTGCCGAAGGCCGTCGTCGCGCTGCACCGCGGCCTGGTGACCTTGTTCCACAGCCACCGCACCGACCTGTACCGGCCGACCCAGCGCCGGTCCGGGCGGGAGCGGCTGCGGGTCGGACACGCCTGGTCGTTCGCGTTCGACGCGTCCTGGCAGCCGCAACTGTGGCTGCTCGACGGACATGCGCTGTGCCTCGTCGACGAGGTGACCCAGCGGGACCCGCGGAAGATGTTGCTGCAGGCGCAGACCCAGGAATGGGACTTCGTCGAGGTCACCCCCTCGCACCTGGCCCAGCTGATCGACGCCGGTCTGCTCGACGGCGACCGGGTGCCCGCCTCGCTCGGCTTCGGCGGCGAGGCCGTCGCCCAGCCGCTGTGGGATCGCCTGCGCGCACTCGGGGGTACCGAGTCGTACAACCTGTACGGACCCAGCGAGAGCACCGTCGACGCGCTCGTGGCGCGATCGTCCGACAGTGCCGTCCCGGTCGCCGGCCGGCCCGTCGGCAACACCCGTGCCCACATCCTGGACGCGTGGCTGCGGCCGGTTCCGATCGGCGTGGAGGGCGAGCTGTACCTCTCCGGGGACGGCCTGGCACGCGGTTACGGGGGCGAATCCGGCCGCACTGCCGAGCGTTTCGTCGCCGACCCGTTCGGTGCGCCGGGCGCCCGGATGTACCGCACCGGCGACCGGGCACGGTGGCTGGCCGGTGACGAGGAGCACGGCCTTGCCGGTTCGATCCAGTACCGGGGCCGCAGCGACGATCAGGTCAAGGTGCGCGGGTACCGCATCGAACCGGCGGAGGTTGAGGCCGCGTTGCTCGCGGATCCGGCCGTCGCCGACGCCGTGGTGCAGGCCCGGACCGACACCGGATCGGCGGTGCTGGTCGCCTACCTGGTCGCGGCGGGACCGGACCTCGACGTGGCGGCCCTGCGGCGCCGCGTGAGCGCGGTGCTGCCGGACTACATGGTGCCGTCCGCGTTCGTGGTGCTGCCCGCACTGCCCACCCTCCCGAACGGCAAGCTCGACCGGTCCGCGTTGCCGCGCCCGGAGATCCGGTCGGCCGGTGACCACCGCGCACCGAGCACCGCGACGGAGAAGCTGCTGTGCCGCCTCGTCGCCGAGCAGCTCGGTGTCGAGCGGGTGGGCGTCGATGACGACCTGTTCGCGCTCGGCTGCGACAGTATCGGCGTGATGGCACTGCTGAGCCGCCTGCGGGCGGTGGGTATCGACGCCGAGGCGGCACAGGTGTTCGCGGCGGCGTCGCTCGGTGATCTCGCTGCCGACCTGGACCAGACCGGAATTCACTCGTGAACGACTGCACGACCCCGTATCACCACACGAACCCGTGTCACCACACGAACCCGTGTCACCACACGATCAAGGGCAGGACGAAGGGAAAGAAGATGAACACTCGATGGACCCGACGGATCGGCGCCGCGCTCGCGGCCGCGACCGTCATGCTCGGTGTGGCCGCGTGCGGTTCGGACTCCGACACCACCGACACCACGACGACCGGTGCCTCCGATGCCGCGCAGTTCCCGGTGACGGTGTCCGGCAAGTTCGGTGACTCGACCGTCGAGGCGGCGCCCACCCGTGCCGTGCCGCTGTCCCCGCAGGACGCCGACATCCTGCTCTCGCTCGGCGTGACGCCGGTCGCGATCCCCGTCGACGCCCAGAACCGTGCCGCCACCGGTGGATCCGGGATCTGGCCGTGGCAGAAGGAGGCGTTCGGCGCCACCACCCCCGAGACCCTCGACATGGACACCGGAGCCGACTCGATCGCCGAGAAGCTGGCCGTCCTGCAGCCCGACATCATCGTGTCCACCGGATTCTGGGGACTCGACCAGTCCACCTTCGACCAGCTGAACGCGCAGTTCCCGGTCGTGCACTTCGACACCAAGGCCAACGGCGAGCCGTGGCAGAACTCGACCCGCAAGATTGCCACCGCCCTCGGGATCCCGGAGAAGGCGGAGCAGGTGATCGCGGACGCCGAGAAGCGCCTCGCGGACGCCAAGGCGGCCAACCCGACTATCGCAGGCAAGACCTACAACGCGGTGATCGGCGACACCGGCGGACAGCTGTCCGTGCTCGCCTCCGACGAGCGCGGCATCGGCCAGTTCCTCACCTCGCTCGGTCTGGTGCTCAGCCCGTACGCGACGACGCTGCCCGTCGATGCCGACGGTCGCGGCGTGCTGTCCTACGAGAACATCAGCGAGATGAACGCCGATGTGCTGTTCGTGGTCTCGCCGACCGGTGACCTCGGCTACCTGACCAAGTTCGCGGCCTGGAACGAGCTTCCCGCCGTGAAGGAGGGCGCCGTGGTGTCCCTGGCACGCAACACCGGTCTGCCGAACGCGATCGGCTTCCCGTCGGCGCTCTCGCTCGGCTGGGCCACCGATCAGGTCATGCCGCTGATCGCCGACGCGGTCGCCAAGGGCGACGCGAGCTGATCATGAGTGAACGCGGCGTACTCCTCGACCTGCGGCCGCTGCGCGAAAGCGCGGCGTTCCGGCGGGTGTTCATCGCCCGGACCATCTCGATCTTCGGGATCGGAATGCTGATGGTCGGCGTGCCCCTCCAGATGTACGACCTGACCGGGTCGACGTTCCTGGTCGGGCTCGTCGCCGCGGTCGAGGGCGCCGCGTCCATGGGCGGCATGCTGATCGGCGGCACCCTCGCCGACCGTTACGACCGTAGGAAGCTGATCCTGTTCGCGCGCACCGTGTCCGGGCTCACCTTCGTCGGCCTCGCCGTGAACGCGATGCTCGCCGACCCGTCGTGGGTGGCGATCTTCGTGCTGTCGGTGATCAACGGCCTGATCGGCTCGATCAGCATCGCGGCACTGTTCGCGGTCGTGCCGACCCTGGTCCCGCGGGATCAACTCGTCGGGGTCGGGGCGCTGAACGTCCTCGGTGCCCGCGCCGGCGCCGTCATCTCACCCGCCCTCGGCGGCCTCGTCATCGCGGCGTTCTCGGTGTCCTGGAACTACTGGGTGGCCGCGATCGGCACCGTGATCACGATCGCCCTGCTGGCGGGACTGCCGCCGTTGCCCGCGCCGGCGCCCGTCGAACACGAGGCACACGCGGCCGGTGAACCGGTATCGATGACGCGGTTCGTCCTCGAACACAAGGTGATCGGCGGGGTGATGCTTGCCGGGGTGATCGCCATGCTCGGCAGCGGGGTCCTCGTCCTCGTACCCGGACTGGTGGACGAGCGGTTCGCCGGTGACTCCCGTGCCGCCGGTCTGCTCTACGCGGCCAGTGCGGTCGGCGCGGTCATCGCGACGGTGACCAGCGGGTGGATGTCTCGTCTGGCGCGGCCCGGGACGGTGCTGCTGATCGCCCTCGCGGTCGGTTTCGCGGTGCAGGCCCTCGTCGGGCTCACCGGCACCCTCGTCGTGGCGCTGCTGGTGCTCGTCGTGGTCGGCGCGATCGCCTCGGTGCAGGAAGTGTTGCGGTACTCGCTCATCCAGACCCACACCCCGGAGCACCTGCTCGGCCGGGTGAACGGGCTCTGGTCGGCGCAGGAGGTCGCCGGAATCTCCATCGGCGCGTTGATCGCCGGCGCGTTCGGAGGCGTCGTCGCGCCATCGGCGGCGGTGGTCACCTACAGCCTCACGATGTGTGCCGTCGCGGTGGTCGCCCTGCTGCTCCTCGGCACCCTGCGCCGCACCGTCGCCGGCCCCACCGACGCGCCGTCCGCCGTCCACGCCTGATCCACGCACCACCCACGAAAGGTTTCACCTGTGAGCACCACACTGACCCGGGACCGCATGGTCGCCGACCTGGCCGCCCTGCTCGACCTGCCCGCCGACGAGCTCACCGAGGACGCGAACCTGCTCGACCTGGGACTGGACTCGGTGCGGCTGATGTCTCTGGTCGAGCGGTGGCGTTCGGAGGGCGCGGTCATCGACTTCGTCGACCTCGCGTCCGACCCGGAACTCGGCGCCTGGTACGAGGTCGTCGGTGCGAGCTGAGATCGCTCGATGACACCGCGGGAGGCGGTGCGCCGGGTCGGCTACGCGTCCGGAATCGCCGCCGTCGCGGCGGCAGCGCTCGGTGTGCTCGTCCACTACGTCGGACCCGAGAGCAACAAGCTGATCATCGCGTCCTCGTTCGTGCCGGTCCTGGTGGCCGTCGGGGTGGCGGGTCTGGTGGTGCTGGCGGCGCTGCGTGCCTGGCGGACGCTGGTGGTCGGCGCGGTGATCGTATTCGCCGGCCTCTCCACCCAGCTCCCGCTGTACCTGCGGAACGCCCCCGACGCGACCGCCGCAGACGGCCAGATCCGGTTGTTGCAGGCCAATATTCGACTCGGTGAGGCCGACGCCGACGCACTGGTGGACCTGGTCCGATCGCGATCGGTGAACGTGCTCACCGTCGAGGAGCTCACCGACTCGGCCGTTGCCCGGCTGCGAGAGGCGGGCCTCGAGGAACTGCTGCCGGTCACCTTCCTGAAGCCGAAGGAGTCCGGGGGCGGCGGCACCGGGATCTACAGCCGGTTCGCGATGCGCGATCCCGAGGAGCTCGGCCGGTTCTCGATGGCGAATCTGGTCACCAAGGTCGACCTCGGGGAGGGGCGCACCGTGACGGTCGCCGCCGTGCACCCGATGCCGCCGTACCCGTCGCCGTCGTGGATGTGGGCCGCCGAGATGGAGAAGCTCGCGGTGCTGCTGCACGAGCGGGCCGCGGACGGCGATCCGATGGTCGTCAGCGGCGACTTCAACTCGACGTACTCGCACAGCCGGTACCGGGCGATCCTGTCCGACGGGTTCGCCGATGCCGGGGAACAGGCCGGCGCCGGGCTGGTGCCGACGTATCCGGCGGACCGGTGGTACCCGGCGGTGATCGCGATCGACCGGATCGCCCTGAAGAACGCGGTGGTGGGGGAGTACGAGCGGGTGGACCTCCCCGGATCGGACCACCACGGGCTCTTCGCCACCGTGACACCGCAATTCGCATCGCCGGAGGAGGTTCAGTGAGCCGGGTCAGCGTCGTGGTCCCGGTGTACCGCTGCCTGCCGTACGTCGAGGGCTGCCTGCGGTCGGTGCTCGCCCAGACCCGTCCGGTCGACGAGATCGTGCTCGTCGACGACCGCGGCGGCGACGAGTCGATGGCGGTGGCCGAGCGCTACCTCGCCGAGCGCGGCGCGCGGTTCCACCGCGTCGTGCACGACCGGAACCTCGGCCTCGGCCGGGCCCGCAACTCGGGGCTCGGGGCGTCCACCGGGGATCTCGTCTGGTTCCTCGACAGCGACGACGAGGCCGACCCGCGGTTCGTCGAGTTGCTGGCGGGGGCGCTCGAGGACGGCGCGGCGGACTTCGCGTGCACCCGCACGCAACGCGTCGACGACACCGGACTGGTGCTGCAGATCGACGAACCGCCGTTCGAGGCGATCGTGGTGTCCGGCACGGACTTCGCCCATCGCCTCGTCACCGGGCGGGCGAAGGCGTACGCGTGCACCAAGCTGTTCCGCCGGGAGTTGCTCGGGGACCGGCCGTGGGACGAGGACCAGGGCTACGAGGACATGGCGCCGCTGGTGCGGATGTCGCTGGCCGCCGCGCGGGTCGCGCTCGTCGACGAACCTCTGTACCGGTACCTGTACCGGGAAGGGTCGATCAGCACGTCGCTGAGTCCGCGGACCCTGGACCTGTTCAAGGTGGACGTGGACGTGAGTGCAGCGGTCGCGCAGGCCGGCCTGGGCGAGCGGTGGCGCGACGAGGTCCGTGGCTTCCGGTACCGGGAGATCCTGCGGTCCGTCGCGCACGTCGCGATGCGGGCCGACCACGCGTCCGTGACCCGCCCGCCGCTGTACGACGAGGCGATCGATCGGGTCCGGGCTGCGGTGTCACCGCGCGACGTGCTCCCGCTGCTGCGCACCGGGCACCCGCGGGAGGCGGTGTTCGCGGCCATGCTCGGGACGGTGCCCGGGCTCTACTCGACGATTCTGAGGTACCGATGAGCACGCCCCCGGTGACGGTCCTCGTCCCCGCCTACAACGCGGGGCGTTACCTGCGCCCGATGCTGGATTCGGTGCTGAATCAGGACTTTCGGGACTTCGAACTGCTCGTGATCGACGACGGGTCCACCGACGACACCGCCGAGGTGCTGGCATCGGTGGAGGATCCGCGGTTGCGGGTGGTTCGGCAGGAGAACACCGGCCTGGTCGGCGCGCTCAACCGCGGCCTCGACGAGGCCCGGGGCGACTTCATCGCACGGATGGACGCCGACGACCTGATGCCGGCGGGCCGGCTGACGGCGCAGATGCGGGCGATGCACGACGATCCGCGACTGATCGTGTGCGGCACCGACTACGAACTGTTCGGCGCGCTCACCGGCCGGGTCCGCATGCCACGCACCGACAGTGCGTGCCGGCAGCGGTTGCTCCTGTCGAGTTGCCACTGCGGGGCGTCGGTGATGATCCGCAGACCCGTCCTCGCCCGCAGCGGGCTGCGGTTCCGGCCCGAGTTCGCGCATGCGGAGGACTACCGGATGTTCTCGGAACTGTCCGAGTTCGGCCGCCTCGGCAATCTGCCGATGGTCGGGTACCGGTACCGGATCTATCCCGAACAGGTCAGCGCCCTGCATTCGGACGCGCAGCGGCAGGCGCACCTGCGGATCGCCCGGGAGCACGCGCTCGCCGCCGGGCGCCGGCCGCTGCCGGACGAGGCACTGGAAACCCTTCTCTGGCCGCGGGTTCCGGCCGGCCCGCTGCCCCTGGCCGCTGCTCGCACCGTCGCCGCGATGGCCGGGCCCGCCGTCGCGGCCGTCACCCGGCGACCCGGCGTGGAAACGGTCCGGTTCACCGGCCGCAAGGCCGTCGAGGCGCTGGCCCGGGCGCGGTCCGCGAGGTAGCCGGGACCGGGAAGTCACCAGCGTTCGGGTGCGGGGGTGTCCATCAGGAGCGGACGCCGGTAGGACAGGTCGTTCGCGTCTCGGGTGCCCCTCGGAAACGCCTGCTTCGTGAAGAACGGTGACTGCAGCAGGGAGCCGTCGGCCGTCGCGGACCACTCCACGGTCGAGCGTCGCACCGCGATCCGCCACGTCCCGCCGCGACGTTCGAGGCGGTCGAGGTATCTGCCGCTCATCAGTTGGACGGTGGCACCGTCACCGAGCAGCAGCCCCACCAGGACGTAGCTTGTCGCAGTGCGCGTCCTCGTCGTCGTTCACGCCACGGCTTCCTCACCGATGAGGGTGGTCCGGTGCAGCAGGCGCGGGGAGGTCGGGGCGTACGGCACGGCGCGGTGCAGCATCCCGGTGTTGTCCCACAGGACGAGGTCGCCGCGCTGCCAGTGGTGGCGCAACGCGAACCGCGGCTGCGTCGACCAGTCGAGCAGGCGGTCCAGGAGCGCCCGGCCCTCTTCCTCCGGCCTGCCCACGATGTGGCCGGCCGTCGCGCCGAGGAGCAGTGACTTGCGTCCGTTGGCGCGAGTCCACACCAGGGGGTGTTCCCGGGTCGGGACCCGGTCCCACGCCGCCCGCTGCTTGTCGGTGGGGTCGGGATTCCCGAGCAGCTGCGCCGTCGCGAAGCTGTGGACGACCCGCAGATCGGCGAGCTCGGCCTTCTCCTCGTCGGGCAGCGCCTCGTACGCGGCGTAGGTGTTGGCGAATTCGGTGTCGCCACCCTCGTCGGACACCTCGAGCGCGGTGAGCAGTGTGCCCTTCTGGGGAATCTCGTCGGTAGCGCCGTCGATGTGCCAGTGGAATGTGCCCGTGTTGTAGGACGCCAGTACGGTCTTCGCCGGGTCCAGGCTGATTGCGGAGATCTCCGGGTGCTCGTCCTGGCCGCCCATCGGTGCCACCACGACGTCCCCGAGCAGTCGGCTCAGCGTGACCAGGTCGTCGTCACCGATGTGGGCCTGTCGGAAGAGGACCACGCCGTGCTCGTCCAGGAGCGCGCGGCACCGGGCGGCCGACTCGGCGCCGGCCAGTTCGTTCCCGGGTACTCCGGTGATCTCGACGCCGATGGCCGGGCTGATGGGCGTGGCGGTGGGGAACAAGGGTGCCTCCTTGGACAAGCCGTGTGCAGATCGTTAATCTCGCAAACAGAGAATAGCGTTCTCAATCACGAAAGGGAATCTCTCATGAGGATCGGGCTGACCGGTGGCGCTTCGTCGACCGAGAAGATCGTGCGACAGGCCCAGCGCGCGGAGGCGGACGGCTTCACCTCGCTCTGGTACGCGAGCACCGTCGCCGGTGACCCCCTCGCCGCCCTGGCGGTGGCGGGCCGCGAAACCTCGTCGATCGAACTCGGAACCGCGGTCCTGCAGACCTATCCGTGTCACCCGCTGCTTCAGGCGAATCGTGTTGCGGCCGTGGCCGAGGCGATGGGCAGACCGGGCTTCACCCTCGGCCTCGGACCGTCTCACGAATCCCTCGTCCGGGACGTGTACGGACTCTCCTACGACCGACCCGGACGCAACACCGAGGAGTATCTGCGGATCGTCACCGCACTGCTGCGTGGTGAGGAGGTGGACTTCCGGGGGCACGACTGGTCCACGCGCAGTGCCGGACGGATGACGGCGATCGCCGATCCGGTCCCGGTGCTGCTTTCGGCGATGTCGCCCCGACTGTTGCGGGTGGCCGGACAGTACGCGGACGGCACCGTCCTGTGGATGGCGTCCGCGAAGGTGATCGAATCCCGCATCTCGCCCGCGATCCGGGCGGCGGCCACCGACGCGGGACGCCCCGCCCCGCGCATCGTCGCCGGGTTGCCGGTCGCCGTCCACGACGACCTGGACGAGGCCCGCGACGCGGTCGCTGCCACCGCAACGATGTACGCGGGAATGCCCAACTACCAACGCATCCTGGACGTCGGCGGCGCATCGAACCCGGCGGACGTCGCGATCTTCGGCAGCGAGGATTCCGTGCGGACCCAACTGCAGGGCCTCCTCGACGCCGGGGCCACCGACATCTGGGCGGCGATCTTCCCCGTCGGTGCCGACCCGCGGGCGTCCGTGCGGCGCACCACCGACCTGCTCAAGGACCTGGTCGCCGAGGGATAGCACGCATGCCCCGGTCGGGTGCGCCGACCGCCCTCCCCTTCGAACGTGGGGTTCGCGTCACGCACCGATCGTCAGGGTGTCTCCAACCAGCTCGACGCTTCGTTGCGGTAGTGCCTTCTGTGCGGGACTGCGCACCACGGAGCCGTCGGTCACCGAGAACGCGCTCCCGTGGCATCCGCAGACGATCAGGCCGTTGGAGATTCTCGACACCAGGCATCGGTCGTGGGTGCACACAGCCGAGAATGCCCGGAAGACCCCGGATTCCGGTTGCGTCACCACGACCCGATTCGACGCGAGGATGACACCGCCGCCGACGGGGACGTCGCCGACCGGTACCTGGACCGGCCCGGATGCTTCAGGAGCCGACTCGGATGCACCGCCGCTCCCGCAACCGGTGATGGCGAGGCACCCGGCCGCGCACGCCCCCGTGACGAACGCGCGGCGGGACACTGGTCGGCCCGTCGTGCTCATTCGCTTGCCCTGGTGCAGGTGGTGGTCATGGTTCGCCAGTCTATCGACGTCGGTGGCCGGCCCCGATGTGGTGTCGAGCGGACCGTGTGGCAATCGGCCGGTCGTACGAGCCGGGGGAGGTGCCGGAGTGTCGATCGAGGACAGACGTCGGTGCCCGGGGGCGTGCGCAGAGCACCGGTAACGATGCCGGGTGCGGTCGGCGGGCCGAAGCCCGCC
>NZ_JBSFRT010000036.1:0-64247 GCF_053589375.1 Rhodococcus sp. NPDC003348
CGACGACAGGCCCCGGTCGGGGACCGGGGCCTGTCGGGTGGTGCGCCATCAGGGACTTGAACCCCGAACCCGCTGATTAAGAGTCAGCTGCTCTGCCAATTGAGCTAATGGCGCTCGGTGTGTTCCGCGAAAGTGCGGGACACGACACGATTCAGGCCCCGATCTGTGCTGGATGAAACAGCCAGGACCGGGGCCTGTCGTGCTGGTGCGCCATCAGGGACTTGAACCCCGAACCCGCTGATTAAGAGTCAGCTGCTCTGCCAATTGAGCTAATGGCGCCTGGTGCGTCTTGCGAGAACTGGTCTCGCTCGGTGCGAAGAGAACATTAACAGCACTGCCCACGGTATGCGAAATCGGCTGGTCACACCGGCTGTGCGGTGCACGGGAGGTAACGCAGGCGCGGGCCGGATCGATTGCAATGTGAACGTTACGGGTCGGACCGGGGGTGCCGCAGGTCCTGTTCTGCAAAGACCTGGCAAAATCGCTGTGCACAGGTCGCCAGAGGCGGATCGTGCCCGGTCGGGGTTCGGCGGCCCGTCGAGTACACGGTGTGAAGTGGGGTAACGGTGAGGAAGTTTCGGCTGGTTGTCGCGTTGGGGGCGGCGGCCGTGGTGCTCGGATCGTCGGCATGCACGGTTCCGTCGAGTGGGGAGGCGTCCGCCGCGCCGGCGATCGACGTGAACCCGGTCACCGAGCTGATCAAACCGAAACTCTCGGCAGTGGTCGCCGACGGTGCAGTCGGGCATTCCCCGAGCGAACCGGTCGCGGTGCAGGTGGCCGACGGCAAGCTGTCGTCCGTCACCCTGGTCGACGCCGCCGGTGCCGTGGTACCCGGTGCGATCGCCCCCGACGGCCGTTCGTGGGTGAACACCGAGCCGCTGCTGTACGACCGCAGCTACCGGCTCGAGGCCGAGGCCTTCGGTCTCGGTGGGTCCGGCGCCCTGGTGTCGAACTTCACGACCAGTTCGCCCGGCAATCTGACCAAGCCCTACATCCTGCCGACCGAGGGTGAGATCGTCGGGATCGGTCAGCCGGTGGCGGTCCAGTTCGACGAGAACATCCCCGACCGCAAGGCCGCGCAGGACGCGATCACCGTCGTCACCAACCCGCCCGTCGAGGGCGCCTTCTACTGGGTCAACAATCGTGAGGTCCGGTGGCGGCCCGAGAACTACTGGGCACCCGGGACGACCGTCACCGTCGACGTGAAGGTCTTCGGGCGTGACCTCGGCGACGGATTGTTCGGGCAGTCGGACCAGCGGTCCGAGTTCCGGATCGGCGACGCGATGATCGCCACCGCCGACGACAACACCAAGCAGGTCACCTTCGAGCGCAACGGCCAGGTGGTGATGACCATGCCGACGTCGATGGGCAAGGACGACACCCCGACCGACAACGGCGTCTACATCATCGGCGACCGGTTCGAGCATCTCGTGATGGACTCGTCCACCTACGGGGTTCCCGTGAACTCCCCGGACGGCTACAAGACTCCGGTGGACTGGGCGACCCGGATGTCGTACAGCGGCATCTTCTTCCACTCGGCGCCGTGGTCGGTGGGGCAGCAGGGCTACTCGAACACCAGCCACGGCTGCCTGAACCTGAGTCCCGCCAACGCCAAGTGGGTGTTCGACAACACCAAGCGCGGTGACATCGCGATCGTGAAGAACACCGTCGGCGGCACCCTGTCCGGTGTCGACGGTCTCGGCGACTGGAACATCCCGTGGGCGACGTGGAAGGCAGGCAACGCCGCCGTCTGACCCCACCCGGCCCCGACCGAATGTGGGTTTCGGTCACTTCACGTGACCGAAACCCAAATTCGGTCATTTGGATAGGAGGGTGGCCAGGAGCGCGAAACTGTCGTGCGCGCCGACGGCGGCCACGGCCCGCTGCACCCCGACCCGGGAGATCTCGAACGGTTGCATCCGTTCCCCCGCCTCCGCCGTGCACACGGCCGCCAGGAACCACTCGGTGACGGCGGCGCGGTACAGGGTCCAGGTGCGGTCGGGGTCGACCTCGACGCCGACCGCGGCGAGCCGGCTGGTGTAGCGCTCCACCAGTTCGCGTTCGACGACCCGCAGCAGATCGGGATCGACGGATGCGGTCAGGAAGTACGCGACGTCCCGGATGCCCGCCCCGGAACTGGCGACCTGCCAGTCGAGGAATCCAGGTGAGCCCGCTTCGAAGAAGAGATTGCCCGGATGCGGGTCGCCGTGGATCAGCGTCTGCGGCTGCGCGGCCCACAACCTGTCGATGTCGGCGCTGCGCTCGTAGAAGATCCGGCACTGCCGTTTGATCCCCGCCGGGATCAGATCCGACGTGTGTCCGGAGATCTCGCCAAGGAACCGTCGACGGATCAGGTCACCGAGCCGGACCTCGGCCGCCGAACGGTGCGCGAGCGGCCTCAGGTCATCGGCAAATCGGTCGGTGTCCCAGTAGGCAGCGTGCAGGTCGGCCAGGGCGTCGACGACGGCACGGGCCTCGGCCGCCGTCAACGCATCGACGCAGGTGCGGAACTC
This sequence comes from Rhodococcus sp. NPDC003348, assembly GCF_053589375.1. Lineage (NCBI taxonomy): Bacteria > Bacillati > Actinomycetota > Actinomycetes > Mycobacteriales > Nocardiaceae > Rhodococcus > Rhodococcus sp. NPDC003348. The sequence continues at coordinate 2,514 of NZ_JBSFRT010000036.1, forward strand.
CGCCGTCGGCGAGACGTCCTCCAGGACGAGGACGGCACGTCGCCGCAGTCGATCCTCCTTCGCCGCATGGCATCGCGGCGCCCGCACCGGAGGGTTGTCACCGAGAGCCCGATAGGCGGCCACCTCCTTCGTGCCGAGCCGGAAGACGTTCATCAGCACGTGCTGCAGATAGTTGCGTGGCGGCATCTTGCAGAACAGGCTGTCGGGCAGGTCGGCCTCCGACTGCACGGCGATGCGGGCCCGCGCCGCCGTCCCCGAGTCGTGATCGACGACCCGCACCGACGTGATCGCTCCGGGTGGGACGCGGAGGGCGTCGGCGAGCCAGAGCGGGGTGACCTCCTCGACGCGCAGCGGCACCGCCGCGGGACGGGGTACGGCCCGGTCGGCTGCGGCCCGGAGTGCCTCGGTGACCGCCATGCCCACGCCGAGGGCGGTCGAGGCCGCCCGGGGCGCCCGGGGGCCTGTGTCGGTCACCCGGTCCCCGTCTCGGTCTGCGCCGCCGCGGCCGCCTGGCGTGCCTCGCGTTCCTCCTTGTTACGCACGAGCTCTCGGAACCCGATCCGCGGAAGCGCGGGCTTCGGCTGGACACCCCACTGATCTTGGGCGGTGTCCCGGCCTGCCCCTTCGGGTTCGCCGCCGAACGGCGGGCCGCCGATCGGATAGGGGTACTCGCACGTGGCGTTCTCGTCGGCCCACCGGACCTTCATGAACTCGTCGCAGATCTCGGTGAACGACAGGGTGGGAAAGCCGTACCAGATGGCGAGTGCGGGAACCGTCATCGAACCTTCGACGACGAGGGCGAAGAGGCAGATGATGATGCCCCGCTTGAGCCATCCGTGCATTCGCGAGAACTCTTTGGTGGTGCCCAGAGGCAGGTCCTCGTCGGATCCGGTTCCGGTCTCGGTCGATGTTGCCTTGCTCATGGGTTCTCCTCGAGGGACGGTGTACGACCCGGTATCCGGTTCAATCCGAGAAGATCTCGCGATTGACGGTGTGCAGGTAGGGGATTGCCAGGAATGGGGTGATGTAGAAGATGTCGAAGAGCCACCATCCGATGACCGGGACGACCGTTCCGTCGAAGCGGATGTCGGCGTACATGGTCATGTTGACGATGTAGCCGACCCAGATGACCACGCCGAACCAGCAGGTGACGATCAGCCATTGGTGACCCCACCGCTTCATCTGGAGGAAGGCGATGCCGGCCGCGATCCGCATGGGGAACACGATGAAGATGCAGGCGATCTCCCAGCCCTTCTCGCCGGGGGCGGCGGATCCGCCGATCCACATTTCGTTGTAGTGCCAGAAGTAGCCGTTGTCGACGAAGTTGCCCCAGGCGGTGAAGAACACCCGGTTCAGCAGCGAGTGACTGGCCAGCACGTCCAGGGTCCAGCCGATGCTGTTGAGGAAGGCGTCGAGGATCACCAGGTACCCGATCAGGGTGACCATGATGGGCCGCACCGAGAGGCCGGATTGTTGTGCCTTGCGCTGGAGGTAGAGCCCGCGGAGGAAGATCGGCAGCCCGACGAATCCGAAGACCAGTGTGCCCATGAACGCGGTGCCGATGGTGAGCCACCGATCGGCCTCGCGCTGAGCGGTGCGACTGTCGGTCTCGTGTTCGTCCTGGGTGAGACCCGTCGCCGGCGGACTGCCTGTGGTGGCCTTCTCGGAGGTGCGCCGGCGGGTGGTCGGGAAGTTCATGCCGGTGCCCTACCAGTCCCGGTGCAGCGACATGTTGAGTTGGATCAGGAACATGGCCAGCAGGAATCCGTACATGGCGATCTGAAAGACGATGAGCGCGCGCTTCCTTCGCCGGTCTTGCTCGTTCATGTCGGTTCTCCTCGAGGTGTCGGAACTGTTCACGCTGTGTCGATGCGAGGCGATCTCTGGGCGTCAATCCGAGAAGATCTCGCGATTGACCGTGTGTAAGTACGGGATTGCCAGGAACGGGGTGATGTAGAAGATGTCGTAGAGCCACCATCCGATTACGGGCAGGATGGTTCCGGTGAAGCGCAGGTCGGCGTAGACCGTCATGTTCGTGATGTAGCCGACCCAGATCACCACGCCGAACCAGCAGGTCACCGTCAGCCACTGGTGTCCCCATCGCTTCATCTGCAGGAAGGCGATCGCCGCGGCGACCCGCATCGGGAAGACCACGAAGACACAGGCGATCTCCCAGCCCTTCTCACCGGGTGCGGCGGATCCGCCGATCCACAACTCGTTGTAGTGCCAGAAGTACCCGTTGTCGGCGTAATTGCCCCAGGCGGTGAAGAAGACGCGGTTGAGGAGCGTGTGGTTGGCGATCAGGTCCAGCGCCCAGCCGACGGTGTTGAGGAAGGCGTCGAGGATGACCAGGTAGCCGATCAGGGTGACCATGATCGGCCGGACCGACAGACCCTCCTGCTGTGCCTTGCGCTGCAACCAGACTCCACGAAGAAAGATGGGCAGCCCGAAGAGGCCGAGGACGTAGGTGCCCATCAGTGCGGTGCCCGCAATGAGCCAGTAGTCGGCCCGCCGCTGCGCCGACCGGCTGTCGTCTTCGTGCTCGTCGTAGGTCGGCCCGGTGCGGACCGTGCTCGTCATCGCTGCTCCGCCCCGGCCAGGTGTGCCGCGGCGATCTCGCGAAGCCCCTCGTGGATGGCGCCGTCACTGCTCAGGGGTGCCAGGACGCAGGCCTCGGCCGCTTCCATCTCGCCTGCACCGGCGGCGATCAGCCGTGCCGCGGCCACCAGGACACGGGTCGAGGGTGGTTCGAAGTGGAAGACGTCGTCGGCATCACGAATGGTGATGGCGCAGCGGATGAGTCGCTCTGCGACGGCTGCGTCCACTCCCGACTCGGCGACCAGGACGTCGATCTCACGGTCGGGCGGGAGGTAGTCCATGGGCACGGTCACGAACCGCTGGCGAAACGACGGTTTGAGGTCCTTGAGCGAGCTCCGGTAGGCGGGATTGTAGGAGCAGACGAGCATGAAACTCGTAGGTGCGGGAATGGTTTCGTTGGCGCGATCGAGGTACAGGGTGCGCCGGTGGTCGGTGAGCGAGTGCAGGATCGCGAGCGAATCGTGACGGGCCTCGACGACCTCGTCGAGATAGCAGATCGCCCCGGTCCTGACGGCGGTGGTCAGCGGTCCGTCGGTCCACACCACGTCACCGCCGGTGACCATGAAGCGACCGACCAGGTCGGCGCTGGTGAGGTCGTCGTGGCAGCTGATCGTGATCACCGGACGGCCGAGGAGGTGTCCCATGTGCTCGACGAACCGGGTCTTTCCGCAGCCGGTCGGGCCGGTGAGCATCACCGGCATGTGCTCGGCGTACGCCCACTCGAGGAGCTGAACTTCGTTGCCGCCTGCCAGGTAGAGATCGTCGTTCATTCGGAAACCAGCTTTCGATGGATGTGTGCCAGTACTTCCGGGAGGTCGTCCACGTTGCGGATTCGGCGAGACCTGCGGTCCCCGAACACTTCCGGGAGGGGATCGACGCGTACCGGTCCGATGCCGATGTAGTACACGGCGACGCCGGCCTCGTCGGCTTCGTCGAGGGCATGGGAGACGTCGGCCCAGGCGTACCGGCCCTCGTATCCCTCGTCCGACATGAGGCCGTCGCCGATGACGATGAGCAGGCGTCGTTCGGACGGTTGATCGAGCAGGCGCCGGGTGAGATGCCGGATCGGTGCGCCGAGGCGGGTGTAGCCGCCTGCGCTCAGGCCCAGGCTGCTCGGGTCGACGAAGTGCGGATCGGCGAAGTCCTTGAGGCAGCTCACCTCCACGCGGTGCCGGGTATTCCCGGAGAACACGAAGATGCCGTGCTTCTCCCGCGACAGCGTCATCGCTCGCGAGAGCGCGTCCGCGCACGCCAGCTCGGTGCGGAAGGCCCGCCCACCGTTCGTGCTCAGCGATGAGCTCCCGTCGAGGAGCAGCGCGGTGCTGACGTCGCGTGAACTCGGTAGCAGTTCACGAAAGACCCGCGGCTCGTCCGCTTCGCCGGCGCGGGTGTCGATGTAGTGGGACACGTAGCGGTCCACGTCGATGTCGGAGCCGTCGTCGAGGCCCGTGCGCATCGCGCGATGGGTGTGCTCGGCGAACCACCGGCGGATGTCGGGGGACACGGCCGAGACCGGGCTGTGGCGCGTCGGGTACCTGCGCTCGAGCACCGCGACGTGATCGGGCAGGAACTCGTCACGCCACATGTTCCACTCGGGATACGGGATGCCGGCGCGCTGGTCCGGACGGATCTCGATCTCCTCGTTCTCGGGTTTGCTCGGTGGCGGGAGGTTGGAGTTGCGCGCACCACCGTCACCGCCGACCGGCACGGACATCAGTCGCTTGGCGTCGGTGCGCGACGACGTCCAGGGCATGCGTCCGTACGCGCGTCGCACCGCTGCGGAGAGTGCACCGCGTGCGGGGGCCCGCAGGGGGAGGTTCCCCAGAACGGGATGACCGTCGATCGGTTTGCGTGAGCGCGCGAGGGACAGGGCCCGCTCGATCATCTCCGCGCCCTCGAGGTCGTGGTCACCGATCTCGAGATGCGGTACGAGGCGCCGGATCTCGGGCAGGAGGCCGGGGAGCCGGTCGGCGATCCAGCCTGCGGCCACGCTGCCCTCGACCAGGGACAGTGCCCCGAGCTGTCGCGGGTCGAGTTGGTGCAGCTCGTACCCTGCGATCCGGTCCTTCGAGGGCGAACACTGCAGGGCCACGCCGCATGTCAGCGTCGATCGCTGCCAGTCCGGTCCGAGTGCGGGGTACGGGACGTTGACGATGCGACGGCTGGGACTCAACCCGAACCCGCGGTGGGGACCGGTCATCAGGCGGACGCCGTCGCGTCGCTGCTCGGAGAAGGCGACCGCGGTGAGCCCGCAGCTCCGCTCGACGGTCAACGCGTGTGAGGTCTCGGCGACGGTCATGACGCACCGGCCCCGGGGTGCGTGGGTGTGCGGTGCGTTTCGCTCAGAAGGTCCCGATGTTGCGCATGATCCAGTACCAGAACGCGATGACCAGAACCATTACGCCCCAGGCGAATGCGAGTCGAACGATTTCCTGCCACATGACTGTCTCCCTTTCGGTGTGTTGATCGGTTCATCGAGGCTCCAGGCTTCGCAATGTTGTCGTGAGGTAGCTGTTCAGGGTCGACGTGCGCAGTGGTTCCGCGCCCGCGGTGGTGGTGAGCAGGGCGTAGAGACCGAGGAGGAAGAACGCGGCGCTGTGGTAGGGATCGACGACGATCTCGGCCTCGCCGGAAGCGTCGGCCCGCTCCATCGTGGTGGCGACCAGGACGATGAGCGGGTGACTGCGCCATTCGTCGGTCAGGGGCCTGGTGGGTGAGAAGTACGACCCGAGCAGGTCTTTGAAGAGCAGTCTTCCGAGGCGCTCTTCGATCGCGACGGTGAGGTCGATGACCTTCTTCAAGATGGCTGTGAGATCTCTTGGAGTGGAGAGGAATTCGCTGAGTTCGCTCGCGATGCGACGCTCTTCGCCTTCCTCGAGTGCCAGGAGGACGTGCTCCCTGGTGGGGAAGTGGAAGTAGAAGGTTCCGCGTGACACGCCTGCGGCCGCGGCGATCGCGGCCAGGTCGGCGTCTGCCATCCCTCGTTCACTGAACTCGGCGACGGCGGCGTCGAATACCCGCTGTCGGGTCAGTATGCGTTGGGCTTCCCGCCCCGTGGACTCCACGCGATTGCCGGTCATCGTGTTCCCGCACCTTCTGGAGGGTCTTCCCGTAAGTGCAACTGGAGTGATGATGGCATACCTCGTTGACACTTGTCAGCGAAAAGTGGGAACAGGTGCACGTTCGATGGGCGCGCGGAGTGGCACGTCCGGCGAGGCGGGCCCGAGGGGTGGCGGCCGCGGATCGACGAGCGGATCGACGCGGGCGTCAGAAGATGGTCCGAACGAGAAAGGCCCCCGACCGGAGTCGGGGGCCTTTCTTCGGGGTGACCGACGGGACTCGAACCCGCGACAGCCAGGATCACAACCTGGTGCTCTACCAACTGAACTACGGTCACCATCGCTTCCCACGCGCCGCCCTTGCGGGCTGTGCGTCAGCAGCGTGGACGATACTAGCGTGTCCGGAGCTCGGAATGCCAATCGGCGTCTATTCGGCCACCAGATCCTTGACGACGGCGGCAATGTCGCTGGTAGACGGGCCGGGGTCGGCGACGAACGCGGTGCGTCGGTAGTACTGCAGTTCCCGGATCGACTCCTTGATGTCGGCGAGGGCGCGGTGCGCCAGACCCTTCTCGGGCTGACCGAAGTAGATCCGCGGGTACCAGCGTCGGCACAGTTCCTTGATCGAGGAGACGTCGATCATCCGGTAGTGCAGGTACTCGTCGAGCTGGGGCATGTCGCGGGCGATGAAGCCGCGGTCGGTGGCGATGGAGTTGCCGCACAGCGGGGCGGTGCCTGGGTTGGGGATGTGCTCGCGGATGTAGGCGAGGACCTGCTGCTCGGCCTCCTCGAGTGTGACGGTCGAGGCGCGGACCTCGTCGGTCAGGCCCGACTTGGCATGCATCTCCTGCACGACCTCGGGCATGTCCGCGAGGGCCGCGTCGTCGGCGTGGATGACGATGTCCACGCCCTCGCCGAGGATGTTCAGTTCGCTGTCGGTGACGAGCGCCGCCACCTCGATCAGCTTGTCGGTGCCGAGCCGCAGCCCGGTCATTTCGCAATCGATCCACACAAGTTTGTCCTGCACAAGCATCCACAGTAGTCAGGGCGGTCTCGGATAGGGTTCGCGGTGGAGCCAAGTCGGGTGGGAATGCGATCGAGGAGGAGCGGATGACGGTGGACCCGGGGTCGGACGCGGCCGCGCTGGCGGAGCGGGCGGCGGCCGCGAAGGCGGCGGCGGAGGAGGCGGCCCGGGTCGCGGCGGAAGCGGCCGCAGCCGCCGAGGCGGCCGCGAAGGCCGCGGCGGAGGCGGAGGGTGCGCAGCCACAGGCGCAGCAGTCCGAGGCCGGTGCGGTGCGGGGCGCCGCCCAGGAGATCGCCGCGGGCTACGCCTTCGACGGCGGCGCACTGGAGTTGGGCACCGTCGTCGTGGACGGGGTCGTGGACTCGACTGCGCGGGTCCGGATCCCGCTGGCCACCCTGAACCGGCACGGCCTGGTCGCGGGTGCCACCGGCACCGGCAAGACCAAGACGCTGCAGGGCATCTGCGAACAGCTCTCCGCCGCCGGGGTGCCGGTGGTGATGGCCGACGTCAAGGGTGACGTGTCCGGCCTGTCCGCGGCCGGCGAGGCGAGCGAGAAGATGGCCGCGCGCGCGATCGAGACCGGCATCACGGACTGGGCGCCGACCGCGTTCCCGACGGAGTTCGTCTCCCTCGGCACCGAGGGCATCGGGGTGCCGATCCGGGCGACCATCACCAGCTTCGGGCCGATCCTGCTCAGCAAGGTGCTCGGACTCAACGACACGCAGGAGTCCACCCTCGGCCTGATCTTCCACTGGGCCGACACCCAGGGACTGGCGCTGCTCGACCTGAAGGATCTGCGGTCCGTCATCGCGCACCTGACCTCCGACGAGGGCAAGGCCGACCTCAAGGGCATCGGCGGCGTGTCCTCGGCGACCGCGGGAGTCATCCTGCGCGCGCTGGTCAATCTCGAGGCCGACGGCGGCGACACCTTCTTCGGCGAACCGGAGTTCGACACCGCGGATCTGCTCCGCGTCGGCCCGGACGGCAGGGGCGTCGTCACGCTGTTCGAGCTGGGCGCCCAGGCGGCACGGCCGGCGATGTTCTCGACGTTCCTGATGTGGGTGCTGGCCGACCTGTTCCAGACGCTGCCCGAGGTCGGCGACGTCGACAAGCCCAAACTCGTGTTCGTGTTCGACGAGGCGCACCTGCTGTTCGCGGACGCGTCGAAGGCGTTCCTCCAGCAGGTCGAGCAGACCGTGAAACTGATCCGGTCCAAGGGCGTCGGAGTCTTCTTCTGCACCCAGCTGCCGACGGACGTGCCGAACGCGGTGCTCTCGCAGCTCGGCGCCCGGATCCAGCACGCGCTGCGCGCGTTCACCCCGGACGACCAGAAGGCGCTGAACAAGACCGTCCGCACCTACCCGAAGACCGAGCACTACGACCTTGAGAAGGCGCTGACCTCGCTGGGGACGGGCGAGGCGATTGTCACGGTGCTCTCGGAGAAGGGCGCGCCGACGCCGGTGGCGTGGGCGAAGATCCCGCCGCCGCGGTCGCTGATGGACACGATCGGCGAGGACGCCGTCCGTGCGGCCGCCGCGGCGAGCCCGCTGCAGGCGAAGTACGGCGCCACTCTCGACCGGGAGTCCGCCTACGAGCTGTTGACGGCGCGGTTGGCACCACCGTTGCAGCCGATACCGGACCTGCCGCCGGCGCTGCCGGATCTTCCGGACCTGCCGCCGCCTGCCCCGGACGAGCCGAGCGCGGTGGAGAAGATCTTGCAGAACTCCGCGGTCAAGAGCTTCCTGCGGTCGGCCGCGACCGTCGCGGGCCGGGAGATCTCCCGCTCGATCTTCGGCACCGGCCGCCGCAAGCGCTGACGCGCCCTGTGCGCCTTTCTTATGGCGGGACCCACCAGAAGGGCGCACAGGCGGTGCAGCCGCCTACGGCAACAGGCGGGGGACGACCTTGCCGGTGGCGTTGCGGGGCAGTTCGTCGAGGAAGGTCACGTCGCGGGGCACGCAGAACCGGGTCAGGTGCGACCGCACGTGGTCGCGGACGACGTCGGTGGTCAGCGCGGACCCGTCCGTGTCGGTGGTCCGCACGACGTACGCCGCGAGGCGCGCACCGAACTCCGGGTCGTCGACCCCGATCACCGCGGCTTCGAGAACGCCGGGCAGCTCACTGAGCAGGTTCTCCACCTCGCGTGGGTAGACGTTCTCGCCGCCGGAGACGATCATGTCGTCGCTGCGGCCGTCGAGGAACAGCAGGCCCTCGTCGTCGAAGTGGCCGACGTCGCCGGTCGACATCATCCCGTCGACGACCTCCTTCTCGCCGCCGGCCCGGGTGTAGCCCTCGAAGAGCATCCCGTTGCCGACGAACACCCGTCCGACGGTGCCGGCGGGGACCTCGGTGCCGGTCTCGTCGAGGATGCGCACCGTGGTGCCGAGCGGAGGCCGCCCCGCGGTGTTCGGATGCCGGAGCAGTTCGTCGGGCTGCGCGATCGACGCCCAGCTCACCTCGGTGGAGCCGTAGAAGTTGTAGAGCACCGGACCGAACACGTCGAACGTCTTGTGCACGACGCCGGTCGGGATGGCGGAACCGCTGGCGGCGATCACCCGCAGGCACGCGAGGTCGACGTCGCGCTGATCCTTGGGGAGGTCCGTGATCCGCTGCAGCATCGTGGGGACCACCCACAGGGTGTCGGCTCGGTGGTGGGAGACGGATTCGACGGTGGCCGCGGGCTCGAAGCGGCGGGTCAGCACCATGGTCGAGCGCAGCGCGAGCGCGAGCTGGGTCCCGGCCAGGCCCCAGGTGTGGAAGATCGGTGACGCGATCACCGTGACGCCGTTGCTGCGCAGCGGCAGCCGCGACAGTACCGCGGACGCCGGCATCCAGTTGCGCGGCTCGGGGCGGGAGGCGCCCTTGGGAGTGCCGGTGGTGCCGGAGGTGAGCACGACCAGCCGACCGCGTCGCGGCCGTCTCGGCAGGGCCAGTGCGCTGCCGCCGCGGCCGTCCTCGAGGAGGCCCTCGAACCGGGCCCAGCCCTCGGCGCCGTCGCCGCCGTCGGTCGCGTCAGGGTCCTCGAACACCGCGACCCGCAACGTCGAGTCCGGGATCAGGGGTGTGAATTCGGGGTCGACGAGCAGCCAGTCCAGCTTCTGTTCCACGACGATCTCGGCGAGCTGGGCCGCGGACGCGCCGGTGTTGAGCAGCACCAGGTCGGTGCCGAGCCGGGCCGCCGCGCCCATCGCGGTGACGAAGCCACGATGGTTGCGGGCCAGGACCCCGATGCGGCCGCGCTCGCGCAGGCCGCGGTCGTGCAGGGCCAGTGCGAGGGCTTCGGCGTCGGCGTCGAGTTGCCGGTAGGTGACCGGACCGCGGTCGTCGACGACCGCCACCCGGTCTCCGTCGCGGCGGGCGGCGGAGGCGAGCAGGCCGCCGGCGGTGAAGTCCCACTGGTACCAGGCGGAGGCGACGCCGGGGAGGGCGCTCGGGGCGATCGGTCCGACGATGCCGGCCTTCGTGATCGGAATCAGGCCCTTGATCAGGTCTGTTGCTCTGGAAAGGCGCGGCATGTGGGCGGGTCCTCCTGGGGTCGTGGCGCGACTCGCCCCAACTTACTTGCCGGTAAGGACTGACGCCAGGGGCAGAGTGCTACAGACCTGCCTCGCGACGCATCAGATCGTCCAGCGTCTCGCGGCGGATCAGCTCGCGCACGGAGCCCCCGGCTACCGCAACGACCGGCGGGCGCCCCACTGAGTTGTACGACGACGCCATGCTGTGGTGGTAGGCGCCGGTCACCGGCACGGCCAGCACGTCGCCGGGTCGTACGTCCGCGGGGAGTGCCGCGTCCTTCACGATCTCGTCACCGGACTCGCAGTGCCGTCCCGCGACGGTCGCGACCATGTCCGGCGCGGTCGAGTGCCGATTGGCCAGCGTGACGGTGTAATGCGCGCCGTACAGTCCGACGCGCGGATTGTCGCTCATGCCGCCGTCGACGCCGACGAAGGTCCGGCCGCCCTCGACCCGCTTGACCGACAGCACGCGGTACACGGTCACCCCGGCCCGTCCGACGATCGCCCGGCCCGGTTCGAGGGTGATCCGCGGTCGCGGGAAGTGGTGCCGGGCGCAGGCGTCGTCGAGGGCGTCCTCGATGGTCGCGGAGAGCGCCGTCGGGTCCAGGCACGGATCGCCGGCGGTGTACGGGATGCCGTGTCCGCCACCGAGGTCCAGTTGGGTCAGGATGGTGCCGTGATCCAGCCGGATCTGTGCCATCTCGGCGATCATCCGGTCGACGGCGATCCCGTAGCAGTCGGCGTCGGTGATCTGGGAGCCCAGATGGCAGTGCAGGCCGATCAGGTTCAGTCGTGGGTGGCCCAGCACCCGCCGGACCGCTTCGTCCGCCTGGCCGTGCGCGAGGGGGAAGCCGAACTTCTGGTCGTCGACCCCGGTGGTGACGGCGCGGTGGGTGTGCGCGTCGATGCCGGGTGTCACCCGGACCAGGACGTTCTGGCGGTGCGCGGACGACGCGGCCAGCAGCGTGATCTCGGCGGCCGAGTCGACGACGATCCGCCCGACTCCGGCCGCGCGGGCCGCGGACAGGTCGGCGGCGGTCTTGACGTTGCCGTGCAGGATGATTCGGCGCGGATCGACACCGGCGGACAGTGCGATCGCGAGTTCGCCTGCCGAGCACACGTCGAGCGCGAGGCCTTCCTCGGCGACCCACGCGGCCACTGCCCGGGTCAGCAGGGCCTTGCCTGCGTACGCGATCTCGGCCTCGGGGAAGGTCTCGCGATAGACCCGGCAGCGATGCCGGACGTCGCGTTCGTCGAGGATGTAGGTCGGTGTGCCGAACCGGTCGGCGATGTCGGCGATCGCAACTCCGCCGACGGTGATCCGGCCGAGTTCGTCGACGTGGGTGGTGGTCGGCCACAGGGTGGGGTCGAGTCGCGGGCTCATCGCCGAGCGCAGCGACGGCAGGATGTCGAGCAGGGTCACGGTGGGCTCCTGAAGGTGGGTTACACCCTCCGGAGTACTCGCCCGAGTCGTGTCCGTCGCCGTCCCTGACGGGGTCTTGACGCCGCCCGCAACGGGTTTGACGCCGGGCTGACGGTCGGGGGCGCATCCGGTGCGCACGGCGGATCGCGGTCGGTGCCACCGACGAGCGGCTTCACGCGCTTCCGATGGCGACGTCGATGAGGGTTTGCGCCGCTGCATGCGCGTGCTCGGCCGCGCTCGGGTCTCCGGAGACGGCTGCCGTCGTCTGGGCGCCCTCGGCCAGCAGTACGAGCTGCGCGGCCAGGGTGGGCGGACCCCCGATCTCGTGCACGAGCTCGTCGACGGTCGCCTGGAACGACGCTTTCTGGGCGCGCACCGCGGCCGCGACGGCCGGATCGGTGCGCCCCAGCTCGCCGTAGGCGTTGATGAATCCGCAGCCGTGGAAGTCGTCGGTGCAGAACCACTGGTGCAGGTAGTCGTACACGGCGAGCAGCCGGTCGCGCGGGCTGTCCTGTGCGCTGAGGAACGCGCCGAGTTCGCGTTCCCATCGTGCCCGCTTGTGATCGAGGACCGCCAGGACGAGGTCGGCCTTGGAGGGGAACTCCTGGTACAGCCGCTTCAGGGGGACCCCGGCGGCCGTGCGCAACTCGTCCATGCCGACCGCGGCGTAGCCCTTTTCGTAGTAGAGCCGGTCGGCGGTCTCCAGGATGCGGTCGCGCGGGTCCTCTGCGTTCATGTGATCAGAATACTTGCCTCGAGAACGAGCGTTCTCTATTCTCTCGAACATCGGGAGAACGACCGTTCTCCCATGAAGAGAAATGAGCGGACATGGGCTTCGTCACCGTTGGTACCGAGAACAGCACTCCGATCGATCTCTACTACGAGGACCACGGGTCCGGGCAGGCCGTCGTGCTGATCCACGGCTACCCGCTCGACGGCTCCAGCTGGGAGAAGCAGACCCGCGCCCTGCTCGACGCCGGCTATCGCGTCGTCACCTACGACCGCCGCGGATTCGGGCAGTCCAGCAAGGTCACCACCGGCTACGACTACGACACGTTCGCCGCCGACCTGAACGCGGTACTCACGACGCTCGACCTGACGGACGTCATCCTCGTCGGGTTCTCGATGGGCACCGGCGAATTGGCCCGCTACGTCGGCAAGTACGGGCACGAGCGCGTCGCGAAGCTCGCCTTCCTCGCGTCGCTCGAGCCGTTCCTCGTTCGGCGCGACGACAACCCGACGGGCGTGCCGCAGGACGTGTTCGACGGGATCGAGGCCGCCGCGAAGGCCGATCGGTTCGCCTGGTTCACGCAGTTCTACAAGGACTTCTACAACCTGGACGAGAACCTGGGTACCCGGATCAGCCAGGAGGCCGTCACGGCGAGCTGGAACACGGCGACCCGTTCCGCGCCGGTGGCCGCCCACGCGGTCGTTCCGACGTGGATCGAGGACTTCCGGCAGGACGTGGCTGCCGTGCGTGCGAGCGCCAAGCCGGCCCTGATCCTGCACGGCACCGCGGACAACATCCTGCCGATCGACTCGACCGGCCGTCCGTTCCACGAGGCGCTCCCGGAGGCCGAGTACGTCGAGATCGAGGGGGCGCCGCACGGTCTGCTGTGGACGCACGCCGACGAGGTCACCGAGGCGCTGCTGAAGTTCGTGCGCGGCTGACCTGCTGCTGTTCACCGTGTCGGCCCGGGGACACCGGGCCGACACGGTCGGCTAGCCGCCGAGCTTCTTGTAGAAGGTGCCCACGACCGGGGCGATGACGGCGCGGGGGGAATAACCGCCTGCCACGGACATGCCCTTGCTCAGGATGCCGGGCACGACGCGCATCTTGTTCTTCGCCAGCGCGTCGAGGGACAGCTTGGCGGTGTACTCGCTGGAGATCCACAGGAAGTCCGGGACGAGCCGGTCCACGATCGACGCCTCGGCGGGGTCCGGGGTCTCGGTCCGCACCGGGCCCGGAGCCAGCAGCGTGACGTGCACACCCGAGTCCTTCAGCTCGCCGCGCAGCGACTCGGAGAAGGTGTTCACGAACGCCTTCGTCGCCGCGTAGGTGGCGTTGTTCGGAATCGGCATGTTGCCTGCGGCCGAACCCACCATCAGGATGCCGCCCGACCTGCGCGCCAGCATCCCCGGCAGCACCGCGAGGGTGAGGTCGTGCACCGCAACGGCATTGAGCTCGACCTGCGCGCGTTCGTACGACGGGTCCAGTTCCGCGACCGGTCCGAAGGTGGCGATTCCCGCGTTGTTGCACAGGATCGAGATCTCCCGGCCGGCCAGCTCCTCGACCAGCGGTGCACGTCGGTCCCGGTCGGCCAGGTCCACCGCGCGGACCTCGACGGTGACGCGGTGCGCGTCGGACAGCTTCGCGGCAAGCGCGTCGAGCAGGTCCTCACGGCGGGCGACGAGGATCAGGGAGTGGCCCCGGGCGGCCAACTCGGTGGCAAGCGCCTCGCCGATTCCGGAGGAGGCGCCGGTCACGACCGCGCGGGCGTCGGGGGTGGGGGTAGGCAGGCTCACGGCGCTCAGGCTAGTGCCTACAGCGTCGCGGCGAGCCGGGTGCCCTGCTCGATCGCCCGCTTGGCGTCGAGTTCGGCGGCGACGTCGGCGCCGCCGATCACGTGGACAGGGACGCCCGCGGCGGTCAGGCCGGCTTCGAGGTCGCGCACCGACTCCTGCCCGGCGCAGACGACCACGTTGTCGACCGCGATCGTCCGCGGGCGTTCGCGCTTCTCCCCGAAGCTGATGTGCAGGCCCTCGTCGTCGATGCGTTCGTAGTTGACGCCCGAGATCTGTTGCACGCCCTTCTTCTTCAGCGCGGCGCGGTGGACCCAGCCGGAGGTCTTGCCGAGCCCGGCGCCGATCGGGGTGGACTTGCGTTGCAGCAGGTACACCTGATGCGGCGACGGCGCGACGACCGGTTCGGTCAGTGCTCCGGGCGCGGACTCGTCGTGGGTGACGCCCCACTCCCGGGTCCACTCGGCCAGATCCACGGCGGGGGAGTGCGCGTGGGTGAGGTACTCGGAGACGTCGACGCCGATGCCGCCTGCGCCGATCACCGCGACCGTCGACCCGACCGGTTTCCCGTCGCGCACGAGTTCCGCGTACGACAGCACGCTCGGGTGGTCGATGCCGGGGATCGACGGGATGCGCGGGGTGACGCCGGTGGCCAGCACCACCTCGTCGTAACCGCCGCCGACGAGGGTCTTCGCGTCGACGCGGGTGTTCAGGTGCACCTTGACGCCCGCGACCTCGAGGCTGCGGGTGTAGTAGCGCACCGTCTCGGCGAACTCCTCCTTGCCGGGGATCCGGCGGGCGATTGCGAACTGGCCGCCGATCTCGGTGCCGGCCTCGAAGAGGTTCACCTCGTGGCCGCGCTGTGCGAGGTTCAGTGCCGCGGAGAGTCCCGCCGGGCCTGCCCCGACGACGGCGATCGACTTTCGGCGCCGGGTGGGGGAGAGCACCAGTTCGGTCTCGCGTCCGGCGCGCGGGTTGAGCAGGCAGGAGACGCGCTTGTTCGCGAACGCGTGGTCCAGGCACGCCTGGTTGCAGGCGATGCAGGTGTTGATCTCGTCGCTGCGGTCGGCGGCCGCCTTGTTCACCCACTCCGGGTCGGCGAGCAGCGGCCGGGCCGCCGAGACCAGTTGCGCGTCGCCGCGGGCCAGGATCTCCTCGGCGGTCTCGGGCATGTTGATCCGGTTGGACGCGCACACCGGGATGCTCACCTCGCGGGCGAGGCGTTCGGTGAACGACGTGAACGCGGCCCTCGGCACGGAGGTGACGATGGTCGGGACGCGTGCCTCGTGCCAGCCGATGTCGGTGTTCAGGATCGTCGTGCCCGCGTCCTCGAGTTCCTTTGCGAGGGTGACGATCTCGCTCCAGGTCTGGCCCTTCTCGACGAGATCCGCCATCGACAGCCGGAACAGGATGACGAAGTTCTGGCCGACGGCGGCGCGGGTGCGGCGCACGATCTCCACCGCGATGCGGCGGCGGTTCTCGGGCGAGCCGCCCCATTCGTCGGTGCGCCGGTTGGTGCGCTCGGCGAGGAACTGGTTGAGGAAGTAGCCTTCGCCGCCCATGATCTCGACGCCGTCGTACCCGGCTTCCTGCGCCAGTCGGGCGCAGCGGACGTAGTCGTCGATCGTCGACTCGATGCCGCGTCGGGTCAGTGCGCGCGGCCGGAACGGGTTGATGGGGGCCTTGATCGACGACGCCGACACGCTCAGCGGCTGGTAGGAGTACCGCCCGGCGTGCAGGATCTGCAGCGCGATCGCGCCGCCCTCGGCGTGCACGGCGTCGGTGATCTCCCGGTGCCGGGCCGCCTGCTTGCGGGTGATCAGATCGGCGCCGAAGGGCAACAGCCAACCGGTGCGGTTGGGGGCGTAGCCGCCGGTGACGATCAGTCCGACACCGCCGCGGGCGCGTTCGGCGAAGTACGCGGCCAGCTTCGGGACGTCGCGGGTGCGGTCCTCCAACCCGGTGTGCATCGAACCCATCACCACCCGATTGCGCAGGGTGGTGAATCCGAGGTCCAGCGGGGACAGCAGGTGCGGGTACGGAGTGGTCACGGGTGGGCCTTCCATCGGACGGGTTGGGCAGGGACGGGTCATGTCAGAGGGCGGCAAGGATCTCCTCGCACCACTGCGTGAAGCCCTCCTCGACGCGGATGCCGCCGCGTAGCACGAGGTACTGGTGCAGTGCGCTGCCCGACAGGCGGGCGGGTACCGGGAAGTCGCGCTTCTCGATCATTCGGTAGACCTCGAGCCGCTGGGCGTGGCCGTCGCGGTGTCGGACGACCTCGGCGCGCACGTCGCCGGGATCGGCGTAGGCGGCGGCGCGGATCTTCACCGCGAGCTCGTTGCGCAGGTGGCCGACCTCGGTCGGTTCCGCGATCCACCGCGCGAGTTCCGCCCGGCCGGCATCGGAAACGCGGTAGACGCGCTTGTCCGGCCGTCCCTGCTGGCCGACTGCCTCGCCGGTGACCCAGCCGGCCTCGTCCATCCGCTTGAGGACGCGGTAGATCTGCTGGTGGGTGGCGCTCCAGAAGAATCCGATCGACTTGTCGAACCGGCGGGCCAGCTCGTAGCCCGAGCCGGACTGTTCCGACAGTGAGACGAGTAGTGCGTGTTCGAGAGCCACGACGCCAGTGTCGACGACCCGCCATCGATATGCAACTCGATGAATATGCGCCTGTGTGCATATCCCACTCGCCCGAATGAACGGAAGCGTTCATTCGATCTGATCGAGTGAACGTTCCGTTCACTCGGCGAGGCGCGCTCTACTCCACGCCCGTGAACCGTTCGCTCGCCTCGGCCGCTGGCTTAGGCTCGCGCCATGAGCACAGCGGTCGACGGTGAAGTGGTCACGCGGACGCAGGTGTTCGCATGGGGCCTGTGGGACTGGGGATCGGCCGCGTTCAACGCAGTGATCGTCACGTTCGTCTTCTCGGTGTACCTGACCGACGCGGTGGGTGACGACCTCCCGGGGTCGGTGTCGGCGAGCAGCTGGCTGGGCTGGTCTCTCGGCGCGGCGGGGCTGTTGATCGCGCTGCTCGCGCCGGTCACCGGGCAGCGCGCCGACGCGGCAGGCCGACGCAAGCGCTCACTCGCGCTGCTCACCACGACCGTCGTGGGCTGCATGCTGGCGATGTTCTTCGTTCAGGACGACCACCACTACCTGTGGCTGGGGCTGGGGCTGCTCGGCGTCGGGTCGGTGCTCTTCGAGCTCGCACAGGTGCCGTACTTCGCGATGCTGCGCCAGGTGTCGACCCCGGAGAACATCGGCCGGGTGTCCGGCTTCGGTTGGGCGATGGGGTATTTCGGTGGCATCGTCCTGCTGCTGGTGTGCTACTTCGGGTTCATCGTCGGCGACGGCGACACCCGTGGACTGTTCGGGATCGACACCGCCGGAGGTCTGAACATCCGGGCGGTGGCCGTGCTCGCCGCGGTGTGGTTCGCGGTCTTCGCCGTGCCCGTGCTGTTCGCGGTGCCGGAGATGCCACGGTCCGAGGAGGCGGACGAGCGCCCGGGCTTCCTCGGCTCCTACCGGGTGCTCTGGCACGACCTTCGGGAGCTGTGGGTCGAGGATCGGCGCACCGTCGGGTACCTGGTGGCCAGCGCGCTGTTCCGGGACGGACTCGCCGGGGTGTTCACGTTCGGGGCGGTCCTCGCGGTCAACGTCTACGGCATCGCGTCGGGGGACGTGCTGATCTTCGGTGTCGCGGCCAACGTGGTCGCCGCACTCGGTGCGCTCGTGGCGGGCCGGCTCGACGACAGGGTCGGACCGAAGGCGGTGATCGTCGGCTCCCTCGCGTCGATGCTGGTGGTCGGAGCGATTCTGATGGCGGTGTCCGGGGTCGTCGCCTTCTGGATCCTCGGCCTGCTGCTGTGCCTGTTCGTCGGCCCGGCGCAGTCCGCGGCGCGCACCTTCATGGCCAGACTCAGCCCGCCCGGCCGGGAGGGGCAGATGTTCGGCCTGTACGCGACCACCGGACGCGCGGTCTCGTTCGTGTCGCCGACGCTGTTCGGGCTGTTCGCGTGGCTGTTCGCCAGCGACCGGGCCGGCATTCTCGGCCTGCTGGTGGTGCTCGGCATGGGGTTGGCGGCGCTGCTACCGGTGCGGGCGCCCTACCGCACCGCTTCGGTGCGCTGAATCCCCAGCTTCTCCGGGAACAGCCGGCGCTGGACGATCCACCCGGCGGCCGAGAGGGCGATCCACACCAGCGTCGAGGTCACCTGCTCCCATCCGGCCTCCGGGTGACGCAGGAACTCGAAGGCACCGGACATGCTGCCGAGCCCGCTGAGCATGATGCTGGCACCGCCGATCGAGGTCAGCCACAGCAGCGCCCGGGCGCGGAACTTGTCCGCCAGGAATGCCGCGGCGACCGCGAGCGCCAGGATCACGATCGCACTGAGCGCCCAGTTGTTGTCGCCGGGTTGGAGGACGTCGGCGAGTTTCGCGCCGGCCATTGCGCCGGTGAGGCCGCCGATGAAGTACGCGGAGAACTTGAAGACCAGGGTCGTCACGATCCACGACACCACCGCGCCGATCAGGCCGAACAGCACCAGCGTCCACACCGAGGCGTTGAACAGGTCTGCGATCAGCCAGCCGAGGCCGAATCCGGCGGCGAGCACTGCCAGGTGCATGGATCGGATTCCGTAGAAGCACAGCAGTGCGCCGACCAGGAGTACTGCGATTCCGCTCATGACTGGGTTCCTTCCGCCCGCGAGATGATCGCCTCTGCCAAGGCGTCGGGTGCCAGTTCGGGCACCCAGTGACCGATGCCGTCGAGCTCGACGAATCGATAGGGGCCGGTGACGAATTCACCGCACCGCTCGGCACCTGCCCGGCCGAGCGCCTCGTCGCCGTTGCTCCACACGAACGTCGTCGGCACACGCACCGCGGGGGTGTCGGAGAAGTCGCGTCCCATTGCCCGGTACCAGGACAGCGCCGCGGTCAGGGCGCCCGGTTCGGTCAGCGCGCGCAGGTGCGCGTCGACGAGCGCCGGATCGACACCGGCGTAGATGTCGCGCAACCGCTTCGCGTCGTCGGCGAGCAGTGCGCGTTCGGCGGAGTCCCCGTGCCGGAACACCCGGATGTACTGGGATCGGGCCTGCTGGTCGGCATCCTCGCGGAGCGCCCACCCGAATGCCGCCGGGTGCGGGACGGACACCGCGGTCAGTGAGCGGACCCGGTCGGGTCGATGCGCGGCCGTCCACCAGGCGACCGCGGCGCCCCAGTCGTGTCCGACCAGGTGGGCGGACGGCAAGCCGAAGTGATCGAGCAGGCCGAGGACGTCGCCGCCGAGTTCGTCGACGGTGTAGTGCTCGGCACCCACCGGCCGGGCGCCCGAGGAGTAGCCGCGCTGCGTCGGTGCGATCAGCCGGAACCCGGCGGCCGTCAATTTCGGAAGCAGCGGCTGCCAGCAGGCGGCGGTCTCGGGGAACCCGTGCAGCAGCACCACGGGCACACCGTCAACGGGACCCGCGGTCGAGACGTCGAAAGTGTGGTCTCCGATGGCTGTCGCGGACGTTTCGACCGGATCCATGCGTTCCCACGTTCTGTCAGGGCCGGTGCCGGATGGGCGTCGACCTGGTGTTTCGAACCCTACGTCAGTGGACGCGCGCTGCGCGCGAGTCCGGGGAAGCCACGCCGTCGGGGATTCGCGGTGACATCCCAGTGGCTGCGTGGTAACCAATCAGGAAGCATCAAGGTTGCTATTCCGTATTGTCCGGTATCGGGGAGGTCACTGTGACAGTCGAGAATCGAGTCGTGCCGCCACTGAACATCGCGGGCCGGCCGGTGGCCCAATGGCTTGCCGGGGCCGCCCCTGCGCTGACGGAGCGAGTGATCGCTCGCCTGATCGACGAGCTCCCGATCTACCGCGCACTGCCCCGTGAGGAGGTGCACGGAGAGATCTCCGACATCGTGCACCGCAACATGGAGCTGTTCGCAACGCTGGTGTTCGAGCGGCGCACCGCCCGCGACTCCGAGCTCGTCGAACAGCGGCACTCGGCGGCCCGCCGCGCGGAGGAGGGGGTGCCGCTGGACGCCGTCCTGCACGCCTATCACACCGGGATCGGGCTCGCGTCCGAGGAACTGTTCGACGGCGCCGGTCCCGACGACATCGCAGACGTCCAGGTCGTGACGACGATGATCCTCGACTTCCTGCGCCGATTGACGATCGCCGTCAGTGCCGCGTACCTCGAGGAACGCCAGATCATGGAGAGCCAGGAGAACTCGGGGCGTCGGTCGCTGATGTCGGCCCTGATGTCGGGGGAGGGCCTCGAGGCGGTCGTGCACCGCACCGGGTTGCGGCTGGCGCCGCACTACCTGGCGTTGAGCCTGACGATCGGCGAGAACGCCGACGAACGGGGTCTCGGCGTCAGCGGCACCGTTGCCGGGCGCCGCAAACTGCGGCGAGTGCAGGCGGAACTCGATCGGATCACCGGCGAGGCGGCGCTGACGGTGATCGACAGCGGTGGCGGGGTGGCGCTGGTTCCGTGTCCGGCGAGTCCGCCCGACTGGGAGCAACTCCGAGCGGTCGTCGAACGACTCGGCCGGGTTCTCGGTGCGAACCTCCATGTCGCCGGGGCGATCGCGGCGCCCGCCGGGATACCCGAGGCCGTCGAGCAGACCGCCGAGATCGTAGCACTGGTCGTGCGGTCGCGGCGCCCGCCCGGGCTGTACCGCCTCGCGGACGTACTGCTCGAATACCAGCTCAGCCGGCCCAGTGCCGCGCAGCGGGAGTTGGCCGGACTGCTCTCGCCGTTGGCCGGCAAGCCCGAGTTGATGCAGACCCTCGAGGCATATGTCGCGGCGGGTCTCAATCGGCGGGCCACCGCGGCTGCGCTGGCGGTGCACGCGAACACCGTCGACTACCGGATGCGGCGGGTGTTCGAGCTGACCGGCCTCAATCCCTCCGACCCCGCCGACCTGCCGCACATCGGTGCGGCGCTGGTGGCGCGCCGGGTGCCGGAGTGAACACGGTCGCCGGTAGCGACCTCCGGCCCCCACGGTCGATTCGCGCCGTGATCCGTTGGGGTGCGCTTGCTTTCGCTTGGTGTTGCGTTCTTGTCGCGCTCGTGGGCGTCGTCGCGCACGTCGCCCCGGTGACCTCACCGCCGGTGGTGGTCGCCGCGTCCGCGGCCCCGTACCTGATGTGGGCGGCGGTGCCGGCGGTGGCGGTGTCCCTGGTGGCGCGACATCGGCTGGGCGCAGTGGTTGCCGCCACTGCCGTGGCCGCCGCGGTGTGGACGCAGGCGCCGCTGTACATCGGTGCGGCGCACCCCGGTGCGGATTCCGGGGAACTGACCGTCATGCAGGCGAACATCGAGTTCGGCAAGGCGGATCCGGATGCGGTTGCCGCGCAAGTGCGTTCCCGCGGGGTCGATGTGCTGACGGTCGACGAGCTGACCGTCGCGGCGGTCGACGGGTTGACCGCCGCCGGCCTCGACGAACTCTTGCCGCACCGGTACCTTCGGCCCGCCGCGACCGGTGCCGACGGCACCGGCATCTGGAGCCGATATCCCCTGTCGGAACAGGTGCAGCATCCCGGCTTCGCGATGGCGGCCCTGTCCGCGAGGGTGGCGGTGCCCGGCGATCGGTCGGTCACCGTGCTGGCCGCGCATCCGCTGCCGCCGTGGCCGCGGCAGCAGACGCCGATATGGGCAGACGAGCTGGCCCGCCTGGGCGGCATCCTCGATGGGCTGCGGGCCGACGCCGACACCGTCCTGATGGCCGCGGATTTCAACGCAACCTGGGACCACACGCAGTTCCGGGCGCTGCTCGGCGACGGCGTCCGCGACGCCGCCGAGCAGGCGGGTGCCGGTGTTCTGCGCACCTATCCCGCGGACAGGTGGTGGCCGCCGTTGCTGTCGATCGATCGGATACTCGTCTCCGGTGCGACCGCCACCGCTGTCGACGCGGTCGACCTGGCCGGCTCCGACCATCGCGGCATCGTTGCCCGGATCGTGATGCCGGGGTAGTCGGGTATCCCCGAACATCTCGAAACATCCCGATCCACACCGAATCCGGGTGAACACCTGGTGCTCACCCGGATTCGGTGTGTGGGTCGGTTGGCCGGGAGGCGGTCAGCTCGCGACGCCGCCGAGCAGTTCGAGCAGCGCCGCCGGGCTGAAGTCCGCGCTGCCGGTGCCGCCCGCGGGCTGCGTCGGGGCGCCGGTCAGGGTCACCTGGGCCACGGGGCCCAGCTTGACGTACGGGTTGGTGGAGGCGCCTTCCTTGCACTGCGTGATCACCGCGTAGGTGCCGGCCGCGAGCTCGATCGAGGTGCCGGTGGCCGCGCCGCCCGTGAAGCCGGGGTACTTGATCTCGTCCACCCGGGTGGTCTTGTCGTACACCGCGGCGTCGAACGGGAAGATCTGCGCCTCACAGTGATTCATGGCCTCGGTGGTGGCGATGTCGTGCAGGGCGACGGTGATGGTGTTGCTGCCGGAGGTCACCGTCGAGGAACCGGTGACGGTCGCGGAGCCGAGCGCGGGGTTCGCGACCAGGGCGAGGGCGGCGAATCCGGCGACGGCGGCGGCACCGGCGATGCGGCGCGTGCTGAACGAAGACATGGGGGTCCTTTGTGTGACACCGCGCGTCGACGTGCGCGGTGAACGTGAGTGCCCGCAGGTGGTTTGGGGACGCGACCGGCGGCGCACATGATCGAACTGAGCCTGCCCTTCGTGAGGGCAGGCTCAGTTAAGGCGAACGTCGGGCATGCTGTCAACGTCTGTGGCCGCCATCGCTTTTGTCGCTTAAATCGCAGGTAAAGAGCATGAAGACCGTCCAGTTCGTGCTGTCCGATTCGTCCCGGGGTTTGTCCGCTTCGGGCCTCTGGTTGCGCCGCAATGGGGGAGGTTTCGGTGTCGACCGGGTGCGACACGCGTAATTTATGTCACTCCAGGATCTTTCGGCTGCGTGGCGGTGCGGGGAGTGGAACCGGGCGGGTGATACTCGATCGTCCACTATCGAGCAAGGAGTTCCCCGTTGAGTTTCCCCACTGTCACGCGCCGGCGGCTGGCGATCGTCACCGCCGTCACCGCGGCGCTGGCACTGTCCGGCTGTGCGCCCACGGCCGACGCCGACTCGTTCGGCAGCCTCGACTTCGGCAGCGCAGGCGGCGCGGAGCCGGAGTCGTCCGTCGCGGCCAACGCCCTGGCGGCGCTCGCCGCGATCCCGGTCAAGGGCCGCGCGCCCAAGACCGGCTACGACCGCGACCTGTTCGGGCCCGCCTGGACCGACGACGTGCGTGTCGCGGGCGGGCACAACGGCTGCGACACCCGCAACGACATCCTCGCCAGGGATCTGGTCGACGAGACGTTCAAGCCCGGCACCCGCGACTGCGTCGTCCTCACCGGAGTGCTGTACGACCCGTACACCGCCAAGCGCATCGATTTCGTTCGTGGCCAGGGCACCTCGACCGCTGTGCAGATCGACCACGTCGTCGCGCTGTCCGACGCCTGGCAGAAGGGGGCGCAGCAACTCGACGAGGCCACCCGTCGCGACCTCGCGAACGATCCGCGCAACCTGCTCGCCGTCGACGGTCCGACGAATTCGCAGAAGTCGGACGGCGATGCCGCAACGTGGTTGCCGCCCAACAAGTCCTATCGCTGCACGTACGTCGCCAAGCAGGTTGAGGTCAAAGCCGCCTATGGTCTGTGGGTGACGCAGGCCGAGAAGGATGCGATCAGCACCCAGCTCGCCACCTGCTGATTCACGACGGAGTCGCCGAGCGCCAGCCGCCCATGCCGATTATGATCAGGCGCAGCTGTCGCTCGGCGCGCTCGACGACGGCGTCCTGGTCTCGGGGTTCGGCCTCGAGCAGGTCGATCACCGTCGCCATCATCACGCCCACGATCAGGTCGGCGGCCATGTCCAGGTCTGCCGCCGACCATTCACTCAGTGCCGGTATCCGCCCGAGGTCGGTGCTGAGTTCGCTTGCAAACAGCCGTAGTTCGGACGCGATGGCGCGGCGTACCTCGGCGACGCCGCCGTAGCGCTCGCGGCTGAGGAACCGGAACTGCCCCTCGTTCGCGCGGACCTGGCGCACCAGGACCGCCAGTGAGGTTTTCGCATCGCGCGGACTCGGGTCGCGACGGGCCTCGCGCAGCATTCGGCGGAGCATGCGCATGCAGTCCTCGACGAGCGCGACTCCGAGCTCGTCCGTCGACGCGAAATGCCGGTAGAACGCCGTCGGGACGATGCCCGCGGTGCGGGCCACCTCGCGCAGGCTCAGGCTTGCGAGGCTGCGGTCGGCGAGGAGGTCGAGGGCGCCGTCGAGCAGGGCCGTCCGGGTGCGTTCCTTGCGCTCGGCTCTGCTCTCGGGTGCGGTCACCGGTCGAGTGTATGCCCGTGCACCGGACGGCGCGTCCACTACCTGTTATCGGCGTCACATTGCATTTCCCCTTGACATCTACCTGGGACTTACTGTCACACTCATTTGTGTACAAGTGTTCACTGAAACTGTTGCTGAGGGGGCTTCCAGTGTCGACACGGACCCGATCTCGCGTGCTGTCGCTGCTCGAGGCGATGACCACCCCACACCCGCTCGACCGCTATCTCGAGCTCGTCGACCCGATGGCCACGGTGCGTGACCTGCGCGCCGAGGTGGTCGCGATCCGTCGCGCCACTGCGGACACCGTCACGCTGACGCTGCGGCCGACCCGACGGTGGCGGGGCTTCAGGGCGGGTCAGTTCGTCCAGGTCGGAGTCGTGATCGACGGGGTCCGGCACACCCGCTGCTATTCGCCGGCCTGCGCAGAGGGCGACCCCGGCATCGAGTTGACCGTCAAGGCCCACCCCGACGGCCTGGTGTCCCGCCACCTGCGCGAGTGCGGCGCAGTGGGCACGGTCGTCACCCTGTCCCAGGCGGAGGGGGCCTTCGCGCTCCCGACGCCGCGGCCGGCGAAGGTCCTGCTGGTCAGCGGCGGCAGCGGGATCACGCCGGTGATGTCGATGCTGCGGACCCTGGTGGCCGAGGGGTACGGCGGCGACGTGACGTTCCTGCACTACGCGAACCGGGCCGAGGACGTGCCCTACCTCGCCGAACTGCGCGAACTGGCCCGCGGCCACGGCAACGTGCATCTCGTGCTCGCCTGCACGCATGCGGACGACGGCGACCTGTACGGACGCTTCGGGCCCGAGCACCTCGATGTCGCGGCACCGGCGCACGCACAGGCGCAGACCTACCTGTGCGGGCCCGCCCCACTGATGCGCGCGGTGCGCGAGTTGTACGACCGACGAGGCCTCGGCGACCGTCTGCACGCCGAGGACTTCGCCCCGGTCCAGACGCCTGTCGACGTGGATGTCGACGGTTCGGTTGCGTTCACGGCCTCCGGCGTCGCCGCGCCCAACGCCGGTGCCAGCCTGCTCGAGCAGGCCGAATCAGTGGGTCTCACACCGGAATACGGCTGCCGGATGGGGATCTGCTTCACGTGCACCACGGTCAGGACGTCGGGCTGCACCCGAAACCTGCGCACCGGCGAACTCGACAGCGACCCCGACAAGCCGATCCAGTTGTGCGTCAACGCGGCCGTCGGCGACGTGTCCCTCGACCTGTAAGACCATCACCCGAAGGAGAGTCCCATGTTCGGTCTGTCCCTTTCACTACCCGGCCTGTCCGCCCTGCTCGGTGGTGGCTCCCGCGTCACCGTCTCGTCCACTCCCGAGCCGGTGGTGCTCAGCCACCAGCAGGTCGAGGACATCGGCCGTGAACTCGACACGCTGCGTGACCGGGTCGTCGCCGACCTCGGTGCGCGGGACCGCGACTACATCTACTCGATCATCAAGGCGCAGCGCGGCTTCGAGGTCGCCGGGCGGGGCCTGATGTACCTGGGCTTCCTGCCACCGTTCTGGATCGCCGCGGTCGGGGCCCTGTCGATCTCGAAGATCCTCGACAACATGGAGATCGGCCACAACGTCATGCACGGCCAGTACGACTGGATGCGTGAACCCGGGCTGAACTCGCGGGTGTTCGAATGGGACACCGTGTGCCCGGCGGACCAGTGGCGGCACTCGCACAACTACATGCACCACACCTACACCAACATCGTCGGCATGGACCGCGACATCGGCTACGGCATCCTCCGGATGGACGACGCGCAGCCGTGGCGGCCCCACCGCCTCGGCAACCCGGTGTATGCCACCGGGCTGATGCTGCTGTTCCAGTGGGGCGTGATGCTGCACGATCTCGAGGTCGAGAACATCGTGGCGCGCAAGCGCACCTGGCGGGACGTGAAACCGCTCGTGCTGGGGATGTGGCGCAAGGCCGGCCGCCAGGTGCTCAAGGACTACGTGATCTTCCCGGCGCTGACAGGGCCGCTGTTCGTGACGACGCTGCTCGGGAACGCGACCGCGAACCTGGTCCGCAACGTGTGGGCCTACTCGATCATCTTCTGTGGCCACTTCCCGTCCGGCGTACAGACGTTCACGCAGGAGGAGACCGCCGACGAGACGCGGGGCGAGTGGTACGTGCGGCAGATGCTCGGCAGCGCCAACATCGAGGGCGGCCGACTGTTTCACATCATGTCCGGCAACCTGTCCCACCAGATCGAACACCACCTGTTCCCGGACCTGCCGGCGAACCGGTATCCGGAGATCGCGCCTCAGGTGCGGGAGCTGTGCGCCAAGCACGGTCTGCCGTACAACACTGGCGGGTTCTTCCGGCAGATCGGATCGGTGTGGGGCAAGATCGTCACGCTCGCGCTGCCTCCCTTCCTCACTCGGTCGACTCCGCCGGTCGGTGTTATCGTCGAGCGTTCCCCGGTCTCGGTCTGAGAGTGGAGTCACCCATGGTGGGCAAGTTCGAACGGCGCAAGGACACCGTGCAGGAGCTGACGGAATCCGGGGCCACGCACGTCGGCCGGATTGCGATGATCATCGCGGGTGCCGTCCGCGACGTGACCCGTGAGATCGGCGACTGGATCAGCGACGGAATCGAGATGCAGGAGGCCGCCAAGCGGGCGCGCGCCGACGCGGAGCGCGATCGTGGCGAGCGCGACGACTCCGGCGAGGCCGGGGTCGATCCGGACTAGCGGAGCTCCGTGGCGTTCGTCACCGCCAGTCCTCGGACTCGGCGTTCGCGGCGATCCGGCGCAGCAGCGTGGCCAGGGTGTCGA
This sequence comes from Rhodococcus sp. NPDC003348, assembly GCF_053589375.1. Classification (NCBI taxonomy): domain Bacteria; kingdom Bacillati; phylum Actinomycetota; class Actinomycetes; order Mycobacteriales; family Nocardiaceae; genus Rhodococcus; species Rhodococcus sp. NPDC003348. Next base: position 29,765 of record NZ_JBSFRT010000036.1, read on the forward strand.
GTTCCGCCGCGTCGAGCCCGGTCAGCATCCGGCGGTCGCGCTCGACCCGGCGCGGAAAGTCGCGGTCGACCACCGCCCGCCCGGCGTCCGTCAGTTGCAACAGGACCACTCGGCCGTCCCGCTCGAAGGGCAGGCGTTCGACCAGACCGTCCCGGGTGAGCCGGTCGGTGTGCTTCGTGGTTGACGCACCGCTGGTCATCGTCGCCGCGGTGACCTCGGACGCCCGCAGCGGACGGTCGCTGCGGGCGAGGGCGCACAGGATCTCGAACTCGACGCGCGAGACGCCGCTGCCGGCGAGAGCGCGATCGAGTTGATGCAGCGCCTGTGAGCCGATGCGCGTGATGCGCCCCATCACGTTGATCGGCGCCGTGTCCACGTCCGGGTACGCGGCCGCCCATTCGCGCCGGACACGATCGACGAAGTCGCCGGGGGAGTCCGGCTCAACACTCATGCCGTCATCCTAGGCGATCGATTTCACAACGTTTCATATGTATTTTACTTATGAAATATTTGCTAAGGTGGTGTCATGCCGACCTCAACCCGAATCGATGCTGCGCGGTTGCGGCACTCACGAGACGCCCTGGTCCACTCCGTGTCGGCGACCACCTGGCGCAGGGCGTTCGACATCCGGTCGGCGGACGCGACGGTCGCGATCTCGATGCGGGTCGGTCTGGCGGCGGCGCTCGTCCTGGTGGCGTTCGGGCTCACCGGCCACGGAGGCGTGGCCGGGTTCGCCACCCTCGGCGCACTGTCCTCGGCGTTCTCCCGATACGAACCATTGCGCCGGACCGCGCAGAAGGTCGGCTTCATCGGACTGCTCGTCGTCGCCTCGGTCCTCGCCGGTGGCCTGATCGGGCTGGCCGGCCTGCCGATGTGGGCGCAGATCGGATTGATGGCAGTCGTCTCGGCTGTCGGTGCGGCGGTGCTCTTCGCGTTCCGGATCGCGGGCCCCGGCCCGGTGGTCCTCGTCTTCGCCGGCACGGCGGCGGTCGGTGCGACCACCGGTGTCGCTGATCTCGGGGTGGCCGTGCTCGGCACCGCAATCGGTGCCGCCGTCGGCTTCGTGACCGCGCTGCTGCCGTTCGTGTTCCTGCCCTGGGGGCCCGCGCGGCTCGCGGTGGCCCGCGCGCTTGCCGCGGTCGCCGCGGTCCGGGGCGGCGCGGATACCGCGGCCGCGCACGGCGCGATTGCCGCCGCCCGCGAGAAGCTCGCGCTGACCACCCCGTCCGTCGATCACGACCACGTGCGTGACCTCGCCGCAGTGCTCACGGAGGCCGAGGCGGCACTGGGCGCATGGGAACGCGGGGATGCGGCCAGGCTCGACGGTGTCGTTCGGCACGAGGCCGAGCTGCGGAAGGTCAAGCGGCACAGGATTATTCTCGGATCCCACATCGCCAAGACGACACTTCCCCGGCCCGTGTCCTTCGGCGCTGCCGGTGCCGCGGGCCTGCGCACCCGGACGGCCGTCGTGTACGCCGGTCGCGTCCTCATGGCCTCCGCCGTCGCCGGCTGGCTCGCCGCCGCGGTGGGACTCGATCATCCGCTGTGGGCCTCGATGGGCGCGATGGCTGCGATGCAGGGCGTGACCTACGGCCCGACGGTGCAACGCGCGATCCAGCGTCTGCTCGGCAACGTCGGTGGTGCGTTGATCGCCGCCGCGTTGATCGCGCTCTCGCTCGGCTACTGGCAGTCGGTCGTCGTCATCGTCGCCATGCAGATCGCCGCCGAGGTGACGGCGACCCGGAACTACGCGCTGTGCTCGCTGTTCGTCACGCCGATGGCCCTGCTCGTGGTGGGACTCGGCGCCACCGTCGATCCCGGCGTCGGGGTCAGCCGTGTCCTCGACACCCTCGTCGGTGTCGTGGTCGGCGTGGTGGTCGCGGCCGTCACCATCAGCCGGACCGACCGGGCGCACCTGCCTGCCGTGGCGTGAGGTTGCCCCAGTTCGCAGCGTCTTGGGGGTGCCGCGTGATAATTACCCGCAATGACAACACTCGGCGTACCCGGCGGTGCGCCGCGAGGGAGCGGAGGCGGATATGAGTGACGCGGTGCGGGTGGGCGACCTCGTCCACATCTCGGACACTGCGGGAACCTGGGTGGTCGAGGAGATCCGGTCCGGGATCGCGCTGCTGCGCGACGGTGAGGATCGACGCATCTCGTCGCGCGTGTCGAAGCTGACCGTGGTGCGTCGGGGCGGCGCCGCCTGACCGGGCGTCGGCGTCAGGGCGTCGCGAGGAACTTCTCGACCGAAGGTCGCGCCTTGGGGTTGCCCTCGTCGATGCCCATGATGGCGCCGATGCCGCCGCCGACGACGTTGCCGATCATGCAGCCGGCCATGAAGTTCGGGAAGATCGACACGCAACCGATGAGCAGTCCGACGACTGAGCCGGCCATCGCCCTTTGCTGGCCGCCGTTGACCCAGCCCTTGTTGACTTCGTCGGCCATCTCATTGAAGGCGTCCTGCTTGGTCTGATTCTCCGGCCACACCTGTTCGGCGAACATCTGGGTCACCGGCGGCGGGGGAGGCTGCGACGGGTCCGCCGGCTGCCCGGGGAGGCCTGGGAGGCCCGGTAGTTGGGGCAGTGCGGGCAACGCGGGCAGCGGTGGAGGCGCGGGCAGGTCGACCTGGATCGGGGACGGCAGCGTGAACGCAGGCAGCTCGGGTGGCGGAATCGACGGCAGTGGTGGCAGTTCGGGCAGTGCGGGCAATTCCGGTAGCGGTGGTGGGGCCGGAAGCTGCGCGGCCGCGGTGCCCGCACCGGATGCGATGGTGGCGGCGACGAGCACGGGCATGACGAGTGCCTTGGCCATCTTCATGGCGATCCCCACTTGATCTGAACTGATCTGGACGCTTCTCACGGACACGGCTGCGATCTGCGATTCGTGGACGCCTGCCGGCCGCGAATCGCCCTGGGACGTATTCCATGGCCCTCCGTGGAGGGTCGGCAAAGCCAGGGGCCAACTTTACCGCGCACAATCCGCTCGCACAGGCGAATCGTGGCCTCGGAGCACAAGTTTGCGGTGCCGGGTTCGTGGGGAGGAATCGCCACGTGTTCGCGGCCGGTCGCCGATACCGCCGTGACCAGCGGGCCCCCTCGCTAGCCGGGGCTTGCCTGTGGGGTCGATTCGCGGCACCCGTCGATTCTCGGATTCGCGGCACCGTCGATTCGCGGCACGGTCGGATTCTCGTGCCGCGCCGCGTTCGCCTGTCCGGCTGCGCGTTTCGGGTGGTGAGGCAGGACACCAATCCCGAACGCTTCGGGGGCGGTTGTGCCGGCAATGATTGCCCGCATCGCCCGGGAGGGTGTCGATCTCGTCAATTCTGTTGACCCGAAAGGTGATAGGGAGTTCGGGTTGGTGGGGTCGATGGCTGAAGTGCGTCGTGAATCGGTTGGTCGCAGGGATCGGCGGTCCCCGGCCACAGCCGTGGCCGGGGACCGCCGTCGTCGGCTACGAGCCGAGGCTTCCGCCGCCGCCGAGACCGCCGAGGCTTCCGCCGCCTCCGAGGCCTCCGAGGCCGCCCCCGCCGCCGTTGCCGCCCTGCATCTTCTCCATCACGGTCATCAACTTGTCGAGCACTTCGATGAGTTGGGTCATGAATTCCATGGTTTCCTGCACCTTCACTGTCGGGACACGAGTGGTGGGGCGACGACGGAGCGGACGCATCGGACGGTGCACGCGATGCGTCCGGTCCTCGCCGCCTGGTCGGGGCACTTCGTCAGCGTGGAGGGGACCGGCACGGGGCGGTCGGGCGATTCTCGAGAATGTGGTGACCGGGACGGTCGATGTGACGTTCGGGCATGGGACTCACCTCAACCCCGTCTATCGACGCCCGCACCCGTAGTGTTTCACATCACATCGGCTCGTCGTGGGGAGTTCCCGGACCGGAGCCTGCTGTGGGAGGGCCGACGTCCGCGGATCCGGCTTCGGGCGCCCTCGGTGATCCTCTCGGAAGCCCCTCGGTCGAGGTGCCGCGGTGGTAGCTTCCAGCTGTCGGAGCGGCCGGTCGAACCCGTCGAAAGGGATTCCATGCGTGCATCTTTCGTGGCAATCGCGCTCGCGGTGTCGACGGTTCTGGGCGTGCACGCGGGGCCGGCGTCGGCGGAGTCGCTTCCCGTGCCTCACGACGTCACCGCGGGACTGCGGGCCGAGGCAGCCAACCCGGGCGGAGCGCTTCCGAAATCGAACGACTGGTCGTGCAGGCCGACCGCCGAGCATCCCCGGCCCGTGGTGCTCGTGCATGCGACGTTCCTCAATCGCCAGGCGAACTGGTCGACGTACGTTCCGCTGCTGAAGAACGAGGGCTACTGCGTCTTCGCGCTGACCTACGGGACGCTGCCGGGTGCCTGGCCCCTGAACGCGATCGGTGGAATCGGCTCGATGAAGGACAGCGCCCGGCAGCTGGGCGGTTTCGTCGATGAGGTCCTCGCGGCGACCGGGGCGGAGAAGGTCGACCTCGTCGCCCACTCCCAGGGCACGCTGATGCCGAACCACTACGTCAGGTTCCTCGGCGGCGCGGCGAAGGTGGACAGGTACGTGTCGCTGACGCCGTTGTGGCGGGGCGGCGGGCAGGCGCCGGCAGCGGACGATCCGACGGTCGGCGCACCCTACGACCTCGACCCGATGCAGCGGGACGCCATCGGCCGTGCCTGCGCCGCCTGCCTCGAGATGGAACCCGGCTCGGACTTCATCCGGGAGATGAACGCCGACGGCGGTCCGTACGCGCCCGGCGTCACCTACACGAACATCATGACCCGCTACGACGACGTCGTCGTTCCCTACACCAGCGGTTTCGTGCCCGGGCCGAACGCGACGAACATCGTCGTCCAGGACCGGTGCCCGCAGGACATGTCACACCACATGGGTATGGCCGGTTCGCCCGTCGCCGCTGGTCACGTGCTCAACGCGCTCGACCCCGCACACCCGCGCCCGGTGCCGTGCATGCCCGTCTCGCCGAACACGGGAGCGCCGCTCGGCTGAGGTGGGTCCGGCCGGTCCGGGTCGGGTCCGGATCTCGACGTTGTGCGCGACGCGGCGCAGCAGTGCGGTGGCCGCAGAGGCGGGTCGCGGTCCCGTTTCGACGTCCTCTCGGCGTGAACCACTTGGATATCCTGGGGTGGTCAACGAGGTGCCTTGTGTTGTCCCTTTCGAAGATGACCGGCGGAATCGACGCGGGCGATGTCCGATAGCGATCCGTTCGCCACTCAGCGCGGCGTGGCCGTTTCGGTCGACGCGGAACTGGCCGCGGCCGGGTTCACCGATGCACTGGAGATCGGGCGCGGCGGTTTCGGAGTGGTCTACCGCTGCAGACAGTCCTCACTCGATCGAATGGTTGCGGTCAAGGTGCTGACTGCCGATCTCGACGAGGACAACCGTGCACGGTTCCTGCGCGAGCAGCGAGCCGCGGGCCGGCTGACCGGTCACCCCAACGTCGTGACCATCCTGCAGGTCGGAGTCACCGAGCACGACCGGCCCTATCTCGTCATGCCCTTCTTCGCCCGGGGCTCCCTCGAGACACGGATCCGCCGGCAGGGGCCGCTGACGCTGGAAGCCGTCCTGCGGCTCGGCGTGGACATCGCCGGTGTCCTCGAAACTGCCCACGATCTCGGCGTCCTTCACCGCGACGTCAAGCCCGCCAACATCCTCCTCACCGACCAAGGGAAGTTCGCCCTGACGGACTTCGGCATTGCGCACATCACGGGAGGGTTCCGGACCACCACCGGTGTCGTCACCGGCTCGCCTGCGTTCACCGCGCCCGAGGTCATCGCCGGCGAGACCCCGACCGGTGCCACGGACGTCTACGGGCTTGGCGCCACGATGTTCGCGGCGGCCACCGGACACGCGGCCTTCGAGCGCCGTAGCGGTGAGCGGATCGTCGCGCAGTTCGTGAGGATCGCTGCCGACCCCACACCGAACCCACGTGATCACGGCATCGACGACGACGTCGCCGACCTCATCCAATCCGCCATGGCCGGAGATCCCGGCGATCGCCCCACCGCCGGGGAGTTCGGCAGGCTGTTGCGCCGCGCACAGCGCGCTCACGGGTTCCCTGCAGACGACGGTCGCGAGCCGGTGGATCGGGGCGAGAGCCCCAGCAGCGCCTCCGGCTCCGGCGGGGCAGCGTCCACCGCACATCCGTCGTGGACGGAAGCGCCACCGACGGGACCCACGAGCCGAACCGGGACTCTGCCGCTCGAGCTGACCAGCTTCGTCGACCGCCGCGCAGAGACGAGCGAGGTGGCCAACCTGTTGGCCACCAACCGGCTGGTGACGTTGACCGGAATGGGTGGGGTGGGTAAGACCCGGCTCGCGTTGCGGGTCGCAGGTAAGGCGCGAACCCGATTCGCCGACGGTGTGATCCTGGCCGAACTGGGTGAGCTGCGCGACGAATCGCTCCTGGTCAACGTGGTTGCCGGTGCCGTGGGAGTGCGGGACCGCGGGGCAATTCCCCTGGCACAGGTGCTCGAGGACTTCCTTTCCCAGCGTGAGCTCCTCCTCGTCCTGGACAACTGCGACAGGTGCTGGACGGGGTCGCGCACCTCGCTGAATCGCTGCTCCGCTCCAGCCCCCGGCTACGGCTCCTCCTGACCAGTCGCGAGCCGATCGGTGTCAGTGGGGAGGTGGCGATGCCGATCCCGCCGCTCGCGGTGCCGGACCCCGAGCAACCACCGAAGCGTCCGGTTCGCAATGACGCGACGACCCTGTTCGTCGAACGCGGGGAGGCCGCCGCCCCCGGCTTCGAGGTCACCGAGGAGAACCAGGTCACGATCGCCCGAATATGCCGGCGGCTCGACGGGCTGCCTCTGGCGATCGAGCTGGCCGCGGCGCGGCTGCGGGCCATCTCGCCGGACGAGATTCTGGACCGGCTCACCGACCGCTATGCGCTGCTGAGTCGCGGGAACAGGGCCGCCCCGTCACGACAGCAGACACTGCGAATGTGCATCGATTGGAGCTACGACCTCTGTACACCGCCGGAGCGGCAGATGTGGGCACGCCTGTCGATATTTCCCGGCAGCTTCGAGCTGTATGCGGCCGAACAGATCTGTGGTGGTGACCGGCCGGCGGACGAGGTCCTCGACACGGTGACCTCCCTGATCGACAAGTCGATCCTCGTCCGCGACCGGACCGGTCCGGTCGCGCGGTTCCGGATGCTCGACACGGTGCGCGACTACGGGCGGGAGAAGGCGGATGAATCCGGTGGGTATTCCGAACTGCGCGGTCGGTACCGCGACTGGTACGAGCGCCTGGCCCGGGACGCGGAGGCCGACTGGATCGGACCGCGGCAGGCCGAGTGGATCACCAGGCTGCGCGCGGAACAGCAGAACCTGCGACAAGCGTTCGAATTCTGTCTCGCCGACGACCCGGACGCCGGGATTCGCATGGCCGGATCCTTGTTTTCGTTCTGGCTCGTCCGCGGCCTGTTGAGTGAGGGACGGCTCTGGGTCGCTCGGCTTCTGCACGATACGTTCGAGCCCGGCAACCCGGACCGAGCGAAGGTGCTCTACGCGGTGACCATCATGGCCGGGCTGCAGGGTGACGAACCGGCCGCGGCGGCACTGGTGGAGCAGGGTAGGGCGTTCGCCGAGCAGTCGACGGACGCGACGGCGCGGGCGCACGTCGACCTCGCCGACGGCTACCGCGCGTTGTTCAGCGGTGAACTGGAGAACGCCCGTGCGCTGTTCTGCCGCGCCGAGAGCGTGTACCGCGACACGAACAACGAACTCTTCCAGGTCGTCGTGAACAGCGTTCTCGGTCTGACCTTCGGGCTGCTCGACGACGCGCAACGGTCCATCGAATGCCACGAGCGTGCACTCGCCATCACCGCGTCCCGGGGTGAATTCGTCTATCGCTCCTACACGCTGTGGGCGCTCGCGGTCGCGGAGTGGCGGCGCGGCGGCCGAGCCCGGGCGGTCGATCTCCTTCGGCAGGCGCTCGGTCTCGGGCGCAAGGTCGACGACCGCCTCAACGTGAGCATGTGCCTTCAGGTTCTCGCCTGGATCGCGGTCGAGGACGGGAGGTTCGAACGCGCAGCGGTGCTGGTTGCGGCGGCCGAGAAGCTCAGCCGGTCGGTGGAGAGTCCGATGGTGTTCCTGCCGGCGCTGGCCGACTACCAGGAGAAATGTGCACGCGAGACACGGGCGGCGTTGAGTGAGCGGGCGTTCGCCGCGGCGCGCAGGAAGGGGGCCGCAATGGGACTCACGGCGGCCGTGGCCTACGCCCGCGAGGAACGGTCACCCGAGCCCTCGCCACAGCCCGTCCGATCGTCGACCGCTCCGACGAAGCGCGAGCTCGAGGTTGCGCACCTCGTTGCCGAGGGGCTGACGAACCGGGAGATCGCCGGCCGGCTGACGATCTCCGTGCGCACCGCCCAGGGGCACGTCGAGCACCTTCTGACGAAGCTGGGATTCACCTCACGTGCCCAGATCGCGGCGTGGGTGGTGGCGTCGCGCGATGCAGATCCCCGATGACCGGCGACCGGTCGGTGCGGGTGCACTCCGGCCGGAAGCCGGCAGTGTCTCGGTGCCCCCGGCAGGAATCGAACCTGCGACCTAGAGATTAGAAGGCTCTTGCTCTATCCAACTGAGCTACGGAGGCACGACCCCACGCGTGGGATCGGGTCAGGAGTCTACCGGCTCCGGTGGGGTGCCTCGGACCGGCACGCGGTGCGGGGTCGAACCTGGACGTGGTTCACAGTCGGGGGCCTCCTACCCTGGTAGTCATGGCATCACCCGAGCTCGCCCACTCCGACGCGCCGCCGACCCGCAGGAGGGGGGAGAGCGCCCTTCCCGTCTTTGTCACCCTCGGCCTGATCGCCGGCCTGGTCGCCGCGATCGTCGTCGGACTGTCGGCGTCGGAGGCACTGGTGCGGCTCGGCATCCCCGACCCCGGCCCGCTGACCACGTACGGGCTGCCCGCGGTCAAGGCCGTCGGGGAGGTCGCTGCGGTGATCGCGATCGGTTCGCTGCTGTTGGCGTCGTTCCTCGTGCCGCCGCAGAAGTCCGGCGTCCTCGACGTCGACGGGTACCGGGCGGTGCGGACGGCGTCCAACGCGGCGATCGTGTGGGCGGCCTGCGCGCTGGTCCTGGTGCCGCTCACCGTGTCGGACACCGCGGGGCAGCCGTTCGGTGAGGCGCTCAAGCCGGAGAACCTGTGGAAGGCCATCCCGCAGATCGAACTCGCCGGGGCGTGGCGCACCACCGCGATCCTCGCGATCGTGCTGGCGATCTGCTCACGGATGCTGCTGCGCTGGAACTGGACGCCGGTGGTGCTGGCGCTCGGCGTCGTGACGCTGATCCCGCTCGCGCTGACCGGGCACTCGTCGGCCGGCGGTTCCCACGACATGGCCACCAACAGTCTGCTGTGGCACCTGATCGCGGCGTCGCTGTGGGCCGGTGGACTGTTCGCGCTGCTGGTGCACGCGCGCCGCGGGGGCGCGCACACGGACCTCGCCGCCCGACGCTTCTCGACGGTCGCGACGGTCGCATTCGTGATCATGGCCGTCTCCGGTGTCATCAACGGTCTGGTCCGGTTGCCCGTGAGCGACCTGTTCACCAGCACCTACGGCTGGCTGCTCGTCGCCAAGACCGTGGCGCTGGTGATCCTCGGCGTGTTCGGGTTCGCGCAGCGACGGCGGTCGCTGCCCGCGCTGGCCGCGGACCCGACGTCGCGGGGCGCGCTGATCCGGTTCGCGGGTGGTGAGGCGATCGTGTTCGCCGCGACGATCGGACTCGCGGTCGGGCTCGGCCGCACCCCGCCGCCGCCCGAGGACATCCGCCCCACGCCGGCGGAGGTGCAGCTCGGCTACAACCTCGACGCCCCGCCGACGCTGGCCCGACTGATGTTCGACTGGCGGTTCGACCTGATCTTCGGCACCGCCGCGATCATCGCCGCGGTCTGGTACATGGTCGGGGTCCGCCGGCTCAAGGCCCGCGGCGACAGCTGGCCCGTCGGCCGGACCGTGGCGTGGCTGCTCGGTTGCGCGACGCTGCTGATCGGCACCTCGTCCGGGCTCGGCCGCTACGCACCGGCCGTGTTCAGCGTCCACATGGGCGCGCACATGGCACTGTCGATGCTGGCGCCGGTGCTGCTGGTGCTGGGCGGTCCGATGACGCTGGCGCTGCGCGCGCTCAAGCCCGCGGGCCCCGACGGTGCGCCCGGGCCCCGCGAGTGGCTGCTCGCGGCGCTGCACAGCCGGTACTCGCGCTTCATCACCCATCCGCTGGTGGCGTCGGTGCTGTTCGTCGGCGGCTTCTATGCGCTGTACCTGGGCGGCATCTTCGGTGCGACCCTCGATTCGCACGGTGCGCACCTGCTGATGAACCTGCACTTCATTCTCAGCGGCTACCTCTTCTACTGGGTTGTGATCGGCATCGACCCGGCGCCGCGGCAGATTCAGCCGGTGACGAAGCTGGCGATGGTCTTCGGCTCGCTGCCGTTCCACGCGTTCTTCGGCATCGCCCTGATGAGCACCATGGAGGTCATCGGTGGCTGGTACTACCGCTCACTGGCGTTGGGCTGGAACGACGATCTCTTCGGCGATCAGAAGGTCGGTGGCGGCATCGCCTGGGCGACCGGTGAGATTCCGCTCGTGCTGGTGATGCTGGCGCTGCTGGTGCAGTGGTCGCGGTCCGATCAGAAGATCGCCAAGCGCATCGACCGGGCCGCCGACCGCGACGACGACGCCGAGCTCGCCGCCCACAACGCCATGTTCGCGGAGCTCGCGCGCCGCGACAAGGAGGGCTGGAAGCAGTAGTTCGGGGCGGCCCGATCCCCGCCGGCGCCCCCTGAATCCGCTGCTGCGGGCGGATACCACGTCGCACCGACGAAAACTGCTCCCGTGCCCCGGAATCCGACGCCGCTGTGCACCGACTCCGCGGTTGTCCCCAGGTCGCCGCAGGCCCTCCCGTGCCGGATCGTGCACGGGCACTCTGGGATTGGAGGGCCGATCGGGCCCCGGGTGACAGGAGGGCAGCATGTACGAGACGCACACGGCGGTGGTCGGCACCGTCATCACCAACCCGGTCAAGCGGACGACGGGCACCGGGGAGGAGGTGCTGAGCTTTCGGATGGCCAGCAACGCCCGCCGGTTCGACCAGTCGTCGGGGGAGTGGACCGACGGCGGCACGCTCTACCTCACCGTCAGCTGCTGGCGCCGGCTGGTCGGTGGGGTCGCCGCGTCGCTGATGAAGGGCGACCCGATCATCGCGTACGGACAGTTGCGCACCAACGAGTACACGAACAGGGACGGTGTCGAGCGGTCCGACCTGGAGATGCGAGCCGCCGCCGTCGGACCCGATCTCGCCCGCTGCGTCGCGAAACTCGAACGGGTGCCCCGTGTTCCGCAGTCGTCGCCCGACGGTGAGGTGCGGGACGGTGACGTGCTGCCGCACGGCGGATCGATCCGCGCCGATCACGAGATCCCTGATGACACCGCAGGTCTCGAGGTCGCGACGGCCGGATAACGACGCGGCGTCGGCGCCTCCGAAACCCGCATCGGACGTCGTCGCGGGCCTACGGTGTTGAGGGATTCCGGCAGAGCACGACCCGAGCGGTAGCGATCCGAGGGTGGGGTGGTTCCGGTGAGTGTCCTTGCGGTGGGCGAAACGTCATGGAAGAGGTCGCTGGTCTCGGCGGTCACGATCGCAGTGGTCGGCTTCGGCGGGCTCGCGGTACCACAGGTTGCAGGGGTGGCCGCGGCGGCGGATGCGCCCGGAACGGTGGTGTCCGTCGAGGAGTTGCCGGCCGCGGCGTCCCTTCCCGGCGCCGCGGACCAGTACCGGGTCACCTATCGGACCACCGATCATCGCGGCGGCCCCCGGCTGAGCACCGGCGCCGTGTTCGTGCCACCCGGCCCGGCGCCTGCCGATGGGTGGCCGGTGATCTCGTACGCGCACGGCACCATCGGTCTGGCCGACAAGTGCGCACCGTCCGCGGTCGGCGGCACCGCGGTCGAGGCGGAGTACATGGATCGGTGGCTGCGCCGTGGCTACGCGGTCGTCGCCACCGACTACGCCGGGCTCGGGACGCCCGGCGAGCTCGCGTACCTCGACGGAATCGCGGCGGGTCACGACGTGACCGACATGGTCCGCGCCGGACGGCACGTCGTCCCCGCGTTGTCACCGCGCTGGGCGGTGGCCGGGCTGTCCCAGGGCGGGCACGCGGCCCTGCACACCGCACATCTGGCGACCGCGTATGCGCCGGACCTCGACTACCGCGGTGCGGTCGCGCTGGGGGCGCCGACGAATCTGGACCAGGTGTTCTCGCTCGGCAGGCCGGGCATCCCGAACTTCGGTGTCGCCGGCCTCACCACGTTCACGCTGTTCACGATGGCCGGGATGCGCGCCGCTCGACCGGACCTGAACATCGACTCCTATCTCTCGCCCCGCGGCCGCGAGTTGGCGGGCATCGCGACGCAGGTGTGCAGCGTCGAGTTCGGTAAGTACCTCGACGGCGCCTCGGTCGGCGACCTGTTCTCCCGCCCCCTCACCGACCTGCGCCCCGCGATGACCGATTACCTCGGCGTGCCGGCCGCGGGCTACGACCGCCGACTGTTCCTCGGGCAGGGTGCCGTCGACCGGGTGGTGCCGATCCCGCTCACGCTCGTGTTCGTCGGGCAGCTCGCCGCCTCGCGAACCAACGTGACGTTCCGGGTCTATCCGTCCGCGGATCACCTCGGCACCCCCGCCGCCGCGTTCGACGACTCGGCACGGTTCGTCGACGCGGTGATGCGATGACGTTCCATGCCCTGGACACGCACCGGGACGGAAAGGTAACGATCCGATAACGGTGTCGCGCAGACGCGGCGGGCCGTGTTTGCTCCGGGTAGTTACAACCCCATGGAACGTACCTGGGGGTCTGGTTTTTCGGGCGGGCGGGACGGACGGATTCGTCGCGTCCTGTCCGCCGTGACACGCGCGGGCGCTCGCGCATCGATCGTGGCGATCGCCGTCGCGCTGCTGGGGCCGGTGAGCGCGACCGCAGCGCCGCCGGCCGAGCACGGCACGGTGGTGGCGACCGCGGAGTTGCCGCAGATGGCGCGGCTCCCGGAAGCGGTTTCGCAACGGCAACTCACCTACTGGACCGAGGGGCCGACCGGCGCGCCCGCGCTGAGTACCGGAGGGGTCTACGTGCCTGCCGGCACCGCGCCTGCGGGAGGCTGGCCCGTCGTCGCGTGGGCGCACGGAACCACCGGGGTCGGCGACGACTGCGCGCCCGCGCACGGGTACGACACCACCTGGCTCACCCGTGACTACGTGTCCGCCTGGCTGCAACAGGGCTACGCCGTGGTGGCCACGGACTACGTGGGGTTGGGCACGGAGGGAACCCACGCGTACCTGCACGGGCGCAGTGAGGGCCGCGCGGTGATCGACATGGTCCGGGCGGCGCACGCGGAGACACCGGAGCTGTCGCCGGCCTGGGTGGTCGTCGGGCACTCGCAGGGTGGCCACTCCGCCATGTTCGCCGCGCACGAGGCGACGAGGTACGCGCCGGAACTGGATTACCGTGGCGCGGTCGCGACCGGGACCCCGGCGAACCTGGAGATGTTGCTGCCGCTCGGGGGTCCCGGCTTTCCGGACCTCGGGCTCAACGGACTGACCGTCTTCGCGGCGTACATCATCGATGGCATGCGCGTCGCCCGACCCGACCTTCCGATCGACGACTACCTGACACCGGCCGGGGCGGCTCTCGTCAAGGATTCCGAGTCGCTGTGCTACCTGGAGATGCGTGATCGGGCGGGCAAGCTCGGCGTCGGCGAGATGCTGAGCCGACCGCTCAACGAGCCCCGCATCCGGGAGGCGCTGCTCGACTACCTCGCCGTCCCCATCACCGGTTACGACCGACCCGTGTTCGTCGGGCAAGGATTGCGGGACCAGACGGTGCCGTTCCCGCTCGCCACGAAGCTCGCGCTCGATCTGCAGCTGACGGGCCAGCCCGTGACCTTCCGGACCTACGACACCTTCCACGGCGACACCGTCTTGGCCGCGCTGCCCGACACGACCGCCTTCGTCCGCTCGCTGTTCGCGACCGCCTGACGTCCCGAGCCGACCTGCGGCGGGTCGCACACCCGGCGCAGGTCGGCGAGCGCACGCCCGCACGCCGCTGTGGGACGCCGAGGCGGTCATCGCCCACGAGCGCGACCGCGCCGTGCCCGGGACGCGCGTCCCCGGCGATCACGCTCGAGGTGTACCCGCACCGTGGCCGGGGGGCGACGACCGGGCGCGGCCGGCCGTGGACGCGGTCTCGCTGCTCGCGGCGGACGGTGCGGGACCGGTGCGGGACGGGGTCGGTAGGCTGTTCCTCGCATAGGTGGTCGCCGCATGGCTTGACCTGGACGAATGCGATTCGACTCAAGGAGTGTTGGTGGCGGAGTTTATCTACACGATGAAGAAGGTGCGCAAGGCGCACGGCGACAAGGTCATCCTCGATGACGTCACGATGAGCTTCTACCCGGGAGCCAAGATCGGTGTCGTCGGCCCGAACGGTGCCGGTAAGTCCTCCATCCTCAAGATCATGGCCGGACTCGACCAGCCGTCCAACGGCGAGGCGTTCCTGGACCCGGAGGCGACCGTCGGCATCCTGCTGCAGGAGCCGCCGCTGAACGAGGAGAAGACGGTCCGGCAGAACGTCGAGGAGGGCCTCGGCGAGATCAAGGTCAAGCTGGACCGGTTCAACGAGATCGCCGAGCTGATGGCCACCGACTACTCCGACGAGCTGATGGAGGAGATGGGAAAGCTTCAGGAGGAGCTGGACCACGCCGACGCCTGGGACGTCGACTCGCAGCTCGAGCAGGCGATGGACGCACTGCGCTGCCCGCCGGCCGACGAGCCCGTCACCCACCTGTCCGGTGGTGAGCGCCGCCGCGTCGCGCTGTGCAAGCTGCTGCTGAGCAAGCCGGACCTGCTGCTGCTCGACGAGCCCACCAACCACCTCGACGCCGAGTCGGTGCTGTGGCTCGAGCAGCACCTCGCCTCGTACCCGGGCGCCGTGCTCGCCGTCACCCACGACCGCTACTTCCTCGACCACGTCGCGCAGTGGATCTGCGAGGTCGACCGCGGCAAGCTGCACCCGTACGAGGGCAACTACTCCACCTACCTGGAGAAGAAGGCCGAGCGCCTCGAGGTGCAGGGCAAGAAGGACCAGAAGCTGCAGAAGCGCCTCAAGGAGGAGCTGGCCTGGGTCCGGTCGGGTGCGAAGGCCCGCCAGACCAAGAACAAGGCCCGCCTCGACCGCTACGAGGAGATGGCTGCGGAGGCCGAGAAGCACCGCAAGCTCGACTTCGAGGAGATCCAGATCCCGACGCCGCCGCGCCTCGGCAACGTCGTGGTCGAGGTCGAGCACCTCGACAAGGGCTTCGAGGGTCGGGTGCTGATCAAGGACCTGTCGTTCACGCTGCCCCGTAACGGCATCGTCGGCGTCATCGGCCCCAACGGTGTCGGCAAGACCACGCTGTTCAAGACCATCGTCGGGCTCGAGCAGCCGGACTCGGGCACGGTGAAGGTCGGCGAGACGGTCAAGCTCAGCTACGTCGACCAGAGCCGCGCCAACATCGACCCGAAGAAGACGGTGTGGGAGGTCGTCTCGGACGGGCTCGACTTCATCGAGGTCGGCCAGAACGAGATGCCGTCGCGCGCCTACGTGAGCGCGTTCGGGTTCAAGGGACCGGATCAGCAGAAGAAGTCGGAGGTGCTCTCCGGTGGTGAGCGCAACCGCCTCAACCTGGCGCTGACCCTCAAGGAGGGCGGCAACCTGATCCTGCTCGACGAGCCGACCAACGACCTCGACGTCGAGACCCTGAGCTCGCTGGAGAACGCGCTGCAGCAGTTCCCGGGCTGCGCCGTCGTGATCTCGCACGACCGCTGGTTCCTCGACCGCACCTGCACCCACATCCTCGCGTGGGAGGGCAACGTCGAGGAAGGCAAGTGGTTCTGGTTCGAGGGTAACTTCGAGGCGTACGAGGCCAACAAGGTCGAGCGGCTCGGCGCCGAGGCCGCCCGCCCGCACCGGGTCACGCACCGCAAGCTGACCCGCGACTAGGCACGAGCGGGTGACGAAGTCCTACACGTGCGAGATTCAGGTGCGCTGGGGCGATTCCGATCGCAACGGCCACGTGAACAACGTGCTGTACGCGGAGTACGCGCAGGAGTCTCGGACCCGGTTCTTCCGTGACTGCATCATCGGGGCGGGCGCGCCGCTCGCCCCGATGGTGGTGCGGAAGATGGCGTTCGACTACCTGCGTCCGGTGACGGACGAGACCGGGCCGGTCACGATCGAGGTGTCGATCCTGCACGTGGGCACCTCGTCGTTCGGCGTGCGGCAGGTGCTGCGCGACCGCAACGGCGAGGTGTGCGTCGAGGTCGAGGGCGTCATGGTCGGGTTCGATCCGGAGACCGAGAAGTCGGTTCCGCTGCCCGATCGCACCCGGGAACTGCTGCGGTCGTACGCGCCCGTCGAGGTCACGCCCTAGGCGCGACGAGCCGACTAGGCTCAGCGGTGCACACCTGTCCCAGTGATCAGGGGGTGACCGCGAGATGACCGTGTCCGCAGATCGATTCGGCCCGGGGTGGGCGGCGGGGCTGCCCACCGCCGTCGCCGAGCACCTACCGGAGGTGGCCGCCGCCTACTTCCGGGGCACCGACTTCGCCTGGACGGGTGGAGCGATCACCGACGAGGCGATGGCCGGCTTCCGGGCGCACCTCGAGTTCGCCGGGGAGCGGGCGCCGGGGCAGTCGATCGCCCGCGTGTGCGTGCCGACCCCAGGCGCGCCGGCGGTGCAGGTGGTGACCGACGACATGCCGATGCTCGTCGAGTCCGTCACCGCGCTGCTGGCGCGCCTCGGGGTGACCGTCGTCGAGATCGTGCACCCGGTGCTGCGGGTTCGCCGTGATGCCGACGGCGCCCTGGTCGACGTGCTGGTCGACGGTGCACACCACGAACGGTCCACCCACTCCGAATCGTGGATGCATCTGCAGTTGCATCCGGCGACGGACCCCGCGATGTTCGACGCGCTCGCCGTCGCGGTCCAGGACGTGCTCGTCGATGTCCGGCAGGTCATCGCCGACACGGACGGGATGCGGGGCCTGCAGCGCGAGCTCGCCGAACACCTCGAGGAACTCGCCGACAGCGATGCCGCCGGATACCCGGAGCGGGAGGTGCGCGACAGCGCGGCGCTGCTGCGGTGGTTCGCGGCCGGCAACTTCGCGCTGCTCGGCTACCGCCGCTACGAATACGGCGATCCGGCGGTCCACGGCGCTCCGACCGCGCGCATCGTCTCGGGGAGCGGCCTCGGGGTGCTCGGCGCCGCCACCCGCACCGATCACCGGATCGACCTTCCCGCACCGGGATTCGACCCGGATCAGCCGCTGCTGACCTATGCACAGGGGCCGTCGCCCGCCACCGTCCACCGGTCGGTGTACCCGTCCTTCGTGCGGGTGGTCGACCTGGACGGCGCCGGGCGGATCGTCGGCGAGCACCGCTTCCTCGGAGTTCTCACGGTGACGGCGGTGCACGAGAACATCCTCGACATCCCGGTCATCTCGGGTCGGGCCAGGGCCGTGATCGCGCGGGCGGGCTTCGAGCTGCACTCGTTCTCCGGGCAGGCGATGCTCGAGGTGATCCAGTCGCTGCCGCGCACCGAGCTGTTCTCCATCGGTGTCGACGCGTTGTTCGAGACCGTCACCGCCGTCCTCGCGATCGGGGTGCGCAGGCAGGCCCGGCTGTTCCTTCGCGACGACCACGACGGCCGCTTCGTCTCCGCACTGGTGTACCTGCCGCGGGACCGGTACAACACCCGTTCCCGCCTGGCGATGCAGTCGATCCTGTTGCGCGAGCTCGGCGGTGGTGTGCTCGACTACAGTGCCCGGGTCACCGAGTCGGATCTGGCGATGGTGCACTTCACGATTCGGACGGAACCCGGTGCGGCGACCCCCTCCGTGGACACCTCTGCCGCGAACCGGGAACGGATCGAGGCACTGCTGGCGGCCGCGACCCGGGCCTGGGACGACGACCTGATGGACGCCACGGCCGAGGAACCGCGGGTGACGTCGCTGACCGCGCAGCGGTACGCGGCGGCACTCCCGGAAAGCTACAAGGAGGACTTCGGGGCGGTCCGCGCCACCCGCGACATCGCGAGGCTCGAGGCGTTGCGGGTGGGGGAGATCGATCTCGAGCTGTACCGCAGGCACGGTGCCGAACCCGGCCGGTGGCGGTTCACGCTGTACATCACCGGTGAGGGTGTCTCGCTGAGTCAGGTGCTTCCGGTGCTGCAGTCGCTCGGTGTCGAGGTCGTCGACGAGCGGCCGTACGGAGTGGTCAGACCAGACGGAATTGCTTGCTGGATATATGATTTCGGGTTGTCTGCCGCGCCGGAACTGATCGGTGCAGCCCTCGAGGAGGATCTCGAGCAGGACCGCGGCGAGCCGGCCGCGGCGGAGGCCGAAGCGCTGCGGCGCCGCTTCACGGACGCGTTCACGGCGGTCTGGAACGGACACTCCGAGCCCGACAAGTTCAACGAACTCGTCCTGCGTTCGCAGTTGGGCTGGCGGCAGGCCGCAGTGTTGCGGGCCTACGCCAAGTACCTGCGCCAGGCCGGATTCCCGTACAGCCAGTTCCGCATCGAGTCGGTACTGCTCGAGCATTCCGACACGGCGCGGCTGCTGGTCGACCTCTTCGGGTCGATCTTCGATCCGGACACCGCCGACGTGTCCCGGGCCGAGCATCTCGTCGGTGACCTGCGAGCCCGGATCAAGGAGGTGGTCAGTCTCGACGTGGACCGGATCCTGCGTGGCATGCTCTCTCTCGTCCTCGCGACGCTGCGCACCAACGTGTATGTGCGCGGCTCCGACGGCGCCCACCGCGACGTGCTGGTGTTCAAGCTCGACCCCGGACAGGTCAGCGAACTGCCCAGGCCCCGTCCGCGGTTCGAGGTGTTCGCATACTCGCCGCGGGTGGAGGGTGTGCACCTGCGGTTCGGTCCGGTGGCACGCGGCGGGCTGCGCTGGTCGGATCGCCGCGAGGACTTCCGCACCGAGATCCTCGGTCTGGTGAAGGCCCAGGCCGTCAAGAACGCGGTGATCGTTCCGGTCGGGGCCAAGGGCGGGTTCGTCGTGAAGCGGCCACCAGCACCGACCGGAGACCCTGCCGTCGATCGCCGGTCGGCGCTGGAGGAGGGGCAGGCCTGCTACCGGCTGTTCGTCTCCGGCCTGCTCGACGTCACCGACAACGTCGACACCGCCACCGGTCGGGTGCTGCCCCCGGCGCGGGTGGTGCGCCGCGACGGGGACGACACCTACCTGGTGGTCGCGGCCGACAAGGGCACCGCCACCTTCTCCGACCTGGCCAACGAGGTCGCCGCCGAGTACGGCTACTGGCTCGGTGACGCGTTCGCCTCCGGTGGTTCGGTGGGCTACGACCACAAGGCGATGGGCATCACCGCGAGGGGGGCCTGGGAATCCGTCAAGCGGCACTTCCGGGAAATGGGGGTGGACGTCGCAACGGACGAGTTCACCGCGGTGGGGATCGGTGACATGAGCGGCGACGTGTTCGGCAACGGCATGCTGCTCAGCCGGCGTCTGCGGCTGGTGGCGGCGTTCGACCACCGGCACGTGTTCCTCGACCCGAATCCGGACGTGGCCCGGTCGTTTGCCGAACGGGAGCGGCTCTTCCGGTTGCCCCGGTCGTCGTGGGCGGATTACGACCGGGGCGCGATCAGCGCCGGCGGGGGCGTGTGGGAGCGTTCGGTGAAGTCGGTCGCGCTGGCTCCCGCAGCGCGGGCGGCACTCGGACTCGGCGACGCGGTCACCGAGTTGTCGCCGCCGGAGTTGATCCGGGCGATCCTGCGGGCACCGGTGGACCTGCTGTGGAACGGCGGCATCGGCACCTATGTCAAGTCCTCCGCCGAGTCGCAGGCCGACGTCGGTGACAAGTCGAACGACACCGTACGGGTGAACGGAAACGAGGTGCGGGCCAAGGTGATCGGGGAGGGTGGCAACCTCGGCGTCACCTCTCGTGGCCGGGTCGAGTACGACCTGTCCGGAGGACGGATCAACACGGACGCTCTCGACAACTCGGCCGGGGTGGACTGTTCCGATCACGAGGTGAACATCAAGATCCTGCTCGACACCGCGGTCAGCGGCGGCGCACTCGGGCACGCGGAACGCAACGAACTGCTCGCGTCGATGACCGACGAGGTGGCCCGGCTCGTGCTGCGCGACAACATCGACCAGAACCAGCTGATGGGCACGTCACGGGCCGACGCACCCGGCATGCTCGGGGTGCACGCGCGGCTGATTGCCGTCCTCGAACGCGACCGTGGTCTGGACCGCGGGTTGGAGGTCCTGCCCACCGAGGAGGAGATTGCCCGGCGTGCCGAGGCCGGTCGGGGTCTGACCTCACCGGAACTCGCGACCCTGCTCGCCCACGTGAAACTGGTCCTCAAGGACGATCTGCTGGCCAGCGAACTGCCCGACAGCGACACCTACGCGACCCGGCTGCCGCGGTACTTCCCCCGGCCGTTGCGGGAGGAGTTCGCGCTGCAGATCCGCACCCATCGCCTGCGTAGGCAGATCGTGGCGACGATGCTCGCCAACGAGGCCATCGACGTCAGCGGTATCAGCTACCCCTACCGGCTCGCGGAGGAGGCGGGCGCGAGCAGCACCGACGCGATCCGCGCGTTCACCGCCACGACCGAGATCTTCGACCTGCGGCGAGTGCGGGCCGAGATCGCGCACGCCGCGGTGCCGGTGTCGGTGAGCGACGATCTGGTGCTCGAGGCGCGCCGGATGATCGACCGCGTTTCGCGTTGGCTGCTGTCGAACCGGCCGCAGCCGCTCGCGGTCGGCGCCGAGATCAACCGGTACGCGTCGCGTGTGCGGGAACTGATGCCGCGGGTGCCCGGGTGGCTGCGCGGACACCACCTGAGCGAACTCGACGCCCGGACGGCGCCGGTGCTCGAGCGGAACTGCCCGCGTGATCTTGCGCTGCAGGTGTTCGGGATGCTCGACGCGTTCCCGGTGCTCGACATCATCGACATCGCCGACATCACCGAGCGGGATCACGAGGAGGTGGGAACGCTGTACTACGCGCTCGACGCACACCTCGGGATCGACGAATTCCTCACCGCTGTATCGAGACTCGAACGCGGGGACCGCTGGCACTCGCTGGCCAGACTCGCCCTGCGCGACGACCTGTACGGGTCGCTGCGGTCGTTGACCATGGACGTGCTGGTAGCCGGTGAGCCGCACGAGAGCGCCGCCGAGAAGATCGAGGACTGGGAGTCCACGAACGCTTCCCGGCTGGCGAGGGCGCGGGCGGCGCTCGGCGAGATCGCCGAGTCTGGGACCCTGGACCTCGCGACGCTGTCGGTGGCGGCGCGTCAGGTACGGAGCATGGTGCGCGGAGCGGGCACCCGAGCGGAGGGAACGCGGTGAGCGGGGAACTTGCAGGTACGAACGGGGCGGTGGCCACGCAGGTGGGATTCCACACGAAGGTGGGTGTGCGCTGGTCCGACATGGACGTCTTCCAGCACATCAACCACGCCAGGATGGTGACCCTGCTCGAGGAGGCCCGCATCCCGTGGCTGTTCGAGGACGGACTGCCGACGGTGGCGCTGCGTGACGGCGCGGTGATCGTGGACCTGCACGTGCGCTACCGCGGCCAGTTGCGTCACGACGACGGTCCGCTGGACGTGCTGATGTGGATCGACCAGGTGCGGGCGGTGGACTTCACCATCGGGTACGAGGTGCGCGCCGGTGGCGCCGACCCGGCCTCGGCGCCGTCGATCGTGGCGTCCACCCAGATCGCGGCGTTCGACATCGACACCCAGCGCCTGCGGCGGATCACCGCCCCCGAGCGCGAGTACCTGGAGCGCTGGCAGCGTGGCTGACCGCGCCCTCATCGTTCCCGAGCAGGGAGAGCGCGCGAACCTGACTGCGTTCCTGGCCCGGGCGGTCCGGCTCGACGAGGCCGCGGTCGTGCGCCTGCACCGCCGCGACGACGAGCACCTGGTTGCCTGGACGACAACGGGTTTCGACGTCCTCGCTGCTCGGGTGGTGACCGGCAGGATGCGTCCGGGGGACATCACCGCCGCCGCGGACGGACTGCTGCACGCGCTCGGGGGCACGGAGGAGGAGATCGACCCCGGGTTCCCGATGGACTCGGCGTGGCGCGGTGCGCTGCCGCCGGAGCACGTATTCGTGCACGTCGACGACGTGCCCGCGCACCTGCTGGTCGACCTGGCCCGGCAGGGCACCCAGGTCGCCGCCGAACACGGCGGTCATGGCCCGCCCGCCTCCCTGCTCGACCAGGAGGTGCTCGCCGTCGACGGCGGCGGCGAGCAGGTCGGTGTCACCATGCGGACCGTGTTCGCTCTGACCGCAATGGGTTTCGTCCCCGGAGGGGATGTCGAGGCGGCGGTCGTGGATCCGGCCGAGCTGGTCCGGGTCCGGGCCGCACGCACCTGGCTGCGCCTCGACGCCCGTTACGGCTCGGTCTTCGCCAGGCGCGGCGGCGAGATTCCGCTCTCGGTGGTGTAGGGGCGACTGCGTCGGTGGGCGGGTCACGGAATCTGCCACGACCCACCGACGCGGCTCGGGAATTCGAGGTATTGCCCTTGAATAGCTGTGAATTCGACTCACGTTCAAGATAGTGTTTATCGCTACAGTTATATTGAACTAGGTTTTGTGCCATAACGTATTTCGATGCATTTTCGCAGTTTCCCTGTGCTTGATCTCGAAAAGATAACGTTCCGAAACGCCATGAATCCCGTTGAGACGATTCCTTGATTTTTGCTTACTATTCGCTGGCATGACGACCTCTTCGAAAGCAAAGCAGCGCGTTGTTTTTCGTGATGTTCGGGTGTTCGACGGTGTGTCCGACAAACTCGTCGCCGGGGACGTTCTCCTCGACGGGGACCGCGTGGTGGGGGTCTCGGAGTCCCCGATCGGTGACGAACCGGGACGCGAGACGCATGTGATCGACGCCGGTGGACGGGTCCTCATGCCGGGCATGTCCGACGCGCACGTCCATCTCGTGGGCAATGCGAACACCTACGTCGACATGGTCATGGGCTCGGAGAGCCACATCGCGATCAACGGTCTCGCCGAGGCCAGGCGCATGCTGCTGCGCGGGTTCACCGCGGTTCGGGACATGGCCGGCGACACCGGCAGCATCAAGTCGGCCATCGACAGCGGACAGTTCGAGGGGCCGCGGATCTATCCGTCACAGGCCGCGGTGTCGCAGACAAGTGGGCACGGCGACTTCGGGTTCGTCTACGACACTCCAACCGCCCTGTCCGGCGAGGAGTCCCGCGCGGAGAAGATCGGCTTCATGCGGGTCGCGAACGGTGAGGCGCAGGTGCTGGCCTCGGTCCGCGAACAGTTGAAGAAGGGTGCGTCCCAGATCAAGGTGATGGTCGGTGGCGGTGCGGCATCGATGTACGACCCCCTGTACACGGTGCAGTTCACTCCCGCCGAGTTGCGGGCGGCGGTGAATGCGGCGACCGACTACGGCACCTACGTCGCCACGCACGTCTACAACGTCACCGGAATCCACCGCGCCGTCGAGGCCGGCGTCAAGTCCATCGAGCACGGTCACCTGGCCGACGAGCCGACGATCGCCATGCTGGCCGAGCGGGAGGTGTGGCTGTCGATGCAGCCGTTCGCGCTCGGTGACCACCACTACCCGGATCCCGACCGGGCGGGGAAGGACCGGGAGATCTGCACCGGTACCGACCAGGTGTACCAGTGGGCGAAGAAGCACGGCGTGAAGGTTGCGTGGGGCACCGATCTTCTCCTCGAGCCGCAGTTGGCCGCCAGGCAGAGCGAGATGGCGGCCCGCCTCGGCGACCACTACAGCAACCTCGATGCACTGCGGATGCTGACATCGGGGAACGCGGAGCTGTTCCGCCTTGCGGGCGAGCGTGACCCCTACCGGCAGGCGCAGTTCGGTGTCATCGCCAAGGACGCATGGGCCGACCTGCTGCTCGTCGACGGCAACCCGCTGGAGGACCTGAACCTGCTTGCGGATCCGGGAAAGAACCTGGCCGTCATCGTGAAGAACGGTGAGATCGTCAAGAACACCCTCTGACCCGGCTCGTCGAGCCATCCATCGAACCCGAACAACACTGTCACGCGCGCGCCGTCGACTCGTCGAACGGCCCGGGAGGAGAGGTGTGAGTTGGTCGAGACCACGACGGCGGAACCGGAGAAGTTCTGGGAACCGATTCCCGGATCGCTCGCGTCCGCGAGGGCAATAGAGCTCGACGGGCCGTGGGGGCACGTGTTCGGCCCCCTCGACCTCGACATCGACGAGGGTGGGGTGACGGTGCTCGCCGCGCAGTCCGGTGCCGCTCGGACCGCGCTGCTCATGGCACTGTGCGGCCGAATGCGCCTGTCGGGCGGAACCCTGACCGTGCTGGGCCACACGAACAAACCCGCGAAGGTGTTTGCGGAGTCCGCCATCGCGTGCGTGAACGAAGTCGACGACGTCAGCCCGTCGGTCACCGTCCGTGACATGGTCACCGAGCAGTTGCGGTGGCAGTCGCCGTGGTACCGGTTCGTTCCCAGGGTGCACGAAGACGGTGTGGAGCGCATGTGCGCGGAGGTGTTCGGTGACGTGCCGCTGCCGGCGCTGAACGCCTTCGTGGACGACCTCCCCGAGATTCAGCAGTTGCTGCTGCGTATCGCGGTGGCGAACACCCGCCGCCCACCGTTGCTCGTCGTCGGGCGCATGGACAAGATCGCCGACGACGACGAACGGCTCGGACTCCTCGAACGTCTTGTGGCACTGGGGGAGAAGCAGTCGGTGATCACCGCGGACGTCAACCCGCTCCCGCCGGGCACCGGGGTGCGGGCGGTGGTCGACATGCACGGGTTGCTCGGCGCGGGCGACATCGGCGTCATGACCGAGGGGAGGTGACCCATGCTGGCAGGAGTGTCCCTCGGAAGTGATTCGAAGCGGTACTTCCGCGGCACCATGCCGCGGATCGCGATCATCACGATCATCCTCATGCCCCTGCTCTACGGTGCGATGTACCTGTGGGCGTTCTGGAACCCGTTCGGCGCGGTCGACAAGATCCCCGCCGCGATCGTCAACAACGACACCGGCCGCACCGCGGACGGACAGCAACTCGACGCCGGTGACCAGGTGGTCAAGTCGCTCATCGCGTCCGGACAGCTGGACCTGGCCGAGGTCTCCGACGGGGAGGCATCCGAGGGCCTGGCATCCGGGAAGTACTACTACACGATCACCCTGCCCGAGAACTTCAGCGCGGCGGTCGAATCGCCGAACGGGGACAACCCGGAGAAGGCGGAGCTGATCTTCACGTTCAACGACGCCAACAACTACCTCGCGACCATCATCGGGCAGGACGCCTCGGAACAGGTCATCAACCAGGTCAACTCGACCATCGGTGCGCAGGGCGTCGGGCAGGTTCTCACCGGCCTGCAGAGCGCAGGCTCCGGACTGAAGCAGGCCGCCGACGGCGCCGACCAGTTGGCCTCCGGGATCGACACCGCCAAGAGTGGGGCGGACCAGCTCAGTTCGGGTGCGAACGAACTGGCGACGAACATGGTCACCGCGGAATCCGGATCGGCACAACTGGCAAGTGGCGCAGCTCAACTCGCGACGGCGATCGACGGTGCCACCACCCCGTTGATCAATGCACTGGGCAGTGGTGCAGTCCCGAACGTCAGCGGCCAGGTGTCCGAGCTCCGGCAGTCGTTGGAGGCGCTCGGGAGCCGGCTGCCCGAGTCGGCACCTGCGCCCGCCACCGCGGTCTCGCAAGCACTCGACATCCTCAGGCAGAGCTCGGATCCCCTGGTGCAGCGGGCCGTGGCCGCGCTGTCGCCTCTCACCGCCCAGCAGGTGCGTGGTGACACCGGGGAGCTGCAGGCGGAGATCAGCCGCCTCAGCGAGGACGCCCGCGCGGTCGAATACCAGCTCACGGACCCGAGCAGCCCGCTGCAATCCGGGTTGGCGATGCTGCAGAACGGTGGGATCGCGTCGGATCTTCAGCAGTTGCGCAGTGGTGCGGACGAACTCAGCGCCGGTGCGGCCACGCTCAGCTCGGGGATGGTCCAGTTGACCGATGGCAGCAACCAGCTCGCCAGCGGTGCCGGTCAGCTCGCGTCCGGGATGGTGGAACTGCAGTCCGGATCGCACGAGCTCGCCACCGCGCTCGAGCAGGGGGCCGGACAGGTTCCGAGCTGGACCGACGAGCAGAAGACCGCGACGGCGGAGACCCTGTCGACTCCGGTCGGCCTCAAGCAGGACTACACGAACATGGCGCCCACCTTCGGTACCGGTTTCGCGCCGTTCTTCCTGTCGCTGGCGCTGTTCGTGGGCGGCATCATCACCTGGATGCTGTTGACCCCGTTGCAGTCCCGGCCCACGGTCGGTGGGCTGGGCCTGTACCGAACGGTGCTCGCGTCGTACTGGCCCGCGCTCCTGGTGGGGATCCTGCAGGTGATCGTCATGTACACCGTCGTCCACTTCGGTGTCGGGCTCGACGTCAAGCACGTGCTCGGCACGATCGCGTTCCTGATGCTCATCTCCGCGACCTACCTGGCGATGATCCAGGCATTCAACGCGGTGTTCGGGATCGCGGTCGGGCGTGTGGTGACCCTCGCCTTCCTGATGCTCCAGTTGGTCTCCGCGGGCGGCATCTACCCCGTGCCGACGACCGCCAAGCCGTTCCAGTACATCCACCCGTTCGACCCGATGACCTACACCGTCAACGGGTTGCGACAGCTCACCATCGGTGAGCACGTCGACTCCCGGTTGTGGATCGCGATCGCAGTACTGGTCGGCATCCTGGTCGTGAGCCTCACCGCCAGCGCGCTCTCCGTCCGCCGCAACCGCCAGTACACCATGGAGCGGCTCTACCCACCCCTGGAGGTGTGACCAGGAGAAACCATCCGGTGACCGGGCGGTGTGCGGTACCGAAGCCCGGAGATTTCCCTCAACCTCTGTGATCTGTGGAACCGAGTATTGGAGAGAAGATGTCTGATTCCTTTGCAGCTCCGGCAGAAACCCTCGCCCCGGCGTACACGGGGCGGCTCGGAACCGATCCGGTGCCGGCGCTTCGCATGCCGAAGTCCGAAACGGATCCGGAAGCCGCCTACCGGTTCATCCACGACGAGCTGATGCTCGACGGCAGCTCGCGACTGAACCTGGCGACCTTCGTGACCACCTGGATGGATCCGCAGGCCGATCGCCTGATGGCCGAGACGTTCGACAAGAACATGATCGACAAGGACGAGTACCCGCAGACCGCGGAGATCGAGACCCGGTGCGTGAACATGGTCGCGGCCCTGTTCAATGCGGAGGACCTCGACGAGTCCGATCCCTCGTCCGCCACCGGGGTGTCCACGGTCGGCTCCTCGGAGGCGGTCATGCTCGCCGGTCTCGCGCTGAAATGGCGCTGGCGCGCGGCACGGGAGGCTGCGGGCAAGGACACGGCGCGGCCGAATCTCATTCTCGGCAGCAACGTCCAGGTCGTGTGGGAGAAGTTCTGCCGCTACTTCGACGTCGAACCGAAGTACCTCCCGATGGCGAAGGACCGCTACGTCATCACCCCGGAGCAGGTGCGGGAGGCCGTGGACGAGAACACCATCGGCGTGGTCGCGATCCTCGGCACGACCTTCACGGGTGAACTCGAGCCGGTCGCCGAGATCTCCGACGTCCTCGACGAGATCGCCGCGAAGGGCGGACCGGACGTGCCGATCCACGTCGACGCCGCCAGCGGTGGCTTCGTGGTTCCCTTCCTGCATCCCGAACTGAAGTGGGACTTCCGCCTTCCCCGGGTGGTGTCGATCAACGTGAGCGGCCACAAGTACGGCATGACCTATCCGGGTATCGGGTTCGTCGTGTGGCGCTCGAAGGAGTACCTGCCGGAGGACCTGGTCTTCCGGGTCAACTACCTCGGCGGTGACATGCCGACCTTCACCCTGAACTTCTCGCGTCCGGGCAATCAGGTGGTGGGCCAGTACTACAACTTCATCAGGCTGGGTGTTGCGGGGTACACCCAGATCATGGAGTCGCTCCGGGACACCGCCCTGATGATCTCGGCGGAGCTGTCCAAGATGGACGACATGCACGTCATCACGGACGGCACCGCGATTCCCGTGCTGTCGTTCGAAGTTGTCGGCGATCCGGGGTACACGGTGTTCGACATCTCGCACGAACTGCGCGCCCGTGGCTTCCAGGTTCCCGCCTACACGATGCCTGCCGACGCGGAGGACGTCGCGGTCCTGCGAATCGTGTTGCGGGAGGGCTTCAGCCGGGACATGGCCTACAAGCTGGTGCTGGCGATCAGGGATGTCGTCGCCCGGCTGAAGGAGGGTACCGAGCACACCGCGAAGGGATTCGCGCACTGAGTTCGTGGCCGGGCCGTAGCTGACGGACAGGGGAGGTGCGGGTGCGGATGAGCACCGGTACCTCCCCTTTTCCGTGCCGGAAGGAGGTCGAGGTGGCCGGGACCGTGGACGGACCGCTGCGGCGCACACTGCGTTACCTGAGCATCACCGACCCCGGCCACCAGCGACTGCGCAGCGGACTGATCACAGTCACCGCGCTGGGATTGGCGGTGGCCGCGCTGGTTCTCCACGCCACGGTCGCCGAACTGCCGCTGTTGTGTCTGGGCATCTGCACCGGCGTGGCGGTCACCGTCTTCGTGCGCACCGTGGTGTTTCCGGAGACCCCACTGCGCGAGATCAACAGTCTGCTGGAGGCATTGCGTGCGGAGAGCCGGTCCGGGTTGGACGTGATCCGGCGCAGTGCAGGTTCCGATGGCTCCGCTCCGAGCCGAACCCTCGACCGGATCGAGACCACGGCGATGATGATCGAGGACTGGATCGACCGAAACGACACGAGGTCGTGTCTGGGTGTCGAGAGCGCCGAGTTCTCCCGCGCCGTCTTCGATGCTCAGGTGACCACCGAGGAGGCATTCGCCTTCATGGCCTCCCTCTGGCCGCGCAGAGGTGCCTGTGTGAGCCGGGCCGCCGACGAACTGGCAGACGTGTTGCGCCCGAACCCGACCGCGGAACATGCCTCGGATTCGCTCGTACGAGCGCGGGCCGCGGCCGAGTCGGTGGACGCCGATACCGAGGAGGGATTCGCAGCGCAGCTCGCCTACCGGGCGGTGGAGGCGCACGCGACGCTGGGGCAGCTGGGTCGCCGAACGCCGGTGGCGCCGGACACCGCGCGTGAGCATCGCGCATCACGGGCGGAGGGCGGCGACTCTTCCGTCCGGTCGGCGAGCGACCGTGCGGCCGTACAGGTCGCGGTCGCGGTCGCGGCGACCGCCGCGATGGTCGCGGGTTCCCTCGTCAATCCGGGACATTGGTACTGGGCGGTGGTCACGGCCTTCCTCGTCTACACCGGTACCAGCACCCGCGGGGAGGTGCTCGCCCGCGCGGGTGAGCGGGTGGTGGGAACGATCGTTGTCGGATCTCCTCGACCGGTGTTCCGGCACCGCAAAGGGAGTGGGCACTGCCGCGGAGGTGGTCGCCACGACTCGGGCCCTCGACGCGAGACTGGCCGTGGTGCGGGCCGCGGCGGTGCCGCTCATCGAGGACCCGATGACGCGAGCCGACGGTCCGTGGCGTGGTTCGAGCGTCGGTTGCGCGAAACGAACAGGGGGGCGCACGCGTTGGCCAGGGCAGGTGCCGTCACGGTGCCGCAGCAGGAACCGGCCTGCGGCGCCGGACGTGCACTCGAATCGGTGATTCGGGACGTGCAGGGAAACATCGAGTTGGTGCGCCGACGCAACGCCGGACACCGGGGCGGAACCACGGTCCGTCTCGATGACGCCGCGGTGACCGGTCACGTGGGGCGGTCCGGGTCCGCAGATCCGGATCAGTGTGTCGCGACGCTGCTTCCACCGCTGATCCGGATCAACCGATCACTCGTCGCGCTGGTCGAGTAGCGACTGGTGCGCACGCGACGGCCGGGACGGCGGCGGGACTCACTCGACCGCGTCGGCGAACTCCTCCGCGGGCCGGTCGTCCTCGCCGAGGCAGACGGCAGAGGCGGCGAAGAAGCACAGCGCGCCGACGAACGTGCCACCGACGGCGAGCGCCGTGTCCAGGGACGTGCCGTCCTGGGTGACGAACGCGCCCGCTGCCGAGATGCCGAACGCGATCGACCCGAGCATGTTCAACCACACGCTCTGCCAGTCCCTCGAGCCCGGTTCCCAGATCTGGTTGGCCCGCAGCAGAATCAGGACGGCCAGTGCACTGCTCGCGAGAAAGGCCACCGATCCCTCGGCATTGGGATTCCACACGAGGTGCATTTCCCCCTTGATCGTGTGTGCGTGCAGCGCAGCTCCCGTGCTGATGTTGAACAGCACCGTCCCGAGGAATTGGATTGCTGCGGACAGCCACTCGGCTCGAATCGCCGGCTTGCCGTGGTCCGTGGTGGTCGCAGGACCGCTCAACACCAGCTGAACGAACGCGGCGGCGGTGAAGAACCACGATCCGATGAAGAATGCGGTGTTGGCGGCCCCTGTGCCCATCGCAGTGGAGATCCAGGGGGCGGAACCGAGGGCGAACAGCAGAGAGCCGACGACGAATCCCCACGATTGCATGCGCAGAGTCGGGTGAATCAGCATGCGGCGCAGTCTAGTTGGTTCAGTGGTGGGATTGCCCGATTTGGGGGTGCGGCGTGCCGAATCGTCACGTGTCGCGGCCGTCGCGTCGCCGGCGTGTCAGACCAGCCAGGCGGCCGCGTTGCCGGGCAACGCCCCGTCGACGAGCGGCGCGCTCGCGAGCAGCAGTTGTCCGGGCGGCAGCGGGATCGGGGCATCGGTGGAGTTGAGCGCGCAGATCAGCCCGCCACGTCGCCGGAACGCGAAGCATCCGGGCGGGCTTCCGTACCAGTCGATCTCGGTCCCGGTGAACTCGGGACGCTGGCCCCGCAGTTCGATCGCCGAGCGGTACAACGACAGCATCGAGCCGACGTCCTCGAGCTGTGCCTCCACCGTCAGCGCCGCCCAGTCCGCCGGCATCGGCAGCCAACTCGAGTCGGCGGTGGTGAACCCGTACGGCGCCTGCGAGCCCTGCCAGGGGAGCGGGACACGGCAACCGTCGCGGCCGCGCTCGGTGTGCCCGGATCGCTCCCACGCGGGGTCCTGCAGCGCCTCGTCGGGAAGGTCGACGTTCGGGAGCCCCAGTTCGGCGCCGTTGTAGACGAACACGGCGCCGGGCAGTGCGAACTCCACCAGGGTCATCGCCCGCGCCCGCGCCCAGCCGACCGCGCCGCCGCCGTACCGGGTCACCTCCCGCTCGACGTCGTGGTTCGACAGGGTCCACGTCGGTGTCCCGCCGACCGCGGCAACGGCGGCCAGCGAGTTGTCGATCGCGGCGCGCACCTGTTCGGCGCCGAACTCGGCCTCGGCGAGCCGGAAGTTGAATCCCAGGTGCAGTTCGTCGGGCCGGATGTACTCGCCGAAGCGCTCGTTGTCGCGGACCCAGATCTCACCCACGGACATCGTGTCGGGGTACTCGTTCATCACCTTCCGGATGCCGCGGTGGATCTCGTGCACACCCGGGTTGTTGAACCGCGGGTCGTCGTCGTCGTTGCGCATGAGCTCGTTGAGGTCCCAGTCGTGGTCCGGCAGGCCCTCCGGCTTCGCCATACCGTGCGCCACGTCGATCCGGAATCCGTCGACGCCGCGGTCGAGCCAGAACCGCAGGGTCGTGTACAGGTCCTCGGCGACCTCGGGGTTGTCCCAGTTCAGGTCGGGCTGCTCGCGGGCGAAGATGTGCAGGTACCACTGGCCGGGGGAGCCGTCGGCCTCGGTGACCCGGGTCCACGCCGGTCCGCCGAAGATCGACGGCCAGTTGTTCGGCGGTTCGTCGCCGTTGGCGCCCCGACCCTCGCGGAAGATGTACCGGCCTCGTTCGGGACTGCCCGGAGGGGCGGCGAGCGCGGCCACGAACCACGGGTGCCGGTCGCTGGTGTGATTGGGCACCAGGTCCATGGTGACCTTGATGTGGCGGGCGTGCGCCTCCGCGATCAGCGCGTCCATCACGTCGAGATCGCCGAACAACGGATCGATGTCGCGGGGATCGGAGACGTCGTATCCGTGGTCGGCCATCGGCGAGCGCATCACCGGGCTCAGCCAGAGGGCGTCGACACCGAGCAGTTCGAGGTAGCCGAGCCGGTCCCGGACCCCGATGAGGTCGCCGACCCCGTCACCGTTGCCGTCGGAGAACGAGCGAGGATAGATCTGGTAGAAGACGGCGTTCGTCCACCACCTGTCGCCTGCCCCCCGATCCGACGCCTCCGCAGCGTTGTCCACTGTGCTCACGTCCGTCACAGTGCCACACGCCGCCGACCGCCACGACTCGTAGGCGTGCGCGTCGCGACCCCGATTCCCGTCCGGCCCGGTGCGAGTCAGACGGGGGAGTTCACCATCGAGTCGGCGGCCATGTCGATGTACTCGACGAGCGCGCGCCGGTGCGGTGCGTCCATGGTCTGCTCGTCGATCGAATCGATCGCGATGTGCATGCAGCGCAGCCAGGCGTCCCGTTCGAGCGGACCGATCTTGAACGGGTGGTGCCGCATCCTCAGACGCGGATGCCCTCGCTCCTCCGAATAGGTGCGCGGACCACCCCAGTACTGCTCGAGGAACATCCGCATCCGGCGCTCGGCCGGTCCCAGATCCTCCTCGGGGTAGAGAGGGCGGACGATCTCGTCCTTCGCGACCTCTTCGTAGAAGCGGGCGATCAGTTTGCGGAACGTCTCGGCTCCACCGACCGCGTCGTAGAAGCTCATCTCGGCATCACTCATGGCGCCACCATTGTGCCTGGCTGATCGCGCTGCGTCGATGTGCGCCGGGAGCGCTGCGTCGATGTGCGGCCCGATGTCGCCTTCCGTTCACCGAATGTCCCGTGTTCGGTGGCACAAATGCACGTGCGTCGGCGCGTCATCCGTGGTCAACTGGGACAGGTCGTTCTCCGGAGGTCGCATGAAGCACCGACACAGCACCCGCACGCACCGACAACTCGAGCCCGCCGACGCCCGTGACAGGCCGGTGTCGGGGGCTTCCCCGCTGTATGCGATCGACGAGGGCAACAGACCCTCGCACCCCGGAGAGGATGCGGTTCCCTCCTGGGTGAAGCGTCGGGTGCTGCTGCTCAACGCGACTTACGAACCACTCACCGCACTCCCCATCCGCCGCGCGGTCGTGCTGCTGGTCTGTGACAAGGCCGATTCCGTGCACGAGGATCCGCTCGGGCAGGTCATCCACTCCGCTGGTTGTTCGGTGCAGGTGCCATCCGTGATCCGGCTGCGCAAGTACGTGCGCGTGCCGTATCGGGCGCGTATCCCGATGACCCGCGCCGCCCTGATGCACCGTGACCGATTCCGGTGCGCCTACTGCGGTGACAAGGCGGAGACCATCGACCACGTGATCCCCCGCAGTCGCGGCGGCGAGCACTCGTGGGAGAACTGCGTCGCCTGCTGCGCCCCCTGCAATCACCGCAAAGCAGACAAACTGCTCAGCGAGCTCGGGTGGACGCTGCGCGCGTCGCTGGCCCCGCCGAAGGGCCAGCACTGGCGGCTGCTCGCCGCGACGAAGGAACTCGATCCACTGTGGCTCCGGTATCTCGGAGAGGGTGCGGCCTGAGCCGGTTTTCCCGGGGCCGAGAGCACATTTTGGCTGCCAGTGGGCTACCTTTGCCGGGTGAGCATTCTCGAGACAACGCTGATCTTCGTCGGGATTCCCGTCGTCGTCATCGCGATCATCGCGGGGCTGTGCTATCCGGCCACGCGTGATCCAAGTCCCAAGCCCCCGCGCTACACCCTGGACAAGAAGTGGACCCACGAGCCGGTGCTCTGGTCCGCCACTGACGAGGTGACGACCCGCCCCGGACACCACGGTGGACACGCGGCGATCGAGGCCGGTTCGGCAGATCTGATCGGAGGTTCGGCAAGTGGCAGGTGGTAACCGTTTCCCGGCAGTGATCGAGGCCGATCTTCCGGTGGGGTCGGCGGTGACCTCCAGCGGTCGCGTGTCCGCAGTGCACCGGGTCGGCGAGCCGCTCGACACCGCGCTCCCGTTCGACACCGACGAGCTCGTCGCGCTCGACGACGCGCTGACCGACGCGACCCGCGCGACGAAGGTGCGCTTCAACGCGTACGTCGGCCCGCTCGGCACGGACCCGGCCGCCGGAGTCACCGAGCTGTTCCCGAACACCCCCGAGGCGGAGCGTTCCGTGCTCATCGCGGTCTCCCCGAACCAGCGGGTCATCGAGGTGCGTTCCGGCAAGGACGTGGCCGACCGCGTCACCGACCGTGTCGCGCAGCTCGGTGTGACGGCGGCCGTGTCGTCGTTCGCCGACAACAACCTGATCGACGGCCTGATCTCCGCGATCCGCGTGATGAGCGCGGCCATCGCCAAGCCGTAGCAGCGCAGTCTCGACCAGAGGGGTGGGGGGGGGGGGCGGCGGGGGGGGGGGGCCCCCGGAGAGCGTGGTTGAGC